>JAJFVB010000256.1 GCA_021372055.1 Desulfobacteraceae bacterium | reverse complement strand
GAAGCAGTTGAAGGTCCCCAAAGCCGAGCAGAAAGAACGGCTCAATAACCTCCTTTCACTGGCTCACCTGGAGGGACACGACCATCTCTATCCGGGGCAGATCTCCGGGGGCATGAAGCAGCGAACCGCCGTCATCAGGGCCCTTGCCTGCAGCCCGCGCGTTCTTCTGATGGATGAACCCCTGGGCGCGGTGGACCACCAGATGAGGCAGATGCTCCAGGAAGAGCTCGAAGCCATCTGGCTGAGGGACCGCACGACCGTGCTGATGGTTACGCACGATATCGATGAGGCGGTATACCTCAGCGACCGGGTCATCGTCTTGAGCACGCATGGCGGGAAGATTGCCGATGACCGGCTCATAATGCTGAGCCGGCCCCGAAAGCGCGATGACAGGACGTACGGCGACTACGTGCGCAAGCTCAGGGATGTGTTGAAAGGGGGATATGACGACCGGGTATCGCCCCCGCAGGATGAGAGAAAAATCATACCGCTTTGCCGGACGGGAGAGGCATAGCCGGGAGATACGCGAATGCATCCCGCATAGTCCGCTGTCGGGCGCATCGCAAGGTTTCCGTATGTTACGCCGCCCGACCGCTTCATTTAGAGGAGCCAAATGACACGCTTCAGGTTCTACCCCGCTGAACGACTCGAAATCGAGAGCATTGCATCCAGGCTCACCCCTGAGGAAAACTCACTTCGCAGGTGGCTGATGGAGTATACCCTCCGCACCGGATGCCCCTTCAACCTCAGCCGGAATACTCCGGAGCATTCCGGCAACGGCAACATCCGCAACCTTGCAGGGAGGCTGATCGAAAAACGCGCGGTGGTGCTTGACCAGGAAGACAACGTCAATTTCATCTACCCCGTTTCGTCCCTGCCCACCAATCATGCCGTCCGCCTTGCAGACGGCCGCTCGTTTCACGCCATGTGCGCCATTGACGCGCTGGGAGCCACTTTCACCTTTGAGCAGGACACCTCGATCCAATCGATTTGCAGCGAATGCGGCCAGCCGATTCTTGTCCGCGTAAAGGGCGGCAGAATTGCCGAACTATCCAGCCCGGGAACCCATGTTCTTCACGTCGATCTGAACAAGGTCGGGAACTGGGCCACAAGCTGCTGAAATATCATGAACTTCTTCTGTACGAAGGAGCATTGGGACAGCTGGACGGGGAAGATGAAGGTGAACCTGCAAGAGGTTTTTTGCCTGGACGCCCGTGAAGCGCTCCAGGTTGCCGAAATGCTTTTTTCCGAGAAGATACGGCCGGCGCGGACCGAGAATACCGCGTTTGGCAAAAAATCCTAAGAAACGGGGCCGGATCCGCTCCAGGGCAACTTGTGCCGACGTTCCAGAGAAAACCGGAAAATACTATCCCCATATAAACTCTCCGGGCAAAGCCTTATCTTCACTGTGGGGCATGAGAAATGGACGAGGCGTGATCGAACCTGGAGGAAAGGAAAACTCCGATGCTGGATGCCGGTATTGTTGAAAATTTCAGGAAGAGTCTTCGCGGTAAACTGATCGAGCCCGCCGATGCGGACTATGATCAGGCGCGCCGTATACATAACGCAATGATCGACAAACATCCCGGGTTGATCGCACAATGCGCGGATGTGGCCGACGTGATCGCTTCCGTCAACTTTGGCCGCACACACGGATTGAGGATTGCCGTGCGGGGAGGAGGTCATAACGGCCCGGGTCTTAGCATGTGCGATGATGGGTTGGTAATCGATCTGTCCCTTATGAAAGGAATACGCGTCGAACCGGTCGAACGGACGGTACGGGTGGAACCCGGTTGCCGGTGGGGCGATGTGGATCATGCGACTCATGCCTTCGGACTGGCAGCCGTGAGCGGCGTCGTCTCGACAACGGGCGTGGGCGGTCTCACCCTCGGCGGCGGGCATGGCTATCTCACCCGCAAGTTCGGCCTGACCATCGACAACCTGCTCTCCGTCGACATGGTGCTTGCCGACGGGCGCTTTGTAAAGGCCAGTGAGCATGAGAATCCCGATCTCTTTTGGGCCATTCGGGGCGGAGGCGGCAACTTTGGCATCGTCACATCGTTTCTCTTCCGCCTTCATCCGGTACATACGGTTTATGCGGGCATAATGTTGTGGCCGATGGAGCAGGCGGAGGACTTGCTTCGCTGGTATCGCGAGTTCCTCCCGGGGGCGCCGGATGAACTCAGCGGATTTTTCGCATTCCTCACCGTGCCGCCCGCTCCTTCCTTTCCGGAAGAGCTGCACGGCCGGAAGCTGTGCGGCATTGTCTGGTGTTTTTCCGGCCCGTTGGAAGAATCGGAAGAGGTGTTCGGCCCCGTACACAGCTTCAGCCCGCCGGTTTTCGAGCATCTTGGGGCGATGCCCTATCCGGCGCTCCAAAGTTTGTTCGATGCCCTCTATCCGGCGGGGCTTCAATTGTATTGGAAAGGCGATTTTATAAATGAATTGAGCGACGAGGCAATCTCGCTCCATGTGCGGCACGGCTCCAGGCTCCCGACGCCGCTTTCCACCATGCATCTCTATCCCGTCGATGGTGCCGTGCATCGGGTCGGAAGCGCTGATACGGCGTTCAGCTTCCGCAAGAGCCTCTGGTCTCAAGTCATTGTCGGAGTTGATCCCGACCCGGCAAACAAGGAGCGCATTATCGCGTGGGCGCGGGACTATTGGGACGCATTGCACCCGTATTCGGCAGGAGGAGCATACGTCAACTTCATGATGGAGGAGGGGCAGGAGCGTGTTCGGGCTACCTACCGGGATAATTACAAACGTCTCGTGGAGATAAAGAGAAAATACGATCCGGAAAATCTCTTTCGACTCAATCAGAACATCGATCCGGGGGAGAGATAAGACACGCCCGCAGACTAGATGGAAGCCCGGAGCCAAAGCCATGCGGCTGTAAACATGAGCGTGATGAACGTCACGGGAAGGCCTATTCGCGCATGATCTTTCCAGGTGATTCGGATATCGAGTCTCCGGGCTTGCTCCACCACGATGATATTCGCAATGCTCCCCACGATGAGCAGATTACCGGCCAGGGTGCTGGCCAGGGCGAGAATCGGACCGTCCATCGGATGGATCGCCACAGGAAGCAACAGCATGGTCGCCGGTACGTTGGACACCAGATTGGAGAGCAGCACCGTGAGCCCGAAAAACCACTCGGGAGCATCGATATCTATCCCCGCGGAGCGGACGACCGTCATGATCCTGTCCAAATTTCCGGAAGCGGCCAGGACATGATTCACTATGAACAACCCGGAGAACAGAACCAGCAACTGCCAATCCACCAGCCCCAGGATCTTCCTCGAAGCCATTCGACGGCTCGACAGCAGCCACCCCGCCGCAACCAGGGCCAAAACGTCACGCGGGAATCGCGAAAAAAGAAAGAAACCGACCAATATGCTTAACACGACAAACCCCTTGCCGGTTTCCCATGTGTCGAACGGAGCCGTTTCGACGGTGGGCGCCACGGTCTCCTTAACCCATTTGCCCCGCGCCTGCGCGTTTATCACATACCACACCGAGGCAAGCCCCAGGATAACCGGCACTCCGGCATCGGCAATGTAGCCGGAAAAGGAAAGACCGAGTTTCTGCCCGATGAGCATATTCTGAGGATTGCCAATCAGCGTCGCCGCCGAGCCTACGTTTGCGGCGCATGCGAGTGCGAGGAGAAACGGCACGGGGTCGAGCTTCCGGCTTGCGCATGCTTCCACCAGTACCGGCGTCATCGCGAGACAGACTATGTCGTTTGCCAGCAATGCGGAAAGCAATCCGGCGCACCCTATGAGCAGGGCCAGGAACACGCCCGGAGACACGGCCATCGCGCCGAGGCGGCGAGTCAGGTATGCGTAGAAGCCTCCCAGCCGAAACTGGGCCGACAGCACCATGAGTCCGAGCAGCAAGGCAATGGTCGGCACATCGATAGACCGCCAGGCTTCTTCCGGCTCAATCTTTCCGATCGCAAGCAAAAAAATGGCCCCAAGTAACGCAATTCCGGTTCGATCCAGGGCCAGCCCCGGAATTTTCCCGAGAATCATTCCAAGATATACGACGGCGAACACCGCAACAACAGTCACATCCATATAAACTCTGCTCCCGAGAGGGCAACATGCTTTGCCGGACAGGTATTTAGCGGTTTCGAGCGGCCAAAGCAAGGAAGGACTTTTTGAAAAGCGTGGGGAACTGCGCCACACACACACTCGCCGCTACGCGGCTCATTTTGGCGATACGGTGCGGGGGAATAAGACTCGGGGACCTATCACTTGCATCTTCGATTGGACAATCGTATGTTCTCTGGCAGTTCTGAGGTTTTTCCGGAAATTATTGACAGGAATCCGTCCGCAAACTACGGTTCGGGGTTTGAAAGAAAATATCGGATTTGGAGGTGCCCCATGATCGACTGCTCAAGGCTCGGGAGACTGGTCTACCTTGTGACAGCCCTTTTCATCGCGGCTGGCGTATTCGGCTGTGCAACCACCCGGAGTACCACCCCCTCGGGTCCGCCCCCCCAAGCGGCGGCCCGGACGGAAAAAACGGTCGCACCGGGACCGGTCCAGCGGCCGGCGTATCAGGGCTCTGTCATGGCCGCCTATTATCCTTCGCCCGACAAGATCGATTTCTGCGGAGAGCCCGTCCCCCTGGGACAGGAGGACGTCCGGGAGCGATTCGACAAAGAGTTCACTCTCGTCGTGTACAACCATGCGCAGGTTTACCGGTGGTTAAAACGCAAGGGGCGCTATTTCCCATGGATCGAGGAACGCCTCCGGCGCCTCAACCTGCCCGAGGACTTGAAGTATGTCGCCATTGCCGAGAGCGAGCCTCCGTTGAACACCCCGGAGAAGAAAAAATCGGCGGACATGCGCTACGACTTTGCGGTCTCCCCCGACGGCGCTTTCCAGTACCTGGCGGATCTTTACCGCAGTTTCAACAGCTGGCCCCTCGTCCTGGCCGCTTACAATTACAGTGAGAAACGTATTATGGATGAATCGCGGGCACAGGGCGCCAGGGATTTCTATCACATGATGCTGCCACAGGAAACCGAGCGCTACGTTTTCAGGATCCTGGCGATCAAGGCGGTCCTGAGCGACCCGGCACGGTATGGGTATGAACTGCCCAAAGGCGCCGGATACCCTTAGCCTTAGGCCTATCACACCCATCAGGAGTTGCTCTACAGGGGGCCGGAGGGACCATGAAGACAGTACGGCTATCAACACCGGATGACTACCTCGATTGGCTGAAGCTCGCAAAAGAGGTAGAGCCCTCATTTGGCCCCATGGTCGATGATCCGATCTTCTGTGACGGTTTGAGGAAGGCTATCCTTGAGGAGAATGCCTTCTGCGTCACGGAGGGAGGGGGGGAGGACCAGAGAAGCGATCTTTTCCACGGCGGCATTGTCATTTCAAAAGAAGCAAACGAAATCGTCTGGTTCGCGGTCGCTCAACAGAGTCGGGGACAGGGAATGGGCTCTGCCCTTCTGTCCGAGGCCATCAGCCGCTTGGATCATACAAGACCGATTACGGTAACGACTTTCGATGAGACAGTAGAAACCGGGAGGCCCGCAAGGGGGCTTTATCAGTCGTTTGGATTCCACGATGCCGGTGCGGCCGGTCCGAATCCGGCCGGCATTCCAACAGTCGTCATGACCCTCATATTGCAGAAATTCCGACCATGGCATGCAAGCTGACGCGATATGCTCATCCGAGGTGATATTCTCCCTGTTGAAAGGATAACGCCATGCCCTTCATGCCCCTCGCCCGCCTTATTGTGGAGAAAGGGGACCGGCTCACGGCATTTCTGACGCACAAGCCTGACGATCAAATGAATCTCAGCCATTGGGACCGGGATGCTTTTCGGGCGCAGGACACGGGAATCGGCGACGGTCCCCTCCTGACATTTCAGCTTGAGCCCGGGGGGCAAGGCGAAAAGTGTCACCATTCCAGAGCTTAACCGGAACGGGGGCGGGGTATTTGAAAAGATAGAGGAGCATTAGTCGAAAAAAGACAGTTTCCGCCCCGGGCAGGATGTGGGGAACAGTGCCCGGGGGGGGCGCGACTCCTCACGCGCCCCGGCGCTCCTGCGCGGCCTATTTTACCGCCACGGCCTCACGCCGTAGATTTTTGGTTCGGACAAATCGGCAAAAGCCGGGTGAGGCCCCTTTCATCATTTGACGGGGAATTTGAAGTATTGCATAGTCCTTGCCGGATATGCATAGGCATTGCATCCTCGATAGACTTCCCATGGCAATCCCGTGGTGTTTTTGACCTCCACTCTTGCCAGGTTGTCGGTGAGGTCGCAATCCTGTCCGTTGGCACTGGTCAGGCAACTCGGCACCTGAATTTTCACCGAACTGCCCGTGGCCACCGTTTTTCCAGAATAATACAGAGTATCGTCCGGGTTATCCTCAAGGACCTTCACTCTTACGGTATATCCTTTGAGAGATGGGCTCGAACTGGTAGCGGTTACGTTATAGGCTGTCACCACTCCATTCTTTTTCACTTTGCTTACGGATATCGTTGGCGCCGGCGGCTTAGCCTTTTTCTGCAACAAATCGTCCCCGAGTGTGAAATCATAATAGTAAATCGTGCTCCCCGATGATACAAGCAACTTCCAATCTCCAACAATTTGCCGGGGATATCCAAGCCATACCGAGTACTCGGTTAACCTGAGGCCAGAAGGTTCGATATAATGAGCAGGGGTACAGATATGGCTTTCGCCGGTGGTGAGGTTTGAAAATTCCACCTTATCAATCGTAACGCTTGCGGCAGTAGTCTCGTTCAGTTCGAGTTCTAATTTCACTCCACCTTCCGCGTTGGATATATTACCGAAATCTTTGTAATTATAATGCCTGGAGTCGAGGTATGTCGCAAAATAGCTGACAAAACCGTTATCCGCGACGTCCCAGCCCGGCATCTCGCAAAGAGGAATTTCTTCTGCGGCGAGTAACGGAGCTGTCAGAAAGAGTAAGCAAATACAAAGCGGCAAAATCCGTCTTTTCATTCTGTTCTCCTTACTGTTGAGGGTTTTGGAAAATGAAGCAGGCTATTGCTGACTTGGGTAATGGTGGAAACAATACTTCGCGGAGGTAATGTAGACCAGACGGAAGAATCGACAGTCAATATCTGATCTGGTGGATATCATCTTAACAGTGTCCAAGAGGATTGCAATAAGGAAAAAGTTTCATGGATATGTCATCTTTAGCGTTATATTCATGCAACTTTCGTTGCATATCAAGATACTGTCTATCGCTCCAGGCTTACTAAGACCTTCATTGATTAGCGAACATGCTGCTGGGCATGGTCACGAGAAAGACACGTACAGCCAGCGTTTCCAGCCCTGTTCGATGTCCGGCAATTTATGAAGGTATTAGTAACAGGAACTCGATCTTCTGAGCGTTCGAGATGATACCAAGCTTTCAGACCGTGGGGAGCCAGCTCCCCACGCCCCACACGCAGCTGCGCTGCTCATTTCGGCGCTTGCGGCGGGCCGTTGGCCGGCCGCGAGCGCCAGAGCGCGCGGATTGGGGCTGATGCCTGGAAGATGAAGCGATTTTCAGGATGTATCAAAAGCAATTTCGTTTATTGACTAATAATTTCATTAAACTTTTAGGAAAAATAATCCGAATGCACATATGTGGATGCAACAACCGCGAAACGCGCCGCATCCGCGTGTTCAAGGTTCAGATAAAGGTTGGATCTTCCGCGATTGCGCAGGGCAATCGGTGTTTACACGCCTGGAGTTCGCATGGAGCACCCATTAGGTTCTCGGCACAACGCGACTATCTCACCATCAAGGGGACAAGGACATAGCAGAATGAAACTTACATTTTCGGGAAGAATAGTCGCACTGGTACTGTTCACCACTATAATCGTCGGCGGCGCCACATTTTATTCTGCCTATTACTTTTTTGAGAAGTCGTTCGACGAACAGGCCGAGGCAAGGATAGAACTGACGGCAACAGCTATCCAGGGCACCCTGGACGATCTCTTGGAGAAGGTAAAGAAACTGTCGGTTTCTTTTGCCTCCCGTCCCGATCTTGCTGAAGCTCTCAGCAAAAAAGACACCAAGCTCCTGCAGGGTCTGGGCAAGGAACTGATGACGATAAACGGCCTCGAGGTGTTGACTATCGCCGATGCTGAAGGAAAGGTCGTGGCGAGAGGACATTCCGAGAAGGCCGGAGACAGTGTCGCAAACCAGATAAACGTCAAGAAAGCCGTTGCGGGTGAGGCATCCGTGGGACTTGAAGAGGGAACGGTCGTAAAGTTTTCCCTCCGGGCGGGCGCACCCGTCAAGTTCCAGGGACGTCTGGTCGGGACCATTACTCCCGGCATCGATTTGACCGGTTCCTCCAAATTCGTTGACGCCATGAAAAGCCGTTTCATGGCCGAATGTACCATCTTCAAAGGTGACGAGCGGGTGTCGACCACCATCGAAAAGGACGGACACCGCCTCATCGGCACAAAAATGGACAATCCCCAGGTAATTGAAACCGTGCTCCGAAAAGGCGGCAAATTTCTCACCACAAACACGATCGCCGGGCAGGTCTACAACACGGCGTACTGGCCCATCATCGGCGCCGACGGAAAGATCGCCGGGATGATGTTCGTCGGCAATGAGCGCAAATTCATAGAGAGGGCATGCCGGACCGTTATAAAAGCGGTCCTGATAACCGTCCTGTCCATCGGCTTCCTGATGACGATCCTGGGCTACTTTCTTGCAAAATCCCTCGTGCGCCCCATGCTGAGGTCACTCTCCTCAATGCACAAGAGCGTAAACGACGTCTCCGAGGCCGCGACTCAGGTTTCCTCTTCGAGCCAGCTTCTTGCGGAAGGAGCCTCCGATCAGGCCGCGTCCATCGAGGAGACCTCATCGTCTCTGGAGCAAATGTCTTCCATGACCAAGCAGAACGCCGACAACGCCCATCAGGCCGACCAGTTGATGTCCAACACGAAGATGGCGGTCTCCCGATCCGCCGAGATCATGACCAAACTGACGACCTCAATGGGAGAGATTTCCAAGGCCAGCGAAGAAACATCCAAAATTATCAAGACAATAGATGAAATTGCGTTCCAGACCAACCTGCTTGCGCTCAACGCGGCCGTGGAGGCGGCGAGGGCCGGAGAAGCAGGGGCCGGATTTGCCGTCGTTGCCGATGAAGTGAGAAATCTGGCCATGCGGGCTGCGGAAGCCGCAAAAAGCACCGCAGGCC
>JAJFVB010000250.1 GCA_021372055.1 Desulfobacteraceae bacterium | reverse complement strand
GAACGACCCTCAAGGAGTTCCGAAGCTTCAGGAATCCGGGCGCGTTCGATTATGTCCGGTACCAGGCGGAGAAAGGCTTGCAGGCACAGGCGTACCTGAAGGACGAAACGTTCCTGGTTGCGCTTCCGCCCGAGCGCGGTTCTTTCCTCTCCGCTTTGAGCTCGCTCAGGCGGTGCATAGAGCGGTTCCGCCAAAAGACGCTTTTCTGGTTCAAGGAAACCCTGGATCGGGATTCCGCCTCCTTCTACGCCGCTTTGATCCTGGGCTACCAGAACTTCATGGACCGGGACAGGCTGGAGTTGATCAACAGGACCGGACTCAATCACCTGCTCTCCGTGTCCGGACTGCACCTGGGACTCGTGAGCGTTTTTGTCTTTTCCCTCGTGCGCTTGATGCTGCGCTTCACGCATCCGGACGTTCTCAACCGGATAAGCGACAGGCAAATCGCGGTCTGGCCCGCGCTCGCATGCGCGGTGACGTACGGATTTCTTGCGGGCTTCGGGGTTCCTCCAATCTGGAGGTCGGTGCTGATGCTGGCGGTGTGTTTCGGGGCCGCATTCTGGTGCCGTTCGACGGATTCGCTCACAACCGTGGCTTTCGCGGCCTTCGTCATCTTGCTGGCAGACCCGAACAGCATCGGGCAGATCTCTTTCCAGCTCAGTTTCGCATGTGTCCTGTCGATAATTTTGATCTATCCAAAGCTGAAGAGGTTCGGGATCTCGCGCCTCCGTCCCGCTCCGGACCGGCAAACAGCCTGGTGCAAAATCTTGCACCTGTTCGAAGACGCATTCCGGGTAACGATTGCGGTCAATATTCTCGTGCTTCCCCTGAGCGTGTATTACTTCCACGGCGTTTCCCTCTCGGGATTTCTGGCAAACATCGTTCTGGTGCCCCTGATAGGTTTCGTAATACTTCCCTGGGGCCTTATCAGCGTCGCCGTTTTCTCCATAAGCGAACACCTTGCCTATCCCTTCATCATTGCGGGCAAATATCTGCTGTGGGGCTGTCTTCGGCTTATGGAATGGTTCGGGAGCTTTTCCTGGAGCTATTTCTGGGCGGGCAGCCTTTCCCCGGCCTCGCTTCTCGCGCTCTACGCAGTTATAATCGCGGCTTTCATTCCGATACCGCGAAGAATGCGGCTTGCGGGGCTGGCAGCCGTTGCCGCCCTCTTTTGCGGAGCGGCTGTCTGGAGCGGCTACTCGGGCGGGAATGCGCCCGTAATGCAGGTGGACGTCATTGACGTCGGGCAGGGCACATCCACGCTGATCCGTTTTCCCTCCGGGGAGACGATGCTTGTGGACGGCGGAGGTTTCCCGGATGACTCCTTCGATATCGGACGGATGGTGCTCGCGCCTTTCCTCTGGCACGAAGGGATCCGCCGGATCGGTCACGTCGTTCTCAGCCACGATCACCCGGACCACCGCAACGGGCTTCGTTTCATCCTGGGGAATTTCGACACCGGTTCGTTCTGGACTGACGGTTCCGGAACAATCGGCGGCAGAGGGAAGAAGGGGTCGATGAGCCTCGATGAAATCGCCCTTCGGCGGGGAATCCCCCTGCGGGCCTTCCCCGCCCTGCGGAAGGAGGCACACGTCGGAGGTTCCCGGGTACGGGTAATCCACCCTGACAGGGGACCTCATGAGGACACGGCGCGAGACCTGAATTCCACGTCAATGGTGATTGAGATTGCTTTCGGCGAGACGGCGGTGGTCCTGCCGGGCGATATCGGGCGCGACGTCGAAAGACAGATCCTCTCGCGCTTCGATGCGAAAAAGCGCGTGCTCCTGGTCTCACCCCATCACGGAAGCGAGCACTCCAACTGCGAGGAACTACTCGACACGCTTCGCCCGCAGGCAATTGTTTTTTCGTGCGGTTATGAGAACCGTTACGGATTCCCGGCGCAAACGGTGCTCAAGAGGTGCGCCGACCGGCAACTGCCGGCCTACAGGACCGACCTGCAGGGAGCGGTTCACGCCGTATCCGACGGGTCCGGATGGACAATAACAACGGAAGCTGACCGGAGGGGCCATGCGAGTCTATTTTTTCGGGGATCTCCACGGTAACGCGTACGCCCTCGAAGCGTGTATGAAGCACATGGACCGGATCAAACCCGATGAGGTCTACTGCCTCGGGGACCTGGCCGGATGGCTTCCATTCGGCGACAGGACTTTGGAGAGAATCCGCGCGGCCGGATTTCCGACCGTTGCCGGCAATCACGATCTGCTCATCGCGGGCGCCATTGTCGACCGCCCGGAACAAATCGACCGGATGCAGGCTACGGCCTATAACGCCGGTCTGATCTTTCCCGTCCCGGGGGCGATTGAATTTCTGCTCGGCCTGCCCCTTGCGATTCGGAGTGAGGCTTTCACGGTCGTTCATCACGCGCCGTTTGTTCTGCCCTCCGGAACCGGAGAACCCTCGATCCGGTGCTTCGACTATCTGGACGAAAAAGCCCTTCGCGGCTTCATTCCCGCATGGCGGGACTATCCGGACCGGTTGATTTTCAGCGGGCACGATCACATCCCCGCCGTTTATGAATTGCCGGATGCGGGCGATGTCGTTATCCACCGTCACGGAGCGCGGGACGAATCCCTGCGCATTCGAATCGAGGAAAAATCGCGGTACTGGATCAAGGCGGGAAGCGTGGGAGGACCCTATCGAGACGGAATTCCCGCGGCAAACTCGGTTGTCTACGACTCAAAGGAGGAGACGATCACGCTCCACAGGATCGGCTACGACACGGGTCCTTTGTACGAGACGCTCGCGTCGCACCGTTTCTGCCGCAATCTGCCGACGATGGCAAAATACGTCGAACTGCTTCGCAGCGGCAAACCGCCTGCGGAAAAATGATTTACGGGCACGGGCTGTACGCGCAGGTCAAAACCTGAAAGCGAACAACCCGCGTGCCCGCAGTCTATCTTTTTGCGACGGCCGCTATTTCCCGGA
>JAJFVB010000260.1 GCA_021372055.1 Desulfobacteraceae bacterium | reverse complement strand
TATACACGAGCGTAAAGGCATTGTTTAGCACTTTGGGGAATAAAATCGACGTCTGACAAAAATATGGATAACAGGCTGCAGGGAGTGGTGGAGCGGATCACCTTCACCAGTGAGGAAAACGGATACAGCGTAATCAAGCTCAAGGTGCCGGGGGAAAGAGACCTGGTCACCGCCGTCGGGAATTTCGCATCGGTTACCCCCGGCGAGACGCTCCTGATGGAAGGGCAGTGGGGAATGCACGCCCATTTCGGCCGTCAGTTTCAGGTGCAGCGCTATGAGTCTTCGGCTCCGTCCACGGTTGTCGGCATAACAAAATACCTGGGCTCGGGCCTGATACGCGGCATCGGGCCGAAAATGGCCGAAAGGATAGTCGCCCGCTTCGGCGAGGCCACGCTCGACGTCATAGAACGGGAACCCGGGCGTCTGCGGGAAGTCGACGGAATCGGGAAGCACCGCATTTCGGGGATAAAGAAGGCATGGGAGGAACAGCGGGAGATACGCTCCCTCATGGTGTTCCTCAGGGCAAACGGCGCGAGTGCGGCGCTCGCCGTGCGCATCTTCAAGCAGTACGGCCAGGAGTCGGTCGGGATCGTCAAAGAAAGCCCCTACCGCCTTGCGATGGAGGTCAGCGGAATCGGCTTCCTCACGGCCGACAGGCTTGCCCGCAACCTCGGATTCCAGACCGATTCCCCCATGCGCGCCGAGGCGGGCATACTCTATGTGCTCCACGAGGCGGCGGACGAGGGGCATGTCTGCCTTCCCGCCGATCTGCTGCTGGAGCGATGTCGCAAGACGCTCGAAATGGGGCCGGAAGTGCTCGAGGAGGCTCTTGCGCGGCTGGGGGGGGACAAGCGGATAAAAGAGGAAAGCCTTGGGGGGGCTGCCGCCGAGTCTTTCGGGGGCGATCGGGCGATATACCTGAGATCCTTCCACGCGGCGGAAACGGGATTGGCGGGGCGGCTCCGCGTCGTGAGGGACTATCGGCGGCTCAGGGCCAGGGTGGATACCGAAAAAGCCGTGGAGTGGCTTCGGGGGAGGCTTCCCTTCTCGCTTGCCCCGCTGCAGGAGGAAGCCGTCAAGCGTGCGCTGTCCGAAAAGGTGATCGTCATCACGGGCGGTCCCGGCACCGGCAAGACGACCCTGATTCTCGCCATTCTGTCCGTGTATTCCCGGATGGGCGCCCGGGTCTGCCTTTGCGCGCCGACGGGCCGGGCCGCCAAGAGACTGTCCGAAGCAACGGGCCATCCGGCGGCGACGATCCACCGGCTGCTCGAGTTCAGCCCGCAGGCGGGCGGATTCCAGCGCAACGAGCAGAAACCCCTTTCGGCGGACCTGGTGATTGTCGACGAAACATCGATGATGGATACCGTCATCGCGCACCACCTGCTAAAGGCGGTCCCGCCTCAGGCCGTCCTCATACTCGTCGGCGATTCGGACCAGCTTCCCTCGGTCGGCCCCGGCAACGTACTCGGAGACATCATAGGTTCGGAAAAGTTTCCCGTGATCAGGCTCACCGAGATTTTCCGCCAGGCGAGCCAGAGTCGCATCATCACCAACGCGCACTGCATTCGCAAGGGGGAGTTCCCCGACCTGCGCACGGAAACCGGGCAGAGGGAAGATTTCTATTTTATCGGCCGAGAGGACCCGGAGCAGGCGGTTGAAACCATCGTAAAGCTTTGCACGCAAAGGGTTCCTCGACACTTCGGGCTGGACCCCCTGGAGGACGTGCAGGTGCTGAGCCCGATGCACCGGGGAACGGTCGGCGCTCAGAACCTCAACAGCGCGCTCCAGGAGGCACTGAATCCCCGAGGCATCACCCTTGAGCGCGGAGGCCGGACGTTTCGCGTGCGCGACAAGGTGATGCAGATAAGGAACAACTACGACAAGGAAGTCTTCAACGGAGATATCGGCCGCGTTCGCCGGATCGACCAGGAGGCGCAGGAGCTGTGCGTGGAATTCGACGGCCGGAGCGTCGCCTACGACTTCGCCGAACTCGACGAACTCGTGCTTGCCTATGCCGTGAGCATTCACAAGTCGCAGGGAAGCGAATACCCGGCCGTTATCTTTCCGCTGCTGACACAACACTTCGTGATGCTTCAGCGCAATCTTATCTATACTGCGGTGACCCGGGCAAGAAAGCTCGTCGTGATCGTCGGCTCGAAGAAGGCGCTCGCGATTGCGATCAAGAACAATCGCACGCAGGCGCGCTTTACGCTCCTGTCCGAACGGCTCGAAGGCAGTGTGTGAGTTCCCCGGAAACGATGGACCATGCCAATGCGGAGCGTTCAAGATGATAACAAGCTTTCAGACCGCGGGGAGCCTGCTCCCCACACCCCGCACGCAGCTGCGCTGCTCATTTCGGCGCTTGCGGCGGGCCGAACATGAGGGAGGCGGGAGAAATCGTTGTCCCCGCTCTTTTCCATTGGTTCTATCTTGAACGCAATTCGGCATCAAACCGGACAAGACGAGGTGAGTCATGACGCTGCAATCGGTGGTGGAAGAAATAGTCCTGAGGCCGATCGGCTTCATCCGTAGCCCTTTTGCGGAACGCGAGCAGGCCCCCAGGCAGGGGAGCGAGGCTGCCGCGGAAGGAGAACTGGTCGTGGACGAGGCATACAGCGACGCGTTCCTCGGCCTCAAGCCGGGGCAGAAGATCGTAATCCTGTACTGGATGCACCTTGCGGAGCGCGATGTGTTGCAGGTTCATCCGAGGCACGACCTTTCGCGTCCCCTTCGCGGGGTCTTCTCGACCCGCAGCCCGGATCGCCCAAACCCGATCTCCCTGGATACCGTGGAAATCGTCCGGATCGTGGGGACCACCTTGCACGTAACCGGCATCGACGCTCTCGACGGTACGCCCCTTTTGGACATAAAATGCGTGTCCTGAAGGAATCCTGTCAGGGACACGCCGGAGGAGGTTTTTTTCTGTTTGTATAAAAACAAACGGGTGTTATGAATAGATTCGCGGCCGGCTGCATCCGGGATATTCACATTCCAACACGGGCGGAATCACCCAATGGTTGCTCCTCCTACCGACTCGTTCAAACGAAAAATAGACTACCTCAGGCTGTCCATAACCGACAGGTGCAATCTGCGCTGTACATACTGCATGCCGGAACACGGCGTTCCCAAGATCGATCACGCGGACATTCTTCGCTACGAAGAGCTTGTCAGGCTCGCCGAAATCGTCGCGGGAATGGGCATGTCGAAGATCCGGATTACGGGAGGTGAGCCTCTTGTCAGGAAGGATGTCCTGACCCTCTGCGAACGGATCTCGCGGATTCCCGGAATCAGGAGCCTCAGCATCACCACAAACGGAGTCCTTCTTTCCGATTTCGCCCGGGGACTGCGCGATGCGGGAATCAAGCGCATCAATGTGAGCCTGGACACGCTCAAGCCTGAAAAGTACGCACTGATAACCAGAAGCGACCGCTTCAGCCGGGTATGGGAAGGCATCATGGCCGCGCAGGAAGCCGGCATCTCCCCGATAAAGCTCAACGCGGTGGTCATGAACGGCGTCAACGATGATGAAATTGAAGACCTTGCCCACCTGACCTTCAAATATCCTTTTCATGTCCGTTTTATCGAGTTTATGCCCTTCCGGCAGCAACCCGAGTTTGAAGGAAGGCTCGTCCCCGCACCGGAGATTCTCGCCAGACTAAGGCGGGTTGCTCCGCTGGCGCTCGCAGATAACGGAGAGAGCAACGGGCCCGCCCTCCATTACCGGTTCGAGGGCGCCCTTGGAAAGCTCGGAATCATCAGCCCGGTCAGCGACCACTTCTGTCCCAGCTGCAACAGGTTGCGTGTGACCGCCGACGGCAAGCTCCGGACCTGCCTGTTTTCGCGAGAGGAAACCGATCTGCGTCTCCCTCTTCGCCAGGGAAATTCCGAAGAAGAAATCGCGGATAGAATCCGCTCCGCCATAAGCCTAAAGCCCGAGAAGCACCAGTTGAGCGATGCTGTTTTCCGCAAGTGCATCTCACGGCCGATGTTTTCCATAGGAGGCTGATGCAGTCGACGCTGCTCTCCAGGTTTACGGGGTGTCTCATCGGAGAGGCGCTTGGCGATGCCGTCGGAGAATTGGCTTTCAGCGCCCGCACCCGTGATCTTCTCGATTCGGAGGTGGAGAAGGCTGAACTGCTGCGCTACACCGACGACACGGCGATGGCCCTGGGAATCGCTCAGTGCCTGGTGGAGAGCGGGTCCGTCGCCCCTGAGCCGCTCGGCCGGATTTTTCACGCGAATTACAGCCGCGAGCCCTGGAGGGGATACGCTTCAGGCCCTCCGTCCATTTTCGCCCGGGTGCAGGCGGTTGGGATAAAGTACTCCGAGGCCGCATCGGCCCTCTTCGGCGGGAGAGGCTCCTTCGGAAACGGCTCGGCCATGCGGGTCGCGCCCGTCGGCCTGTTTTACCACAAGTCCCCGGAACTCTATGAAAGGGCCTGCGAGTCGGCCATGCCGACCCATACCCACCCTCTTGCCCTGGATGGAGCGGCGGTCCAGGCAAAGGCGGTCGCGTTGGCGATCGGCCTTCCGCCGGGCGGCGCTTTTTCCCCGCGGAGTTTCCTGGAAGCGCTCGAAGGTTTTGCGCGCACGACCGAGTTCAGGAGCAAGATTCGCTTGGCTCTGGATCTCATACTCTCCGGCGCATCCGACCCGGATGCGGCCCGAACGCTCGGGAAGTCGGTCGCGGTGCATGAATCGCTGCCTTTTTCCCTCTACTCTTTCGCAAAGTATCCCGCTTCCTTCCGTGAGTGTATCTACTGCGCCGTTTTGAACGGAGGCGATCGGGACACCATGGGTGCCATGGCGGGTGCAATTTCGGGCGCATACCTCGGCGTTGCGTCCCTGCCCGGCGAGTGGCGGGAAAAGCTCGAAAACAGTGTGCTTTTTTCCGAACTTGCGGCCTCTTTGATGCACAATCTTCCTCTGAGTTGAGCTCCGCTTCCGGGACCGGCCGATACGTTTCAGGCCCCGATCGTCCTTTTGTGCACAAAGTCCTATAAATATTGGAAGAATCGCCCGTACGGTGCTATTAATCTAAAATTCTTTATTTTGCTGCATTAATGAAGCCGGTGGCGGGAGTGAGATCGGGTCCCGCCCTAACGACAAATTCACTCGTTTTTTCGATACAGCGTGAAAATATTCTTCCTGCGGATTGCCGGCTCCCGGCGTATATTCCGCGATCGATAGTTCTTTCTCGCCGGAGAGGAAAAAGATGAAGCAGGCGTGGGTCCGTCTGAATGACTGGTACGATGAACTGGCCGTTGCCGCCCTGGAGAGCGGGGCCGACGCACTGGTTGTGCCGGAGGGCTTTGCCGAAGCGGCAAAAGCCCTGGGCCGCATTCTCGTGGTCAGTCCGGACGGCGATCTCCTTCCGGGCAGGGACGTCTGGATGGAGCGCCTTGACGGTCCCGGGGACGAAGCGCGGATTCGCGAACATCTGTCGGCCGGACGGACGGTCCTCGTGGATGGCCTGCCGGGTCGCGGGGAGACCGGGCAACGCGCGTGGGATGTGATCCCGGTCGAGAACCTCCTGGCCTCGGGGGGCGGCAGACTGTTTCTTCCCGCGGGTTCGCGCGGGGAAATAGACCTTGCCCTCGGAGTGCTGGAAAAAGGGGTCGCGGGCGTCCTGATCTCTTCCGGAGATCCGGCGGAGATACGGGATCTTGTCTCGTCGGTAAAAAGAGCGCGTGAGAGTTGCTCGTTTGAAACGGCCGTAATCGAGCGCATCAGTGCCGCGGGCATGGGTGATCGCGTCTGCGTGGACACGTGCACGCGCATGGCCGATGGCGAGGGAATGCTCGTGGGGAACTCGAGCGGTTTCCTGTTCTTCGTCCAGGCCGAGACGGGAGAAAACCCCTATGTCGCGCCGCGCCCTTTCCGGGTCAACGGCGGCCCCGTTCACTCCTACGTGCGGGCGCCGGGCGGGGCGATACGGTACCTGAGCGAACTGAAAGCAGGCGAATCCGTTCTTCTCGTGCGTCCCGACGGTTCGGCGGAAGAGTCGACCGTGGGGCGTGTAAAGATGGAAAGAAGGCCGCTGGTTCTTGTGGAGGCTTCCCTTGGAGGACGGCGCGGGAGCATTCTGCTGCAAAACGCCGAGACGGTCAGGCTGACGGGGCCGGGGGGCGAGCCGATCTCGATCGCCAGGCTTCAGCCGGGCGATACTGTCCTGGTTGCGGCAGAATCGGCCGGACGCCATTTCGGCATGAAAATAGAGGAAAGGATTCGAGAGATTTAGGGCTTGTCCGGAAATAGGCATTTAGGGATTCGCGCCGGATTTTGAGTCTGATTTGGCTGCAACGATTGAGCAAAACCGCAGGTGTAGTTGGGCTGCGTCGAGGATTTTGCGATTGAGGAGCGGTCGAAGCAGGCAAAAAGCCGGATGCGAGCGCAAAGGTTTTATTTACGGACAAGCCCTTGGCACCCTCAGGGTAGCAGAGGCACCGAGAAGACAGTGGAAGAAAAACTCGCGAAATATCGGGAAGAAATCGATTGCATCGATACCGACCTTCTCAGATTGCTGAACAGGCGCATGGCGCTCGCCACGGATGTCGGACGCGTGAAGGCTTCGGAGGGGCTGCCCCTTTTCCATCCCCAGCGGGAAGAGGCCATATTCCAGAGGTTGTCGCGCCTGAATCCGGGGCCTCTGAGCGAGGAGTCCCTGCGCTCCATTTACCGCGAGATATTCGCGGCTTCCCGGCTGATTCAGTATAAGCTGAGGGTTTCTTTTCTTGGACCGGAGTGGACCTATTCGCATTTGGCCTGCATTTCCCTGTTCGGTCATTCGGCGGCGTACCTTCCCTGCGGGTCTCTGGAGGAGGTTTTCGACAGCTTTCTCAAAGGGAAGGCGCACCTTGCGGTCATACCCATCGAGAATTCCCTTCAGGGCGGGGTGGGCCACAGCATGGACCTTCTCTACGAGCGCGAGGTCCGGGTCATAAGCGAATGCTACCTGGAAATCTCGCACTTCCTATGCGGCGGAGCCCGAAACGTGGGCGAGGTAAAGCATGTCTACGGGCACCCCCAGGCGCTGGAGCAATGCCGCAGGTGGCTCCTGGAAAACGTTGGAAGCGCTGAGCTCTCGGAGTGCAGCTCGACGGCCCGTTCGGCGATTCTGGCCAGGGATGACCCCAACGGCGGGGCGATATGCAACCTTTACGCGGCGCAGCATTACGGCCTTGACGTTCTGGCCGAGCGCATCGAGGACCATCCCGGGAACACGACGCGGTTCATAGCACTCGGGAATTATCCCATTCCTCCGACCGGGAAGGACAAGACCTCGATCCTGTTTGCAGTCTCGAACAAGCCCGGAGCGCTCCACAAGGCGCTCGGCGCACTGTCTTCGATCAATCTCAGCCGCATAGAGTCCCGGCCGAACCGTCTTTTTTCCTGGCAGTACCTGTTCTACGCCGATTTTGAGGGACACCAGTCCGACGTGCTCGTCCAATCCGCTCTGGATGCGCTGGCCGAGCACGTCACCTTTTTCAAGATTTTGGGGTCGTACCCCAAAAGCGACCCGGCCCAGCCGTTCAGGATCGAAACGGAGAAGATGCGGATGGGGGGAGATCGGACCGGAGGACGCGATGGATTTGCCTGATTCCCATGATTTCAAAGGCAGGATCTGCGGCTGCCTTGTCGATTGCCCGCCGGAGGATTTTCCCGCCTGGCTGGATTACCCCGGAATCGACCTTATCGAGTGGCGCATTGATCAGTTCGCCCAGTGCGTCCCGGAAGGAGGCATGGCCTTTTTTCTTGACGGGCTCTCCCGCAAATCCCGGCATGAGGTGATTGCCACGAACAGGCCGTTGCGGGAAATGGGGGCTTTCGACGGCCCGGAGGAACTCCGGATCAAAATGCTGGCGGATGCCGCCCGGGCGGGGGCCGAATGGGTGGATCTGGAACACGACGCCGAGATCGGCGAGATGGACATGTTTCGCGGCCATGGAGCAAAAATCCTCCTCTCCTGGCACAATCCTTTGGAGACCCCTCACAGGGGGATCTTGCACGCCCGGCTGGAAAGTATGTGCAAAACGGCGGCCGATGCGTTAAAAATGGTCACTTTCGCCCAATCGGACGAAGATAACCTGAAGATCCTCGAACTGATCCCTCTGGCGAGAAAGGAATTCGGCAAGAAACTCATCGCTTTCTGTATGGGGCCGAAGGGCGCATGGAGCAGGCTTGCCTGTTTGATGCTCGGAAGCCCCTGGACCTACGCGCAGCTTCCCGGGCTGTCTCCGACCGCGCCCGGTCAGCTTTCGGTATCCGAAATGAGAGAGATGCTTCGTGTTCTCGACCGAAAATGAATCCGCCCGATGCACAAGTCGGGTAATTCTCGAATTCGTCCGGACCATGGAAAATATTCCCGTTCGATGACGTATTGATCCTGACAAGCCAGATGGCCCTGGGGGGGAACCCAAGATGATCAGACCGGAGCAGCAGAAGCTTTTCGGTGTCATTGGAAATCCGGTGCGGCACAGCCTCAGCCCGGTCATGATAAACGCCGCATTCCGGGCGATGGGCCTCCCCGCAGTCTACGCCGCTTTCTATGTCGATGAGCTTGCCTCCGATCTTGCCCTGTTGCACAAGATCGGCTTCACCGGCCTCAGCGTGACCGTCCCATACAAAGAGATGACATGCCGCCTGGCCGAAGAGATCGATCACACTGCCGAAGAAATCGGCGCGGTCAACACGCTGCTCCGCACAAACCTTGGATGGCAGGGGCGGAATACGGATTGGATCGGCGCGTTGCGGGCCATCGCTCAGGCCGTGGACGTCGACGGCAGCCGGACCCTCGTGCTGGGAGCGGGAGGGGCGGCCCGCGCGGTGGCGTATGGTTTGAAAAGGGCCGGGGCCGTCATCACGATTTCAAACAGATGCGTCGGGCGAGGGCTCGATCTGTCACAACATCTCCGTTCGGAATTCATCCCGCTGGATTCTCTGCCCCGGGCGCAGGGGGAGTTTGACATTGTTGTCCAGTGCACCTCCGTCGGCCTTGAGGACAACGGGGCGTCCACTCTTGTGCCCGATTCCTTTTTCAGGCCCGGGATGACCGTAATGGACATCGTATATCGCCCCCGCTGGACGCCTTTTGCCCGAGCCGCGAAGCGGGCGGGATGCAACATTGTCTCCGGCCTTGAGATGCTGCTCTACCAGGGGGCCGCGCAGCTCGAATGGTGGCTGGGCCGATTGGTTCCCGAATCGGCGATTGTTGCAATGCGCGAGGCCCTTGAGGAAGCGGTTGACGATGAATCCACTCATTAAACAAATCCGTCCTGTGCCCCGGGTGAACGCCAGGATTCGATTGCCCGGATCCAAATCCATCACGCACCGCGCTCTCATCATGGCTGCCCTGGCTGCCGGCCCGAGTGAGATCGGCAATCCTCTGAAATCCGAGGACACAATGCTGACGGCTCGCGCCCTGGAACAGCTTGGCGCCGGCATGAACTGGGGAGCCGATTCGGTACGGGTCAGTCCGCCCCGGACACGCTGGCGCGAGCCCGAAGAGACGATCTTTCTCGGCAACAGCGGCACAAGCGCCCGCCTTCTCATCGCAGTGGTCGCGGCGGGATGCGGACGGTTTGCCCTGGACGGAACTCCACGGCTGAGAGAGCGTCCCATAGGGGCTGCCGCCTATGCCCTGGCATCCCTCGGAGCCGAAGTGCGGTGGCTCGGCGAACCGGGGTTTCTCCCCGTTGAAATCACGGCCTCCGGGCTCGCGGGAAGGCGCGTCAGGGTGGATGCAGGCAAGAGCAGTCAGTTTCTTTCGGGAATTCTCATCGCGGCCCCGACCGCTCGGTCGGATGTTCGTATAGAATGGTCCGAACCTGCCGCTTCCTTTCCTTACGTTTTGATTACGCTCGAAATGATGAATAAGGCGGGCATCCGGTTTGAGCGCACCGGAGCCAACAGTATTTTCCTTCCGGCTCCGCAGGTCTATGCGCCACGCGGTGTGGTCGTGGAGGGGGATTTTTCGTCGGCTTCCTATTTCTGGGGAGCTGCGGCTCTGACGGGCGGCGCGGTCTTCACGTATCCGCTCTCGGAGGACAGCCCCCAGGGCGATCGCCGCCTTCTGGACGTTCTCGGCCGGATGGGCTGCCGCATCGCCTGGGAACGGGACGGCGTGCGGGTGGAGGGACCGGATGTGCTGAGCCCCGTCGATGTGGACATGAACATGATGCCGGACATGGTGCCGACGCTGGCCGTGCTGGCGGGGTTCGCGCAGGGAACCAGCCGGATCCGGAATGTTGCCCATCTGCGGATCAAGGAATCGGACCGGCTCGAATCCGTGGCTTCGGGGCTCGGTGTGCTCGGAATCCCCGTCGAGCGGCTCGAAGACGGTCTTGTCATCCGGGGCGGATCTGCCATGGCGCCCTCCAGCCCGATCTGCGCTTTTGACGACCACAGGATCGCTATGGCGTTCGCACTCGCCGGGCTGCGGTTGAGAGGGGTCGCGATAGAAGGCGCCGAGTCGGTTGCGAAATCGTTTCCCGATTTCTGGGAAATATTCGACCGGCTTGAAGGATGAACACAGTTTGCCGGGCCGATTCCTGCGGGAAATGCCCGGGTTTTGCCAATGTGGAACGCATGATGAAAATCAGATGGATCATTCCGTTAGCCGGTATCGCACTCCTGTTCTGTCTTGCACCTTCCTCGCGGGCTGCCGCTCCGCCCGAACCGCCAGCGGCCCCGGTAGCGCCGTTTCAGCAGGCCCTTGAACGAATCGGCCAATCCGCCGGAAGCGCCGGGGTGCTTCTCGTCGAGCTTCCCTCCGGGCGCACCGTCTGCGAACTGAGGTCCAGGGAACAGTTCGTGCCGGCGTCTCTTGTCAAAATCCTCACCGGGTACGCCGCCCTGAAAAAGCTCGGACCCTCCTTCCGTTTTGCCACGGAGGTGTACGCAACCGCTCCTCCCTCTGCCGGCGGGGTCTTGGACGGCAATATCTGGGTCAAGGGGAGCGGTGATCCCTATTTCGTGGCCGAAAAGGCCGCGCTGCTCGCGGCTGCGATTCGCGACCGGGGGATAAGGGAGATCCGGGGGGCCGTCCTGGCAGACGACAGTTTCTTCGATCCGCCATCCGAACGTATCTGCCTGGACGTCGATTGCACCGCTGCATACAATCCGCTCGTCTCGGCCGCCGCCTTTGATTTCAACATGCTGACGGTCAGGGTGAGCCTTCCGAAAAAGCCCGCAAAAGGCGTGATGATCGATTCCTCCCCGCCGGGGTATGCTCGTGTTACGGGGCAGCCGTCCGCGGGAAAGAAGGGGGGCGATACGCTGCGCGTGCGGTCTCTGGGCGCTACCGGCAACGGGCAGGAACAGTTCCAGCTCTCGGGCCAGTGGGCCGGCCGGGGCGCGAAGGCCCGGGAGTTCCGGTTTCTCCCCGCCGATCCCGCCGCCGGCTTCGGGCATGCTGTTCGAGCCGCCCTGGAACGGTCGGGTGTCCGGGTCCACGGGGGTGCCCGGAGGGGGCTTGCGCCAGCCGATGCTCATGTGATCGCCGTCTACGACTCGCCGCCTCTTGTCGAGATTGTCTCCCTGATGAACAAGTACAGCAACAACTTCATGGCCGAGATGCTCCTCAGATCGCTCGGAGGATGGGTTGGAGGCACTCCGGGCAACTCGGCCAAGGGGATTTCGGTGATCAGGGACGCGCTTGGGGAAGCCGGGATTCCCGATGAGAGAGGAGTGCTCGATTGCGGATCGGGACTCAGCCGTTTTTGCAGATTGAGCCCGACGACATTCAACCTCCTGCTTCAGGCGGCATGGAGGGACCCCTCGATCAAGGCCGATTTCGTGACCGCTCTGGCTGCCAACGCCGAAGAGGGGACTCTGCGGCGCAGGATGCGCAAGCCGGGTCTGAGCGTCCGAGGCAAAACCGGAACGCTGAGCGATGTCGTGGCCTTCGCGGGTTACGTGTCGGGCCCCTCCGGCAAGACATACGCCGCCGTGGTCATGATGAACGACGTGCGCGACAGGCCAAGGGCACGTCAGGCAATCGATTCTTTTCTCGAAGAGGCGGCCTTCTCCAGTCCATGAAAATTGCGATTGTTTCGGACATCCACGGTAACCGGGAGGCCTTTTGCGAGGTGCTCGCCGACATGGAACGGGCGGGCGCCGATGCGGCGGTAAACCTCGGCGATATCGTCGGCTACGGGCCGGAACCCGAGGAAGCGGCGCGCCTCATCCGTGAAAAATCCATCCCTTCCGTCATGGGCAACCACGAACTCGCCATCGCGAAGCCGAATTATCTCAGGTGGTTCAACGAATCGGCCAGGAGGTCGCTGCTTCTCACGAGGGATCTTTTGCAACCGGAGACGCGGAAATGGCTGAGCGGCCTGCCGCCGTTTCTTGTGCATCATGGCGCTCTCATGGTGCACGGCTGTCCCCCCGATTCCATAACGGAGTATCTGTTCGAGATGGACGACGAAGCGCTCGAACGGATATTTGCCTCATCGGAGCAGAGGCTTTCTTTTGTCGGGCATACGCATACCCTGGAGCTGGTCTCGTTTGGGGAAGGCTCAATCGAGCGGACCGAAATAGGCCGGGGGCTGTTTCCGCTTGAAAAATCCAAGGCCTACATCGTAAATGTCGGAAGTGTGGGCCAACCCCGCGACGGAGACAATCACGCGAAGTATGTGCTCTGGGACGAAACCGCGTATACGGTGGAGGTCCGGTACGTCTCCTACGATATCGCCAGCACGGTCGACAAGATTCTCCGGCTGGGTTTCCCCGAGGTAAATGCGAAAAGGCTTTGGTAATTTACTCACATGTTTTAAGCCCGTATTTGTACATGATCGCAATCCCGCCCATAGACGTTCCGTCCGGCGAAACCGTACCGCCGACAAATATTTTAATGCTCCCGGGCCATCAACATTGATTCCACCTTGACTTGCGGGCATTTTCCATATTATTTTCATATCGGTCGTTCTCAGCAGAATAATTCCATTACCGCCATAAATATTCCTCATTTCCTGATCGTATAGCTCTGTTTTCTTCGTTTTGTGAGAAATGACCCCCTGGCAATTCCTTGATTCCAAGCGAAGGAGGTTGTATGAAAAGGTCTTTCGGTTGTGCTTTTGTTCTCACACTTGCGGTCTTTTTGTTCATTCCGAACGCGGCGCTTTGTCAGGACACCGTCAAGGTGGGCATAATACTTCCTGCGACGGGTGAGAAGGCGAAATTCGGGGAAATCGAGAAGAAGTCCTTCGAGATGGCCCTGGAAGAGATCAATGCCGCCGGCGGCATCAACGGCAAGAAGATGGAGTTTCTGTTCGAAGACGACACCGGCCGGCCCGATGTCGCACGCGCGGCGGCCGAAAAGCTGATAACCAAGGACAAGGTCGTCATGCTCGGGGGCGGCTACGGCAGCTCCGAGACGTTTGCGATCTCCGGGGTTGCCCAGCAGAACAGGGTTCCCTTCCTCGTTGCGACCGGGTCGGACAACAAGATCACCGAGATGAAGTGGGAATATGTCTTCCGGATCAATCCTCCCGTCAGCGAATATCCCCAAGCCCTGGAATCTTTTCTATCGGAAGTCGTCAAGCCCAAAACCGCAGCCATTCTCTACGAAAACACCAACTTCGGATCATCCGGATCAAAGTCCTTCCAGGAAACCTGCAACAAGATCGGCATCAAGGTTCTCCTGACGGAAGGCTACCAGCACGGGGGCGTGGATTTCAAGCCCATGCTGGTCAAAGTCAAGCAAGCAAATCCGGACTTGATATACATGATCTCCTACATCATGGATGCTTCGCTCATCATGAACCAGTCCATGGAGCTCAAGCTCTCGCCGAAGGTCTTCATCGGCGGCGGGGCCGGTTTCACCATGCCGGAGTTCATCAAGAACACCGCCAAGGCCGGCGAGAACGTTCTCTCCGCGACGCTGTGGTACCAGACGCTGCCCTACCCCGGCGCCGCCGAGTACTATGACAAGTTCGTGAAGCGCTACAATATGGATACCGAATATCACGGCGCCGAGGGCTATGCTTCCGCCCAGGTTATCGGAGACGCTCTAAAACGCGCCAAGGCCCTCACGCCCGACGGAGTCCGGGAGGCTCTGCTTGCCACCGATGTGAAGACCGTTTTCGGTCCTGTGAAGTTTGTCTCCTACGGCAAGATGACGCAGCAAAACAAGCTTCCGACCTATGTCGTCCAGTGGATCAACGGGAAGCTTGAGATGGTCTGGCCCAAGGATGTTTCGACCAAACCTTACGTGTTTCCGATAGATTGGGAAAAAACCTGGAAATAAGGCAAGAACGGACCGGGGGGCAGCCCTCTTATGCAGGGCTGTCCCCTTTCGTTTCTCCGCGTGACGGAAGGATTCATTGATGGAAATGTTCATTCAGACGCTCGTTGCGGGAATCCTGATAGGCGGCGTCTACGCACTGATAGGGATCGGCATGACTTTGATCATGGGGGTGATGCGGATCATCAACCTGGCGCATGGGCAGTTGATGATGGTTGCCATGTACATTACCTTCGTGCTCTACCAATTCCTGAACATCGATCCCTACTTTGCGCTGCTTGTGGCGCCGCCGGCTTTGTTCCTCATCGGAGCGGCGATTCAGAGATACCTGCTCAACCCGCTGATCAAAATTGAATCCATCATTCCGGAAAATCAGGTCTTGATGACGGTGGGCATCGGGATCGTGCTGACCGAGACGATCCGGTTCATGTTTTCCTCGGACTACAAATCGGTCAAGACATCTTACAGCACGGCTACATTCAACATAGGGGCCATTTCCTGGAATGTCCCCATGGTTGTTGCCTTCATCCTGGCGGTTGTGCTCACGGCCTCTCTTTTCTTCTTTCTGCTCAAAACCGACGTGGGGAAGTCGGTGCGCGCGACCGCGCAGAATAAAGACGCAGCCATGATCATGGGCATCAACGCCGAATGGATCACTCAGCTCACATACGGTCTCGGCGCCGCAATGGCGGCTGCGGGCGGCACGTTGCTGCTGCCTATCTACTATCTCTTCCCGGATGTCGGCGGCCCGTTCACACTGAAAGCCTTCATCATCACCATCCTTGGAGGACTCGGCAGCGCGGTCGGAGCGATCATGGGCGGCCTGGTTCTCGGAGTAGCCGAATCGCTTGGGGCCACGTACATATCCATGGCGTTGAAAGACGCCATCGGTATGGTCATTTTTCTCCTCGTCCTCGTGTTCCTGCCGGGCGGCCTCAAACAACTGACCAAAGTGTAGCAGGGGAAATGGATGAAATCGTTGTACGCTAAAATTGCAGTGCTTGCGCTGCTCGCGGTTTTTCCGCTCTTTGTCGGTTCAGACTACTACCGTCACCTTGTCATAATAGCCCTCATGTGGGTGGTGATAGGAGCTTCCTGGAACCTGCTCGCGGGGTATACGGGACAGGTGTCGTTCGGCCATGCCATATTTTTCGGCGTTGGCGCCTATACAGCCGGTCTTTGCACAACTCAGCTCGGGATTTCCGCCTGGTGGGGCATGCTTCTGGGCGGCCCGGCGGCAATGCTGGTCGGAATCCTCATCGGGTTTATCTGTTTCAGACTGCGCGGCGCCTATTTTGCGCTGGCCACGATCGCCATCGCCGAAATACTCCGCCTGATTGCAATCGTCTGGAGAGACTTTACCGAAGGCATGCAGGGGATCCTCATAATTCAGACATTTCGTTCCAAGGTGCCCTATTACTATCTTGCCCTTGGGATTGCGGTGATCTGCATGCTTTTGATCTACAAGATCATCAAATCGAAGTGGGGTTTCTATTTCATCGCAATCCGCGAAGACCAGGATGCCGCTGAAGCGCTTGGCATCAGTACCTTTCGCTACAAGAGCCTGTCGCTGATGGTGAGTTCCTTTTTCACCGGGCTTGCTGGTGCGTTTTACATGAACTACATGGGATTTATCGATCCCGAGGTTGTGTTTTCCCTCCACTTTATTTCCATCATGGCAATTCTCGTCTCGATCATCGGCGGCGCGGGCACGATGTGGGGACCTTCGGTCGGCGCGTTCATCATGGTGATGCTCCAGGAACTCTTCCGCAGTTCCTTTTTCGGATACGCCCCCTCCTGGGTAAGCCACGCGCATGCGATGGCGTTCGGCGTGCTCGTCATTCTGGTCATCCGTTTCATGGCAAACGGAGTCGTGGGAGACTGGTCGAAGATAACGAATCTGTGGTCCAAAGGCAAACCCGCCGCTTTGGTTACGAATGGGAACTAAAAGATGCACTTCTTTGAAACACATCGCCTGACAAAGGCCTTCGGTGGTCTGATTGCCGTAAACAACGTCACCTTCCATGTGGAGGAAGGGGAGATATATGGGCTCATCGGGCCGAACGGCTCGGGGAAGACGACCGTCTTCAATCTCATTACGGCATACTACCCGATCACTTCCGGAACGATCCGTTTCAGGGGCAAGGAGATGAACGGCTTGCCGACTTGGAAAGTCTGCAAGGAGGGAATCGGCAGGACCTTCCAGATCGTTAAACCCCTGGCCCGGATGACCGTGCTGGAAAATGTGATGACCTCCGCCTTTTGCAGAACTTCGAACACAGCCGAAGCCAGGGAGAAAGCCCTTGAAGTGCTGCAGTTCTGCGAGATGGAAAAGAAGATCGATTTCCCGGCTAAAGGACTGACGATCGGGGACCGCAAAAGGATGGAAATTGCGCGTGCATTGGCCACCAGCCCCAAACTGCTCCTGCTGGATGAGACGATGGCGGGCCTGACCCCCCAGGAGCAGGCCGACGGGGTGCAGCTGATCCGGAAAATGCGTAATGCGGGCATCACGATCATAATCGTCGAGCACATCATGCATGTCATCATGAATCTGTGCGACCGGATTTTGTGCATCAACTACGGACAGGAAATCGCGCGAGGCACCCCGGCCGAAGTGGCCAATAACCAGAATGTCATCGAGGCCTATCTCGGAAAGGAATAGAGAATAATGCTGCGGGTGGAACACGTGGACGCCGGCTATGGGGATGTCCAGGTTTTGTGGGATGTCTCCTTCCATGTGGCGGAGAATGAATTCGTTGTGCTTGTCGGTGCCAACGGCGCGGGAAAGAGCACCATCATGAGGACCATATCAAGCATGGTCCCGATCAGCGGCGGGCAGGTTCTGTTTCAGGGGCAGCGCCTCGACAGGGTGGCTCCCTACAGGATTGTCGAGCACGGCATTGCCCACGTTCCCGAGGCTCGTCAACTTTTCCCTGAAATGACGGTTGCGGAAAACCTTGAGCTCGGGTCGCTCAAGGGCGGAGCAAAAACTCAGCGCAAACAGACTATGGAGTGGGTGTTCGAGCTGTTCCCCAGGCTTCGCGAGCGCAGGAAGCAGCTTGCGGGAACGATGTCCGGAGGCGAGCAGCAGATGTGCGCGATCGCGCGCGGCCTCATGTCCAAACCCAAGCTGATCATGTTTGACGAACCTTCCCTCGGACTCTCCCCCCTGCTGACGCAGGAGATTTTCCGGCTTGCGCTAAAGATCCACAAAGAAGGAATCACAATCCTCATGGTGGAGCAAAACGTAAAGCAGACCCTGGGCATCTGCGACCGCGCCTATGTATTGGAAAACGGAAAAATTGTTCTGGAAGGCAAAGGCAAGGAACTGCTCGAAAATGAGCAGGTGAAGCAGGCATTTTTGGGAATCTAGGGAGGATATTTCGAATTCACGAGCATGTTGCTCCACCCGGGGCCAGCCGTGTGCTTGAATCCATATGGCCGTCCGGGCGGTGCAACTGTATTTTTACCCCTCCGGGGAAGTGGGGGCAAGCCCCGCAAAGGTTTTGTTCCGGTAGCTGTCCCGGCAGCGACCCTCTCGGGAAAAACGCAAAACTCCCCTCCGTGCTGCTGCCGGTCATTTGACTGACCCGGGCAGGGCCGGATGCGGGTCGTGTGCTAAAGACATGAAGTGGACCTAAAATCGATTGCAGTCAAAGGCCGAAAGCGATACATTGCGGAACCGGCGATTTGGAGCCGCGATTCTGTAAGGATTGTGAACACGTACTCTTACTGGCTCTAGCCTATAGCGCTCACCCGAAATGAACGTCAGAATGTGGTCCATCAGTTCCGTCAGCTTTTCCCTTATTTGTTCTATTGCTTCCACCATGTGCTTCCTCCTATTGTCGTCATCCAAGACTAATGTAACCATTGTGTCTCATTGCTGCATGCCGGAAGCAATTTTTCTTGGATTGGACTCAATCAGCTGGAAAAATAGGTGAAAGTGGAAGAAAGATCCCTCTCGGCAGAAAATCGCCGCGCAAAGGGGTAAAAAGAAGAAAGCCAGGGGCGGGGGACCTGGCTTTCCGGAGCGAATGGACACGGGGGTCTAAAGTTGTGAATTACTGTTAAGACGATCATTGGTTAGTATTTTTAGCACTCTTTTTGCAATTTTAAATCGGGTGAAGACTGTATTTTGACCGTCATTTCACAGTACACACCCCAGTACGGGGTACATAGGGGTGTGCGATTAATACTTTCTCCTATCGGGAAACTCGGAATTAAAGGCCAAGCTAATTCATGGATAAATCAGCTCTTCGGACCGTAATCGCCGGATCGTTGCTCGTGCTTTTTCTGCAGGGCTGCGCGTCCCTTCCCAAGGCGCCTCCTCCAACAGAAAAAAAGCTTGTTGAGGCAAACAGCGCGCTTGATTCCGCAACGGAGCAGGCCGCGAACTTTTACTCCCAACTGGCGCCCGCGCTGCAGCAGATACAGGAGTTCACTTCACAACCGGGCTGGACCGGGTTCGAGCAGATTCTGCTGGAGTTCCCGGCGCTGCGGGATCCCGACAGTCAAATCGAAATCACGCCCGATATGGAAAAAAAGCTCTCGGAATGGAGCGGGGAATACGGAATCCCGTGGGAAGAAATGCTTACGGCCTATCAGGGCCTGGTGGATCGGTGCATCATCCTGGAGGCAAAAAAACTTGCTGTGCGCGAAAGGCTTCTGGTCGTTCAGGCGAAGTTCCTGACCGCTTTCTGGGTCGAGTACGGTGAGGGGCGAGAAAAAGAGGCCAAAGAAATCTACTCGGTTGTCGAACTGCTGGACAAGTCCGGAGCGGAGCTGAATTCATATGAACCGGATGATTTCGGCCTCTACCGGGCAAAGTAAATCCCGTCTGCGCGCCGGGTTCATCCGATAGTACCGCATAGGAGTTGTGTCAGGTTCAAAAAAGCGGGGGAAGAATGCCCCCCGCAGTCGTAGCCGCTTAAAGCTCTTTCCCGTAGACCATCCGCTCGTAGACGTTTTCTATGGTCGCCACCAGAGTGTCTATCGGGCAGGGCTTCAACAGCACTTCGTCCACGCCGCTTTTCAATGCCTGCGATATCGATTTGACGCTTGCCCCGCCGGTAAGAAAGATCACTGGCAGGGAAGAAGTGAGTTCGCGGATAGCCCGGATCGTTTCCAGGCCGTCCATGCCGGGCATTCGCATATCGAGCACGACCACGTCGAAAGGGTCGGCCTCGCTTGACCGGAGCAATTCTATCGCAGCCGATCCATCGGTCACGCCCTGAACTGCCATGTTGCGCTTGCTAAGGATTTTTATAAGCGTCTTGACGAAAAGGACTTCGTCGTCCACCAGCAATACACGAATAGGTCCCGACATCGGAGTGCTCCGCCGCCCGTGTCCGCGCCGGAAGCGGGCGGCTTTATGGTTGTGAAGAACGAACCGTTACCGGCTGTTGTGTTGTTTGTCGCGAATGAACTTTCTTTCGGCAGCCTGAGTTATCCTCTCGTGGAGTTCGCTCAGGACGATGGGCTTCGTGGCATAGTCAAACGCTCCGCTTCCCACGCCCTCTATCGCCGAATCAATCGAGCCGTGCCCGGTGAGAATGATGACTTCAACCGAGGGCTTGCGCGTCTTCAGGCCCTTCAGAGTCTGAATCCCGTCGATTCCGGGCATCTTCAAGTCGAGAACGATGACGTCGAAATCGTTTTCCTCGACGATTTCGAGAGCGCTCATGCCGTCGTGAACGACCGTCACGTCATGTCCCCTGTTGGTGAGAAATATCGAAAGGTATTTGGTAAAAGCCACTTCGTCGTCCACGAGCAAGATCCTGGCTTTTCTCATTTTTTCACCTTTCGTTCGTATTGGCCGTCCATCAGTTTCTCCGGCGAGAGAAACGGGAGTCTGATGGTGAACTTGGTCCCTTTGCCCTCGGTGCTCTCGACCTCGATGTCTCCGCCAAGGTTCTGGATGATGCTGTAGGATATGGAGAGTCCCAGGCCGGTCCCCTTGCCCACCGGCTTTGTCGTGAAAAACGGGTCGAATATTCTCTCCAGATTGCCTTCCGGAATTCCCATGCCCGTGTCGGACACGGAAATCTCCACCCCCGGAACGGTCGCGCGGGTCGCTATCCGGATAGTCCCGTACGGCTTGCCTTCGTGGGCGTCGATCGCGTTGGAGATCAGGTTGACAAAGACCTGCTGGAGCTGCGAAGGATCGGACAGGAACGGCGAAAGACTCGCGTCGAAATCTCTTTCAAGACTGATGCCGCTCGATTTCGCGCGCTTTTCCATCAGTGCGATCACTTCTTCCAGGCACCGGTTGATGTCCACATCGTCCATCACGGAAGCCGATCTCCGGGCAAACCGCAGGAGATTGTGGGTAATCGTGTTGCAGCGCAGGACCTGGCCGTCCATTTGAGACAGAGTCTCAAGCAGCATGGACTTGAAATCCTCGTCCAGCTTCGTCGGTTCCTCGCAGCAATCCCGGATAACCTGATTGCCCGCCAGAATGATCGAAAGAGGATTGTTGATCTCGTGGGCGACTCCCGCCGCGAGTTCTCCCAACGAAGCAAGTTTGCTCGCCTGGACGAGCTGCATGTTGAGCTGCCGCTCCTTTTCGTCCCTTTTCCTGATGACCCTGATCATGTGCCTGATGCTTATGATAGCTACAACCAGGATGGCGACAATACTGATATGCAGAAAAAGGAGCATTGCCCTGTTGGCGTGGTTCACCTGCCTGAAGGCCTCGTCGTAGTCCTGCCTCGCCACGAGCATCCATTTTGGATCCGACAGCCAGGCATACGCCACGATCTGCCTGGGAGACGAATAATTGTCGTACTGCATGGGATCCAGTACGAGGACACCATCCTTTTCGGTGAAAAGCTCCATCGGCAGAGGCGCTTTGTCCAGGATCCCGCCCCCGAAGCGCGGGGTCGTCTGGAGGACCCCCTGGCGGTTGACGAGGTAGATTTCCCCCGTCTTCCCCATCTTAACATCTTCAACGAGAGCCCGGAAGGGATCGGTGAAAAGAGTCGCCCGCAAGATCCACTTCCTGTCTTCCTCGGGCCATGTCACACCGACGATGATATGCGGAATTCCGCGATAACCCAGGAACATGTCGCTGATATAGACGCCCCGTTCCATCAACTCCCTGAACCAGAACGTTCCGGAATAATCCTTGTCCATCAGATCGAAGGGCCCCACATAGGCGAGGTGCTTGCCCTGATCGTTCTGGACCCCGAGATCTTCAAAAAACGGCTCGCCCCGGTTCATCACGCCGAAAATTGTCCTGAGGTTCTCCTGTTTCTGAAGGGATTTGAGAGAGTGGCTGTAAGCCATCAGTTCGAGATCCGAGGTCCTTTCTCTCAGAAAGAGTTCGATGAGCCTGCGATGGTACTGAGCCTGATCCCGAAAGTATTCCGTCAGCCTGTCGGAGGAAAACCGCGAATAGTAAACATAAATGCTCCACCCTACCACGATTAGCGGAATGACCGAAAACACCAGGGTCAGGACGATCAGCCTGGAGTAGAACGTCGAGTGCATGTGCCTGCGGGCATGCATTACATGGTGAATTTCGGACGACGGCTTTTCCATTGCTTAGCTGCCTTCAACAAGCGTCGGCTCTTTTTCATGCACTTCTTTGGAAGGTCTCCCGCTGCGGTTTTCGTCGTAGAGCCCCTTTGGACCTTCCTTTTCGAACTTGCGCAGCCAGAAGCGAACCGTTGCCGGACTGATCTCGAAAAGATCGGCTATCCGGGGAACCGCCCAATGCTTCGCGGAGAGGAGGACCATTTGTGCCCTGAGACTCACGCGTCCGATCTCCTTGCGCTTCATCATCTTCAGTTCCTCATAATCCTCTTTGGCCAAAAAACTAACGTAAATCAACTCGGCCCCCTGCTCTCGGTGCAGATTATTCCTATTGGCCCCGGCATCGGACAATCGCCCCCCGGGCCTCCTACTTCTCTTTGCGTGCAGTCCCCTTCGCACCGGCTCGGAAAACGGTTTCCAAACCATAGTCTCCATTCAGAAATGCATCCCGGATTATGGCAACCGAATGTTCGTCCACCATGGCTGCATCCATCTGCCTGAAGAACTGAAAAAGCGAGCCGATCATTTCGATCCGTGACAAAGTTTCCTCTTTCGACGCCTTGCTCAATCGCGCGCTCGCCCTGTCATGGGCGACTTCCACCGAGAATCCGTACTCCTTGAGTATATCGCCGATTGCCCGCACCCTGCGGTTTCTGCGCAGATAGTCCGCCGCCCCGCCGCGGAACAGCAGGCTTATGTAGTTTTTGTTCGCTATGCTGCTGCAGTAGGCATCGACAATGCTGAAATGGTATCCCACCCGTGCCGTGTAGTTGACATAGTTGTCCGAGATTATGGCGTAACATGGCTCCCGAAACGACTGCTCCTCCTCCGGGCTCGTCGTGGCGTGGCGCATCATGATCGAGAAAAGCCCCCGCATGTCCATGGCCCTCGGCCCGAAACGCGGGATCTTCTCATGCAGCATGCCCTTGAGGAGCGCGGCAAACGGGACGGAAGAGATCTGTGCCCTCTTCACCTTGCGGTTTTTGGGCGCGGCGTTGAGCCCGCCCCCGAGATCGACTATGTAGAGGTCGATCGGCAGGAAGATATCAAGATAGAAGCTCGCGCCCCTCAGGTCTCCCACATTGTCCCCGAGGCTGAACATCTCGTGATAGGACTTCTCGTGAACGAAACGGGCCAGGTCGTGGAGAGTCCGGCATTTGGCCGGGGCAAAGTCCGCCGAGCCGGGTTCGGTAAGATTAAGAGGAGCAAGGAGGCGCAGCACTTTTTCGAGAAACTGCGATTCCGGACCCGAGAACGCCACGGGAAGCTCTTCTTCCTCCGGCTGTTCGCCGCCGGTCTCGGACCTCAGGCGGGCGGAGACATCGCCCTCATAGACAAATCCGTTGTTCGCATCGACGGTCACGATCGTTCCGGGCGCGATGCTCCTGGTGGCCGATCCGATGTTAAGCAGAGCGGGAACGCGGAATTCCCGGGCCAGTGAGGCCATGTGTCCCGTCGTGCTGCCGACGTCCGTCACGATAGCCGCCGCCTTGGACATGAGCCTGACAAACTTCGGCGAGGATCTTCGCGCGATGAGCACCGAACCGGCCGGGAATTCGCCCGGCTCCGCGTCGGCGTCCATGTGCACCGCGGGCCCCGCACCGACGCCGGGACAGGCGGTTTCACCACCCGTCAGCACGAGCGGAACGCCCGGAAGAGGATCTCCGCGGCTCCCGTGAGCCTGCGACAGCCGCAAAGGCCTGGATTGCAGCACGAAGAGCCCGCGGTCCTTGTCGACGGCCCATTCGATGTCCTGAGGCCAGCCGAAATGGGACTCGAGCTGGAGCGCCCAGCGCGCAAGCTGAAGGGCCTCCCCGTCCGAGATGCAGGGCACGACGGCTTCACTTTCGTCGAGGACCTCTTCCATAAGCCCGTCGCCCTCGGCCGAAGTGGATCTGAACCCCTGGCGGGAGGCAAACCGCCTGATCCCTTCCGGCTCACACGCCCGGGGAACGTATATGACTTCCGGAGACACCCGGCCGTCCACCAGAGGAATTCCCAGCCCACGGACGGCCTGGATCAGTATGTCCCCCGAATCGGGCGCGTTGGGATCTTTCGTGAAGATCACCCCGCTCGCTTCGGCCTCGACCATGGACAGGAAACCCACCGCCATCTCGCCGGATTCCCCGGAGATGCCGTGCAGTTTGCGGTAATGGATCGCTTCCGGAGCATAGAGGCTTGCAAGGACCTTTAGGTAGGCGTCGCAGAGGTTTTCCTTCGAGATATTCAGAAGCGACAAAAACTGCCCGGCGTAGGAAAAAAGACTGTCCTCCCCCACGGCGCTGGACCTGACCGCCACCGGCCGGACCTCCCCCGTTCTTTCGCAGAGCCGGTCATAGGCGGCATGCAGTTCGAACTGCAGTTCCGGGGGCATCCGCAGCCCCAGGATCTTTTCCTTCAGCGTTCCAGCCAGCTTTTCGACATCCTGCGTCGACTCGAACTCCATATGCCGGTCCTGAATCCAAGACCGCATGCCGCTCTCTTCAATAAGCAACCGGTAAGCCTGCGTCGTGACCACCATCCCGTCGGGGGCGGGAATCCCCAATTTCCTCCGCAATTCACCGAGGTTCGCCATTTTGCCGCCGGCCAGGTCCGCGTGGATCGACGAGATGTTCTGCATATCGATGACCAGTCCGGTTTCGGCCTCTCCCGCGTGCTCCTCGACCACCGCGGTCAATTCGGCCGTGAGGGCTTCCTGGCGCTCCCGCAGAACCGGGTAGCCATTCCCGGAAATCACGTTCAAGCTTTCAACCATGGCATGAATATCGGAGATTCCCCGCACGACCCTGCGTTCGATATAGGCCCTGTCGAAAAGCCTCCGGCCAAGGCTCATATTTTCGAGATCCCCGAGCGTTTCGAGGAAACTGTTATTGGCAGCCAGCAGTTTTCTGAATTCCGTATGGTAGAGCCGCAGCCGGGACAACTGCGCGGCGGGGTCCGCCCCGCGCTCCTCCTTCAACCCGATGGCTTCAAGGAAATAGATCAGCCCCCTGTATATGCGGCTGCGAAGCCGGGGAGAAGGATTGTCCGACCGATCGGGAGGATCGCCGGGAGGGCTTTCGGGCTCGTTCATACAATTTCCGCGAATCAAGTTTTCGTGTTCGGAAACCCGGCGCAGGAAACCCTTACCAGGCAATCGGCCTCATGGGATCTGAAACCTGCCCGGTTCCTGCTTTCGGGGACTGCTCGCGTTCACCTTCCCGGCACAACGGGAAAAAAAGCCCGCGCCGGAAATCAGGAGATAAAAGTCAGATTCGGCATACGCAACGCCCCCCGGGGGAATGCGCTAGAAGGGGCAGAACGAGTGGTCGGCTTGGGCCTTCCCGTCGCAGGATGCCGCCGCGGTGATCAAATCCACCAGCTTGATTATTGGAAAGGGTTTAAGAAGATATGCATATGCGCCGTTTTCCAGCGTACGCTCCTCGTCAGTAACGGAAAAATGTCCCGTAAGCAGGATGACCTGCACGGAAGGATCAACGCGTTTGATTTCGGTGAGGACCTGAATCCCGTTCATCCCCGGCATCTTGAAGTCCAGCACCACGACATCGTAGTGCCTCCTGGCCGTCATCGCGAGCGCCAGGAGGCCGTCTTCGGCCGTGTCAACTTCAAACCCCCGGCGAATGAGCACGCGGGAAACGTTACGTGTAAAATCGACCTCGTCGTCAACGAGCAGGACTTTTATCTTCTCTGGCCCCATTCTCGCGCGCTCTCTCCCGGAGCAGCATCAGCATCTGCCGGGCGCTTTTTTTCCTCACCGCATAGAGTACCATGGGACGTGACTCCCCGTCGGCACTATCCGCCCATATCTCGACCCAGCGGCCCGGCATCAGCGTTGCATGAAAAATCCCCAGCCCGCCCAGCAAAACCAGAACGGGACCGGTCAACGAAAGCTCTTCGAAAAACAGACCGCCGATAGCGCACATCACGGCCCCGACAGCAGCTTCCCCCCACCTGATCTGGGCTCTGGGCCGAACCTCTCGCATGCGGTCCAGCGCAAGCTCGTCGACGACCGTTGCGTCCCGGGCGTCCGCCGTCGGCGGCTGCCCCGGGAAAATGGTCGAGGTCAGCTGCAGAAGGCGAAGATTCGTCAAAAACAGACTCGTCGCATGCTGTTCCGGTTCCTTGAGCACGGACTGCGTCACTCGGAAATGGGAGCTCAGCGTGTGATGCTCGGCTTTTATCTCTTCGCCTTCCGCAAGCCTCTTGGCTATGACCGCCCGGTAGAGGTCCACGGTCTTTTCAGCGATCTTGCGCTGAAACACCCGCTCGGTGACATCCCCTACCGTTCGGTCAATGTAGAGCTTTCCGATATGCCTGCGCAGCAGATCGGCATCAGTCGTCATAAGGATAGACGCCGGGTGATATATCGGGTGCGTGCAGGCTGGGCGTCAGAGTGAGCCCGATGGCCACCAGGACGACAAACCCGTTGACGAACAGCATCCAGGGATCGAATTTCGCTATCGTACACTCGTAGATCTGCCAGGCTAGAAACCCGTAGAGAATTATATTGGCAATGATTTGCATTTCCGTTCTCCTCAGTGATTAGGCGAGGGCATCCTTCAGCCAGCATACATATACTATGGCGGATATGCCCAGGGATATGGCGAGCAGGAGTATCCAGTACCCCAACATGGTATCAATAAGACCTCTCATTCCTGATTCCTTTCTAAACCGGTTCTTCGTTGCATCTCGCCCGCCGGAACTCCCCGCGCCCCGGACTCGTCCGGGTAAAATCCTTTTCAGCTCCGGCGGATCGGCGAAATTTCCGTTCTAATCAGCCGATACAACCAGCGACGGTATCCAGGGCGGGACCCATTTCCCTGCCCGGTGCCGAACGGCGAAGATAACAAGTGAGACTATGAAAAAGCACAGAAAGATCATTTCACCGAGCGTGAAGACCACCGCCAGGAAGTTCAGAACTTCATACTGGCCGCCCGACAGCGTATAGATGAGTCTGAGGAACGCGCCGACCGTAGCAAGAATGAGCGAGTAACTCAGGATGTAGCGAATGGCGGGGCCGCGCACATAGGAGGTTGCAATACTGCCGAACTGAGCCCCGAACATTGCGCCGACAATCATGAAGAGCACCGCGATCATGTCGACGTTGCCCATCATGGACTGCCTGAGCGCGCCGTAGCCGCCGGACACGACAATTTCGAGAAGGTCGGTGCCCACGGCGATGTGCGTCGTCGCGCCGACAACGTAAACCAGTGCGGGGACACGAATAAAGCCGCCGCCCACGCCGAAGAACCCGGCGAGCACGCCCGTGCCGATGCCGACGATCACGATCACCCACATGGAGATGACCAGACGGGCCTGACGGCACCGTACGATCGGATACAGCTTGATACCCTGGAAGAAATGCGGGATCCTGCTGACACTGAGTTCACGGCCGACTTGCTTCCCCTGAGCCTCAAGCTCGTTGATCTTTTTCTGCGCCTTGTGCGTTTCGATCTGGGTATAAAGGAAAAGACCGACCATGATCAAAACCGAAGCCGCAAGCAGAAAGACTCCGGAGAGCCCCATCCCCTTTGTGAGATTGAGCAGCCGAACGCCGAGTTCAACACCCATCATGGTGCCGCCGACCATCGCGAGACCGAGCGTCCAGTCGATGTTGCCAAGCTGCCGGTGCCGAACGGTGGAGATTACCGCCTTGCCCGCGATGTGCGTCATGTCGATACCGGAAGCCATGTAGCCGGGAAATCCGAAAACGATCAGCGCCGGGGTGACCATGTAGCCGCCTCCGACTCCGATGAACCCTCCAACAATACCCACTGTGAAGCCGGTCAGCATCAGCAGGAATAGAGGAGCATGTATACCAGCAATTGCGAAATCGAACATATTCTTCTCCTTCAGGCTCAGTGGGCGCCTTCATAGTGTTTGATCTTGTGAAGCTTGAGCCCCAGCATGTCCGTAAAACCTTCGGCCATGTATCCGAGGCAAAACCCCATTCCAATCACCATGAACAGATTCTGCACGCCGGACCACGGGTTCGTCTTCACGCCCTTGTGCTTGAAGGTGTCCTTGTACTTGAAACCTTTCGCTTCCCTTACCTGAGTAGGAACCATGACCTTCAGAGTATTGCCTTCGAGAGCGGCTCTTTTGCCCTCTTTTATAACTTTTTCAGTAATAATTCCGTTACACCCCTGAGGCAGCCGGTCGCCCTTCTTGACCTTGACCGCCTGCAGGCCTGCGATGGCGGGAAAAGTCCCGACTTCCAACGCCACCGGTTTTTCCTTGGTACCGGCCCTGAGGCCGTTGGCCTCAACCGCATAGCCATCCTCGGAGGCTTCCCAATAATACCATGTCACCATTTGCCCCGAGGAGTAGCTGTGCCACGTATACCACACCATGATAACGGACAGGATCCCCCAGACGGCAAACTTGATAACGCCTTTCGTTCTAGATGGTTCAGCCATTCGCTTCTCCTATTAGTGTTAGCAATCGCAGTGAGAAATTGGTCCCGCCGTATCCTCCATACAGCCGGGTCGTTGGGGTAAGGTCGAGGGGTTGCTCCAGCACACTCAAACACACGCCTGCAAATGCATTTCCGCCGGCAAGCCGAAGAAAAAAACCACTACAACAGTCGGTAACTCACGATTCCCGCTAGTTGACGATGTCTGCCAAAACGCACGGCACACCCCGCAGGACTGCCGTCTGAAAATGCAAATTCGGAATGCTGCAATCCAAATATGTCCGTATCGTCGAGGCGTCTCCAGTGTCTTTGGAGGCGAATACGCCCGACGTTTCGACGCTATGGGACAGGGACGGTAAAGGCATGCATGAAGGGCTGAGGCGCTCTGAGCTGCGATTGCTCTGTGCGGTCGGGGGCCGCCGGAAATGGCGGGGAATTCCGTTGTGGAATGCGGAATTTTGGGCCGTTGGCGTCATATGTCGCCCTCGTGCAACAGAAAGTTGTAAAGCGCATCAGGAATAGGAACTGCTCGGATTTTACGGCCTATATCTTTCCAGTTCCGAGAGCTACCATGGAGGAAGCAAATTGTCAATTAGTTTCCCTTAAAAAGTTGAAAGTATTTTGTGCATCCAGAGCATTCAAAAGACAATATATCCAGTAGTTCAAATAAATTAGATCTAGCGGCACTTAAAAGCCCTCAACATTTGCCGCTAAAATACGTTACAGTTTTGCACTCGCGACATAAGATATCTTTTCCAAATCGCCAGAATTCTATTTATGACGTTGCACAAGACAGATGATGCACAGTTTGGATTGGCCGGATCTTATTGCCTGATGCCCCGTTTCGCCCGTAGTTCCGATACAACACTTCCGGCCCTGCCCTTTGGTTTCTTAACTGATGAAATGACAAGGCAATTGTGCCATCATTCACATTGCCTCAAGTCCCCATAACCCCTCAATTTCACCGTAAATCCCGAAAAAATGGGCAAAACCCGAGCACCCCCGTCTCCCCGATCCGGCAGACCTTTGAAACGGCGCTTCCCGTCCGAACCGTCTCTTCGGTGCGGATCGCCCGGGGCGAGCCTCCATGCACAAGCGGGAACATTTGTGCCTGCTGCTGGTTGACAAGTCCGGAGCAGTCCATTATATCGTATAAGTCCGATTTAGCAGTCTCCGATTCAAGGGGAGCAGGGATGAAAACCATACCGGAAGCGTGTTGCACTCTTGACCTGAGCAGTTCGGAACAGGAAATGCTGCTTGGCATGTTCAAAGCCCTGTCAAACCCGGTGCGTCTGGAAATCCTCAAATTCCTGATCACGCACCCCGGTTGCATCACGGGCAATATCGTCGATCACCTCCCGGTCGCACAGTCAACCGTATCGCAACATCTCAAGGTACTGCGGGATTCGGGGTGGATTCAGGGCACGACGAAAGGCCCGGCAACCTGCTATTGCCTGGATGAAGAAAAGATCGCCTGGTTCAAGCGCAAAATCGGTGAAATCTTCCTTCTGTAAGGTTTTTTTTTGCGCATGGTTATCGCGAAAATACGAATTGACAACGCGCTCCGGGCTGCCGCCCGCGAGGCTTCAATCCTAAAGATTCGCCGCCGCCGGACTTAAGGCGGGAGTTCCCCTTCAGGCAACAATCCGGACGGAGGCGAATACTCGTTATTTCTTATCGCCGGTTGTTCAAAATCTGAACAAAATCCATTGACGATCCATGAAAAGATCTGATACTCCAATACCATCGAAAGGCGGTACCATCTCTCCAGACCC
>JAJFVB010000259.1 GCA_021372055.1 Desulfobacteraceae bacterium | reverse complement strand
TTCATCGAGGCAAAGACCTGTCGGGTAACCTCCGTTTCGACATAGTTGGTCCTCGCCTCTTCAATCCTTTTGCGCTGATACTCAACCAATGAATCGATGAATCGGCCGAAGTATGGTAGATGCGCCTCTCGGTAGTAATCGCGCGACTCACTGTACTCATGAGCGTATCTGTCCTTCTCGATTTCGTAGAGGTAGTCGTCGACTCCGCCCATATTGAAGTTGATCGCCGGATTCAGACACAACTCGGCCAAGTCTCTGTCCAAGGAATAGGCATCTTGTTGCTGTACACGATCAGGGAACATCTTTCGCAGCTCAGCAGCAATTCTCTTAAGGCCGCCTGGCTTCAACGACTCGGCTTGAAGGAAGAACAGAAGCGCACGCTTTTTCGCGGACACAAGGACTGACGCCCGCTCCGCAACGAGATTGCCCAAGAGCCCCCGCTGTTCGACAAGGGCTTGATCGCTCATGAAGCGGTTTTGATGGAATTCTGAATCTGAAGAATGCCTTGTGGTCATAGGATAGCTCCCTCATTCCCCAAGTTTCCAGATCGTACTTCCTCCGCGTGCAGTCTTTCAGCCACGTCGTTGAGATCCAGCCCGCGCTGCTGTCTGACAGGATCCCTGGCGAGAGTATCATCGGAGAATCCAAGTCGCCGTGCCTTCTGCCGAATTGCGCTTTCCTGCCGCACCTGGCGCTGAGATTCCAAGACGATCTTCTCGCGCTGCTCAAGCATCTGCTGCCCTGCAGCCGCCGTTTTTTCGTCCACAACAACCGGCTGAAACATTCGCTGCATAAATCGATCCGAGAAGCGGGGTTTGATGGATCGGTAAAGGGCCTTTGAGTAAGCGTCGTGCTGTGCATTCTGCGCAAGAGCTTCCGCAAGCTGTTCATCCGTCGCGCTCGTTGGCGGGATCGGAAGGGCGCGTTCTACGGTGAATACGTCCCGCATATTTTCATCCGAGACGCTGAGAAGATCCGGAAATTCAGGATTAAACCAGGCTACGACGGGTTTACCTTTGAGGGCTCCAGTGCGCTCATTTTTATAGGTGTAGGTTTGCTTCCCGAATCGGAAGGATATGCCGTTACGACCAACGAGAACCTTCATTTTGTGGTTCGCCAAAAGATAACGGGTGTTCCCTGTCAGCCTCAGCGCACCTTCGCCGTGATGGAATTTCTCAAAGCCTTCGCGCGGAGAAAGGCCGTCCAGGTATTTGCCCTGCTGAATTTCATCGTTGTACTGGTTAAAGACCTGCTCCAACCTTTGACACCACTCTTCCCGGGACATGAAATATTCTGACGCCGGCACCTTCCCGGACAACGCCATCCGCTTGTGCTGTTCCATCCGTTCAAAACCATCCCGCCTTTCATCTCGGCCGCAATAGCCTGGCTCCCCATCCATCAGATCCTGAGTCAGCCCCATGACGCGCTCGATGATCTTGGCACGAGCCAAGCGAGCGTGCCTGAACTTAAGGCCCAATCCCCTGAGTCCGAGTTCCGTACCGGTCCAATCGACTTCGTCCTTTCGGCCAGTAACCAGGCGTGCTCTCCACGAGCCATTCTCAAATAGAAACGCGCGGCGTGGAAGTCCATAGGAATCGTGAACATGAGTAATCAGGTTCCGAATGTGGAAGGCCGAATAAGCGGCGGTTCCGGTCAATACAAAACCAAGAATGTAAATCGAGCGACAGTCAATCATCAACAGAACTTGAGAACGCACAATTTGCAGCCCCTGCTCGGTATTGTCATGATAATAGATTCCAAAAGTTGCATCATCACCGCTATATACGTCACCGGAGCATTCCGAAGTTGGATCACACTCGACATAAGCCCCGTTCAAGCGGGCCCGTCGCGGGCCGTGGTGGATGTCTTCAACCATGTCGATATCATACTTCACGGCTTCAATAACGGTCTTTGGAACGTAGGATTTGCTGGTGGGATTCCGGGAATAGTGGTCAAGGATGGCCTGGCTGAGTTGCCCGGCCCGGATCAGATACCTCCAGGCTTGGGCGATTCGTCCACCGCACTTCGTAACCGCCGTGCCGATGATCAGCTTTCTATCGTCTTCCGTCAGATCCGGCGCGCGGTACCGGCCGGAGTTTTGATGTCGCTGGTCTTTCACGGCCTCCAAGCTTCTTCCCGTCTCAATCCATTTCCGGTACTTGCGGTCGAAGGTCCATTTGAGACGCCGGGGATTATCGGCCAGGAAAGGCGCTTTGGCCGCGAGAAATGCCAGGAGAGCCTTCTTTGCCCGGCACAGGGTCTTCCCGCCCGCTACGTCGCCATCCAGGCGCTCCAGGACGTGAATCCAGAAGTATTCGCGTTCCGGGGGAGTCGGCTGCAGAGGCTTTGCAAAGCCAGAGATAAGCTCCTGCAGATCCCGGTAATCATGGACAGCTGGATTGAGGGGAAGCGGGGCCAGTGACTTTCTCGCCGGGTTTTCATCCAGATAAATCTCCGGACGGATCCAGTCTTCAGCCCCTTTGTCGCGTTCACGGGTTCGATCTAGGAGCCTGCGCCAATGCCGGCCGGAAATCGTGTGACCGAAAACGCGCCTGTAATCCTCAATGCCCAGGCGCTCGATCTCATCGGAAGAAATGTCCAAGTCATTGAGCCGTGAAAGCGTGTCTGCCAAGGCGCGCTGCAGGTTCGAAGCGCGTTCCGTGTACTTCGGCGCAATCTCATTCAGAGGGATCGACGGCATCCATAACACAGGTGGGGAAGATAGCAAATGCCCGGCATCTCTGAATCCCCGGCGCGTGGCTTCCGCTTCCAGATCCGTGCGCATCCTGGGCGGCAACGCGGGCACGGACCAGGCTGCGGCCGGTTGGCCACGGACAATGACCTGGCCGGAAGGCGGGATATCGGAAAGGGAAAGTTGAACGGCGCGTTTTGTCTTTCCCAGGGCGACAGCGATTTGAGCGGCCGGGAAGAGTGTCGGGGATAACCCCACAATCTTTTCTGATCCCTGCATATGTTGTTCGGCAGCGCTCATTTTTTCCCGTCTTTTTTTCCGCTCAGGCCAATACGCGTTCTGTAAAACTCAATAACGCTGGACCGCGATACCGCAATTCCGACAAACATCGTTCCGGGCTCCAACCACTCAACTAGGCCTGCTTTGATCCAGCTATAAACGAGGGACACAGAGACAAAGCATGCTGTTGCGACTTGACTGACCCTAAGAAACTCACGCTTCGGCAATCGGCGCTCTATTAACGCGAGCATCCCGCTGCCTTCTTCGCTTCGCTTTGACTTTGATCCGGACTTCATCTGACTATTCTTTCAGTCCTAACCGTTGTTCCGCTTCTAATCGGGGAAAAGGAGGTGGAAGCGGTGAAGCATCGCTGAACCTATGACGATGTGTTGTTTACCAGACAACAAACCGCTTCCACCTTGCTCCAAAGGATTAACCTTGGTGATTATAATTGGCTTACCTTTTGACTGAATTGATTTAAGAACCACTCGCCATCAATCATCATTTTCAGATATCCGATCTCCTCTCTGAATAACGGGTTGTGTCGGATTAATTGATGAAAACAGGCGAGGTTGGCCATGCCGTCGTGAAACGGTTTATCCATCTGCTCCTCGATATACGAATCGAAGGCAACCGCCGCCATTTCCGCGCAATTCCTCTCGGTTGTCGACGGAATAATATCGATGTTTTTGATTCTGTCTCTTTGAACCGTATCAAGCGTCGCATCCCATTGAGGCACATTTTTACCGCCCCCCATGGCCTTCCGCTGTATACCAACCTCCAGCACTCGCAATCGTGCGGCTTTCGCCCTTTGAGCGCGGACCTCATCAGCCTTTTCTTTGACTGTAATTCCAGCACGAACCTCTCTTGCTACGGCGGTCATTTTATCTCTCCTTTTGTTGCGACCTCATTCAACTCAGACAATAGACGGATTTTCCTCCCAGAAATATTCTCGTGTATCCTGGCGAATCTTTTAAAGCGGGCATCGACGTGCCTGTAGAGGCTAGAACAGGTGAACCCCAGCTTTTCCTTACCCCCAACCGCTCGAAAGGATTTCGCAAGGCAAACATTGGAGGATAGGGCCATCAGGACGATCCGATGAACGTGTGCCGATGAAACTTTTTTGATCCCCGATCCGTTGAAATGAAGTTCAAATACGGCGGGGTCCTGATTTGCTTTACGCCAACGGTAATAAAGGCGCATCAAGGTCCAGGAAGAACAGTCCAGCGATCGGCCTTCCCCGAGATGCCGACCGTTGAATCGACGCGATACCCGACGAAATGCGCGGGTGACCTGGTAGCCCTTCTCACTCAATTTAACCACCGCAAGGCATGCCTTATGCAGAAGGCGTACCCGACGTTGCCGCCACAGAGTCTTGGGAGAATGAGCGCCGCGACGGCCAGGAGAAAGGAAAGAAAGACCTGCCGTCGCGGCACCCGTAGCGGGAAGCTGTTCACTCTCGGTCATCGATTTACCCGGACACCTGAATTTCGAAGAGGCCATCCGTCATCGGACAAACGATCCTGGAATCCATTTCAACGGTCAGCTTCACCTGTTTCGCAGACACTTTCTGCCTGTACACGTTGAGCTCAGAGCCCGGCCTGTACTCGCGGACAAATCGCTTCAGGTGCGTTGGATCGAACGGCGTGACGTTATCCTCGGAGTAAAACCCGAAGACGCTGGACGGGACAATGCGGGTTCTCGATGCCGGGCTGGTGACAAAACGGTGTCCCGACACCACGACCTCATCCACGCCGAACATTGGCGCCATGGCTGACGGATGAACCGAAGCGGAAGAGGCAATCCCCGTTCCTGAGGTCGCCCTGAGCGCCAGAGTCCGCACCCTGCTTGCCTGCTTCCCGAAGATCAAACGGTTGTTCGCTATTCCCACGGTAGTTTCCGTCGTGTTGAGGACAGCAATCACATCCGAGTCGGGGTCGGCCCCCGAATTCCAGGTCTTCACGTGCTTCACCGCGCCGGCAGACAGAAGGCTAATCACCCTGCGGAATTCCTGGCGATAGAGCGTGGCGATGAGGGCATACAAAAACACCATTTCCAGGACCGGATTGATGGTGAGCAGATCCATGTCGAACACGAGACAAAGCCCCTTGTTCACGAGTGTCAGCAATTCCTTCTCTCCACTGTACTTCAGCGAGGCGAAGTCATGATCGGACAACCGGCTGTCGTCGAGTTCCGACAGGAATGTGCTAGCCCGCTCGGGTCGCTCGAAGTCGAAATATCGATCCGATAACACGCGCGGTGCCGCGAAGGATAGTATCGACTTCAGGCCCGTTGGATCCGGCCATCGATCAGCCTCAGCCGTCAGTTCTTCGTTGAACGAACTGACTGGACGGTTGTCATTGGCCGCATAGATCACGTTGTTCTCAGGAAATTCCGGAACAACCGCATTACTGACTATGATCGGGAATTCATCTTGGTTGCTCGCCGTCTTCATTTCGCAGCTCCTTTCAGCGACTGATTCGCCGCCTCGATGCGCTCAAGGAGAGACTGCGGCCCATCGAGGTCGATGATCCGCTCGATATAGAAGAAATTGCTCCTGGCATCGGTGATAGCTGGCAACTTATTAGCCAGCCGCTTACGTTCATCCACATCAGGGCAAAAACCTTCGATCGCCTTCATCGCCGCCTTAAGGGTGCACTCGTATTCAGCCTCGTAGAAGGCCTTGAGGAAGGCTACCCCCGCCTGTATCTGGCCGGCGTAGTCGAGGTCGGAGAGTTCCGCGCGGCAGTCCTCGATGGTCTGAGGAACCAAGTCGAGTTGGATCTGTTTGATCGAGAGTTGCTGAGCGGCATTGTCATCCTTTCCGGCCCGCCTCTTCAATCGCCTGATTTCGTCGGGAAGCGTTTCCCTCAAAGCTTCGGCGTCGGCCAAGGCTCTTTTGAGTTTCCCGTGCTTGCTTATTGCCGCCTTCAGCGGCCCCGAATCGAATAACTCACCGACGACGGCGACAGCCTTACTTGTACTACTTGTCATATCTTTGCCTTTCTTTTTTGCCTCTTCGCGATCAGGCTTTCAGCCAGTAATCGGATCAGCTCCTCTTTCCCGCGGACACGCGTCCAGCGTCGAACATGGTGTTTCTTGGCAGCGAATTGCAGCTCTCTGAATTTCATCAAACAGGGGTCGGCCTTCAGAATAGGGATCAGGTTTTTGCGGGCTTCATAATCGTCTCTGGTGGACCAAATCGCGCAGTTGAAAAACTTCTCGATACGGCATCTCGCTGGAGCGCTCCGATGCGGTGTGGAATAGAAGTTCTGAAGCGATCGCTTGGATATACCGATGGCTTCCGCAAGTTTATCCGTCGTCACACCATTTCTGAGCATCAGAATTCTTAACGAAACGATTTCAGGTATGCTCTTGTTGAATGCCGTACTCATACGTTATGACATGGGGATACCCCATCACTTACCGTATGTCAATCACTTTTAATTAGAGTTTCGCAGTTGCCTTGGGTACTCTGTGAGCTATGCCACGACCCAAAAGAATGAGGGGACCATACTCCAGGGATCCGCGTAGTGATGCTCAAATAGCCGTTCGATTCTCGATGATACGAGACATGGTCAGGATCTCGCGAGACCGATTCATCACTGAACTGCGAATTTCATCAGACCAGCTATATAACTACGAGACATTCAGAACCCCAATCCCGGGGTATGTCGCCACGCGAGCATGCCGACAGTTCATAATCAACGAAAAATGGCTTGCCGAGTGTTCCCAACCGGTGCGCCCGTGTGTCGACCTTGTTACCGACCCCGTCTTGATCAAGGTAGACTTTAGAGAACCGTTTTCCAAAGTATTCGCAATGGACTTGGTGACTCAACGTTATCACGAACTGTGGGCATCTGGACCAGTGGCAGTGTTCAGAAGGCTGGTTGAGAATATTGACCTCCGATACGATCTGGAGAACGACTTGTGGCGTTTGCAGTATCTTCTCGACATCGTCGTTGGGACTTTTCCCGATGGTACACCGCACAGAGCAGGCGTATTACAAAGACTGTGCAATGCCGGAATCGAGATAGTGAAGGATTGTTGGGAACCTCAGGAAGGCGGCGCAAAAAGCCAGAAACAAGCGCCGAATTCTGGATGAGACCCATTACGCCTCAGCACGCCGCATCGAATCAATTGGACCATGACGGCCCTCTGCACACCTTCTGAATCAACTTCGAAACCGCCCTGAAAAGTCCCTTCATCCAAGAGGAAAGCAGCAAAGTTTGCGTTCAATATTGTACACTGAAGCCAGGCCCATCGTTTCACACCTTCACACCTTTTCCGCGACTGACAATCTGCTCAGTTTTTGGCGTAAGTAGTTGATAACACGTGGTCGGGCTTTGGACATGCGGCCGAAGCAGATTATGAAAACCGCGGAAGATTATGGGGTAATGAGAGGCGTTTCATCTGCGTTGTAAGTGCTTGATCTTACGCATCGTTACGGGTGATTCCGGCACGTTACGCATTTCGTAGCAACTTGTCAGTCGCGGCACAG
>JAJFVB010000221.1 GCA_021372055.1 Desulfobacteraceae bacterium | reverse complement strand
AACGCGCGCAAGGAAGCCATACGGGCTGTTCGATACCAGCATCCGCTCTATCTTTTCTTCCTGGATATAGACCATTTCAAGCATTTCAACGACCTGAACGGCCATCCGGCCGGCGATGTCCTCCTGGTTCAGACGGCTTCGCTCCTCCTGCAGTCGATTCGCGAAAACATCGACAGCGCCTACCGGTTCGGAGGGGATGAATTCGTTTTGCTGCTTCCGCATCTGCCGGACGTGCGTGTTCTCGCGGTGGCCAACCGCATTCGCGTGAAATATTCCGGGCTGGGTTTCGAGCCGACTTCGCTCTCGATCGGGGTCGCGCGGTTCAGCGAGAAGACGGGAAACCTCGAGGAGGATATTCAGGACATGATTCAGCGCTCGGACGCAGCCCTCTATCATGCGAAGAAGCAATGCGGGAGGGATACCGTTTATGTCGATGAAGAGTCGCGGTGAAATCGGCGAGTATTTCGTCGCGGACACTCCAGCACGGGAAATATCTTAAAAATAATCTTGACACTCCTGCTGGGGTACTTTATATAGGGCACACCGTTGGGGATATGGCCTTGCGGTTAACCTGTGAAAATCGTTGAGCTTTGGTAACGGCATCACCTGAAAATCTGTTAGGGTAGGGCATTGCACAGCAGATTGGCATGGTGATATTTTTTTATAACCCAAGTGTGAGACCACTTTATGCTGTGGCATTAAAGCCGCCCCGAAGTTCCGGCAGTGAGTATCCATCATCGATGGCTAAAAACGTGACTGCCCCGCTGCGTTTTTAGAGTGCTCACGGTAGCATCTCCGACAGGGCGGCAATAGAATCATAGATACTTTAGGGGACCTTGAGTCCTCAAACAGGAGGTGACTGCCATGGGCAAGCCTGAATTCGGTTTTGGGGTCCATCTTATTCTGGACGGCTACGGATGCGATCGTGAATCGCTGGAAGATATCAACCTGATCTACAATTTTCTCGATCGCTACCCGTCCGAAATGGACATGACTAAAATCATGCCGCCTTATGTTTTCCGTTATTCCGGCGCGGTACCGGAAGACTGGGGGGTATCCGGGTTTGTTCTGATCGCTGAGAGTCATATTATCATTCACACGTTTCCGGAGAAACACTATCTGAGCATCGATATGTTTTCATGCAAGCCGTTCGATACCGACATGGCAGTGGAAACGATTAAACAGTACTTCAAGATTCAGAAGCATGAGATCAAAGTGCTCGATCGCGGGCAGGAATTTCCGAACACGATCCGCGAATCCGCGCAGGTGGTCCGGATGGATCGCATGCTGAAGCAGCGTTCGAGGTAGAGACCGGTAATCATGACTGAAAATAATGGAATGGGGTCCAGGGCTTTTGGGAGCCTGGGGCCCCATTGTTCGTTCTTGGGGCTTCAGACCGAGGAAGCCGATTTCGATGATGCGGGCGCGGTTATCATTCCGGTGCCCTACGACGGGACGACAACCTTCCGATCGGGGACGCGCGAAGGGCCCCGGGCCATTCTGAACGCGTCGAGGGAACTGGAGCTGTTCGACGAAGAGACCTGCACGGAGGTCTACCGCGAGGGGCTCTTCACGATGCCGGAACTCCCCGTGAATATCCTCTCGCCCAGGGCAATGGTGCAGGACGTCCGGGACGCGTGTGAATTCGTGATCGGCAGCGGCAAGTTTCCGGTTCTCCTGGGCGGCGAACACCTGCTCTCCCTGGGCATGGTCGAAGCGCTCGCCGCAAAGTATCCGGATCTTACCATTCTGCATCTGGATGCGCACTCCGACCTGCGGGAGGAATACCAGGGGAGTCCCTACAGCAATGCCTGCATCATGAGGCGGGCCTTTGATCATGCGCGGCTCGTTCAGGTCGGAATTCGATCCCTTACGCGGGAAGAGTTCGATTTTATACGTGAAAGAAGGATACCCTGTTTCTTCGCTTATGAACTGCATCGGAAGCCCGCCCTGTGGGAGTCCGTTCCGGATGCGGTCGGACGGGGGAATGTCTATATAAGCATTGATCTGGACGGCTTCGATCCGTCTATCATGCCGGCGGTCGGTACGCCCGAGCCCGGCGGCCTCGGGTGGTACGAGACCCTTGCAATGCTCAGGACAGTAATCGGGCAGGCGAATATCGTCGGGCTTGACATCATGGAGCTGTTGCCGGTTCCTCCGGACACCGCATCCGAGTTTTTCGCGGCTCGGCTGCTCTACAAGCTCCTGTCCTATATTTTCGTGGACAAGGGTCAGGTGAGTTGCTAAACTGGTTTTCGAAAGATAAAATTGACCTGGTTTTGCCTTTTAATACAGCCACTTACTTCAGAGAGAGTGATCGAGAATTGGGAGACCAGCCAGCCAAAGGAATTCAGAATTGGCTCCGAATGTGCTTCCGACGGCTTGCCCGTGTCGAAGACTCAGAAGACATCGAAAAAGAGATCCAGCAGATTATCGATGAGGGAGAGCAGCGAGGGCTGATCTCCGAAGACGAAGGGGAAATGATTCAGGGGATCTTTTCCTTTCGGGATACGATAGCGCGTGAAATCATGGTCCCCCGCACCGACACCGTTTATGCCGATGCCGGGACCTCGCTGTCGGACATCATTCAGCTTATCATCCAGAGCGGGCATTCCCGGATTCCGATTTACCAGGACAGCATCGACAACATCATCGGGACTCTGCACGCCAAGGACCTCCTGTCCTTCTGGGGAACGGGGGAAATTGCGGTAAAAGAGATCACGCGGCCTCCCTATTTCATCCCCGAGACGAAGAAGATCAGCGAAGTTCTCCAGGACCTCAGGGACAACAAATCCCACATGGCCATCGTCATAGACGAATATGGCGGGACCGCCGGCATACTCACGCTGGAAGATATCATCGAGGAAATAATCGGCGAGGTGATGGACGAATACGACGCCGAACAGAAGATGATTGTCGAACACGAGGACGGCTCGATTGCCGTCAACGCGCGCCTGGATATCGAAAAGCTGGAAGATTTTCTCCATATGGAGTTCCCCGAGGGGGACTACGAGTCGGTAGGGGGGCTGGTAATCAGCCTGACCGGAAGGGTCCCGCAGATTAACGAGCGCATAAGCTACGAGAACCTCGAGATTGTCATTGAGGCTGCCACGACGCGAAAGATCGATCGGGTGCGCATCCGCAGAATTGACAAAACGGTTCCGGAGGGGCCTTCGGGGGAGGAGCCCGGCGCGTAGCCGGGGAAATCGGGTCGCCTCTTTGCCTCCTCTTTTCCGCATATTCTCTTTGCATGCATTCACCCTTTCCTGAAAAGCACGCTTATGGACGCGGTTTTACTCTCGATTCTGAGCGGATTGCTGCTCACGGCCGGTTTTCCCAAACCGGCGCTCTACTTTCTTTCCTGGATTGCCCTGGTGCCGCTTTTCTTTGCGATCAGAGGCAAAAGTCTGAAGCATGCCTTCTGGCTCGGGTATCTCTGCGGAGTCGTGCACCTGTTTACCGTGTTGTTCTGGATACGGTACGCCATATACCACTTCGGCGGCTTTCCGTTCGTCGTCTCGCTTTTGATCCTCCTGCTGCTGTGCTGCATGCTTGCGCTCTATCCCGCTGTTTTCAGCCTGACTGCGTGCTGGCTCGAAAAGCAGCCGGCGCTCTTTGTTTTCGGATTGCCTTTTGTGTGGGTGGCCCTGGAATGGATGAGGGCGTTTTTCCCCTTTTCCGGGTTTCCGTGGTCGAACATCGGATATACGCAAACTCCGCTAAACCTGTTGATCCAGGTTGCCGACATTACCGGGGTGTATGGTCTGAGCTGGCTTGTGGTGCTCGGGAGCACGGTCGTGGCGGGATTTTTTTTCAATTATTTCCGCAAGAGCGGCGTAACGCTGCTTGCAGCGTGCATCGTTGCGGCCCTGTTTTACGGCTTCTGGCGCCTGGACAATATCAAATCGATACAGGGACGGGCTGCACCGTTGGCCGTTTCGGTGATCCAGGGCAACATCAAGCAGGACGAAAAGTGGGACCCGGCATTTCAAACCGAGACGATCAGCCGTTACGCGCTTTTTTCGCAGGAGGCGCTGAGGGAGGAGCCGGTACCGGATCTGCTGTTCTGGCCCGAATCGGCCATGCCGTTTTTCTACGGAATCGATGAAATTCGTTCGCCCGAAGTCAACAGGTTCGTTGAAGAATCGAAAAAGCCGGTTCTCTTCGGCAGTCTCGGCGTGACTTTGATCGACGGCAAGGCGCGGCTGCTCAACAGGGCTTATCTTCTTGACGGGCGCGGGATACTGAAGGGAGCTTACGCCAAGCAGCATCTGGTGCCGTTCGGGGAGTATGTGCCCCTGTCAAGCGTGCTCTTTTTCGTGCGCCATCTCGCGTTCGGGGACATGGATTTTGTTCCGGGAAAGGACCCCGGGCCGGTTTTTCTGAATGGGCTGCCCATGGGCGTTCTTATCTGCTACGAGGTAATCTTTCCGGAAATCTCGCGCGAGTCGATTCGCAGGGGTGCTCAGGTCCTCATGAACATGACCAATGACGCATGGTACGGGGACACGGGAGGACCCTATCAGCATCTTGATATCTCCCGCTGGCGGGCAATCGAGTTCAGGGTCCCTCTCGCGAGGGCCGCCAATACGGGGGTAAGCGCTGTTTTCGACGCTACCGGCGCGGAACTGGGGAGAATACCTCTCAATACGGGAGGATTTCTCACTCGAAATATTCATCCGATGCCGTTTTTGTCTTTTTATGCGAAATACGGCGATATTTTCGCCTGGTTTTCGGTTTTTGCAGCGGTTTTTGCGTTATTATACCGCTTTGCGTATTTCAAAATGTATAGGAGGATATCCCCATGAACACCGATATCTCTGAACTGAGGAACTCGATCAAGGATCTTTCACAACGCTTCAAGACGCTCGGGGGATATCTTTGACATCGAAGGCAAGGAGAAACGCTCGGCCGAGCTCGAAAAGCTCATGGCCAAGCAGGATTTCTGGGACAGCCCGGATTCGAGCCGGGATGTTCTCAAGGAACGCTCCGAACTCAATGAAATGATCGGCACCTGGCGCAATCTTCTTGGAGAGCTCGAAGACAACGAACTGCTCTTCGAGATGGCCGTCGAGGAGGATGACGAGCAGAACGTAATCGAGGTCCGGCGCAAGCTCAGGGAGCTTCAGAAAAAGTATCGCGACCTTGAGTTGCGTCAGATGCTGAGCGACGAAAACGACAACAAGAGCGCCATTGTGAGCATCAACGCGGGGGCGGGCGGCACGGAGGCCCAGGACTGGACCGAGATGCTCCTGCGAATGTATTTGAGATGGTGTGAAAGAAAAGGCTTCAAGGTCGAAATGGTCGACCTTCTCGAAGGTGACGAGGCCGGGATCAAAAACGTTACTTTTACGGTTTCCGGTCCTTACGCCCACGGAATGCTCAAGGCCGAATCCGGCGTCCACAGACTTGTGCGGATTTCTCCGTTCGACGCGAGCGGGCGCAGGCACACGTCCTTTGCGGCCGTTCTCGTTTTTCCCGAAATCGATGACAGAATCGATATCGAGGTGAAGCAGTCGGACCTTCGCGTGGACACCTACCGGGCAAGCGGGGCAGGCGGCCAGCATGTCAATAAGACGAGCTCGGCGGTTCGAATCACACATCTGCCCACGGGAATCGTGGTTCAGTGCCAGAATGAAAAATCGCAGCACAGGAACCGCGATATCGCCATGAAAATCCTCAAATCGCGGCTCTACGAGCGCGAGAGGCGCGTCCAGCAGGCCAAGATGCAGGAGACGCACGACAACCTGGACGAAATCGCCTGGGGAAACCAGATCCGCTCCTACGTCATGCAGCCGTATCGCCTGGTGAAGGATCACAGGACAAACGTGGAAAAGGGAAACGTGGACGCTGTGATGGATGGTGATCTGGATGATTTCATCGAGGCTTACCTGCTTGGCAGCATGACCACCCGGGAGGGAACATCGGGCGCAGCGTGAGAAAGGGCCCGGCCGCATGGGCATCCCTGTGCGGCCGGGTTTTGTACGCATTCCGGAAGGGGCCGGCGCACGGAACATCGAATCCCGCCTTCCTCGCGCCCGTTGCCGAAACCGCCCCCGGCGAAGAACTCCGCCTGCCCGAGTTGCTGTCAAATAAACGTTGAATTTGAAAATTCGGCATTGTATTACTCCCCCGGACCGATACGGGGATTCTCTCGTCCCGGTATGAAAGCTCGAAGCGGAAGTCTTTTTTGTACAGTTGCGCCGCGGCTACCCGCGGCTTTCCATTTCAGGAGCAAAGCGACCGATGAGCATTGCCGAAGCAATTCTTTTGGGGATCATTCAGGGACTGACGGAATTCCTTCCGATCAGCAGCACTGCTCACCTCACGATAGCCGGTCAGTACCTCGGCCTGATCGACCCGGCAAGGCCGGAACAGTGGACTGCGTTCATCGCGGTTATCCAGCTCGGAACGATGCTCGCGGTCCTGTTGTTTTTCTTCAGGGACGTGATCGAGATTACGGTCTCGTTCATCGGTGAAACCCTCGTGTCTCGCACTCCGTTCCGGCTGCAGAGCCTCGAGTCCCGACTCGGATGGTGCGTGATTCTGGGCTCGATTCCCATCGCGTTCATCGGCCTGGCCTTGAAGAAGATCATAGAGGGACACCTGACAAAGAGCATGGTGGTTATCGGCACGAGCCTCGTAGTGATGGCGATCCTGCTCGCGGTTGCGGAGCTCACCGGGCGTTTCTCGAAAGACCTCAAAAAACTCTCCAGATTCGATTCCGTGCTGATCGGGTGCGCACAGGCGCTCGCGCTGATTCCCGGAGCTTCGCGGTCCGGCACTACGATCACGGCCGGTCTGTTCCTGGGCTTGACTCGGGAGAGCGCGGCGCGCTTTTCCTTTCTCCTGAGTATTCCCGCCGTGTTCGCGAGTGGTCTGCTTGAATTCAAGGAGAGCCTGGCATACATGGGTTCGCAGGATCTCATGATACTCGTCGTTGCAACGGTTTCCTCGGCAATAAGCGGATATGCGACCATCGCTTTGCTCCTCAGGTTCCTTCGCACCCATACAACCTATGTGTTTGTCCTGTACAGAATCCTCCTGGGTGCTTTCCTCCTCTTTTTCGTGTAGTGAATTTGCTCCGGATTGGTGATTTCGGCTTTCGCCGGGGATTTTTGTTCAACGGAGGTCGCATGCGGCCTCCGAAACAGAACAATTTTGTACGGTTTGTGGAGCATGTTACATTTTTGTTCCAATATCCTTCCGAAGTTTACTGCAGATTTTGCCTTCTAAATTTCTAATATCCCGTAATTGAAGTGTTTTACCTGTATTGTCCCATTTGTTCCCCTTCTGGCATGTGCTTTGGATTATCCGATGATGTGCAACGGCGCAGGCGGATAGTAGCAGGATGTCCCCTCGCGGCACGAAATCCAATCCAATGCGCGGAGGTATGGAATGACCAAAATCGAGGCGATCATAAAACCGTTTCGGCTTACGGATGTTCAGGAGGCGCTTACCGCCCTCGGTATCCAGGGCATGACCGTGAGCGAGGTGAAAGGCTTCGGGAGGCAAAAGGGGCATGTGGAACTCTATCGGGGGGCTGAGTACACGGTCAATTTTGTTCCGAAGCTGCTGATTCTTACCGTTGTCCCGGACGACCTCAGGGAAAAAGCGGTCGAGGCAATACAAAAGGCGGCATTTACGGGCAAAATCGGCGACGGGAAGATATTTCTTTCGACAATAGAGGAAGCCGTCCGGATTCGTACGAAAGAAATCGGAACGCAGGCGCTCTAATTCATTCGGGCGCTCTCCGGCATTCATAAATCGTCATAATGAAGGGAAGGAGGCAGAAATGCCCTTTGGTTTCGCACGATTCATCCTGTCAGGATTTTTGAAGCTGCTCAGGCCGGCCCGGGCAGCGGTCCCATTTGCCATCATCGTCTCGGAAGGCCTCGCACTGGCGCAGGACGCCGCCGCCACCCCGCCGCCCTCTCTCAACACCGGCGACACGGCCTGGGTACTCGCTTCGACGGCTCTGGTCATGCTTATGACCCCGGGCCTCGCATTCTTCTACGCCGGAATGGTCCGGAAAAAAAACGTGCTCAGTTCCTGCATGCACTCTTTTGTTGCTCTTGCGGTCATCGGCGTACAATGGATGATCTACGGATATACGCTCTCATTCGGCACCGGAAATGCTTTCATAGGGGATTTCAGCCAGTTCCTGCTGTTCGGGATGAATAGCGATTCTCTCAATACCACCATCCCGACTTACGTGTACATGTGGTTCCAGGGAATGTTCGCGATAATAACGCCTGCTCTGATCAGCGGTTCGATCGCAGAGAGAATGAAATTCAGCGCCTATGTGCTGTTCCTCGCGCTGTGGGCGACGATTGTATACGATCCGGTGGCGCATTGGGTTTGGGGAGGGGGCTGGCTGCAGAAGCTTGGCGCGCTCGATTTTGCGGGCGGTACGGTCGTTCATTTTTCGTCGGGCGTGTCCGCACTGGCCATGGCGATTATTCTCGGCAAACGCCTCGGTTACCCGCATGAGGCCTTTATACCCCATAACCTGTCCATGACTTTGCTTGGCGCTGCGCTGCTCTGGTTCGGATGGTTCGGGTACAACTCCGGGAGCGCCCTTGCCGCGAACGGCCTTGCCGGACTCGCGTTCTGCACGACAATGACGGCCTCCGCCGCCGCGGCTTTTTCCTGGATGATGATGGAATGGATATTCCATAAGAAGCCAAGCGCGCTGGGAATCGCATCGGGGCTCGTTGCCGGGCTCGTCGTCATCACTCCCGCAGCCGGGTATGTCACTCCGGCGTGGTCCCTCGTTATGGGCCTCATGGGCGGGATTGTATGCTACTACGGCGTTCGCATAAAACTGCGGCTGCATTTCGACGATTCGCTCGATGTGGTCGGAGTCCATGGCGTGGGCGGCGCTTTCGGGGCGATCTGTACCGGGATCTTCGCCTCAATCGGCGGGACAGGCTGGCTCTACGGCGATATCGCGCAGTTCGGAAAACAGGTGCTGGGAGTGGCGGCAACGGGCGGATACGCCTTCATCATGACTTATATCATTGCGGTAGTCATTGATAAGACCGTTGGACTGAGGGTCGACCCGGAAGAGGAAACGATAGGGCTGGACCGCGAACTCCACGGCGAGGTGGGATACACTTTCTGATTGGATTGTCTCAGGATACCCTGCCGGGGGGAGGCTCCACGACCTGAATTTTCAGGACGTCTTCCCTCGGCACGATTTTGTCCACATGCACCCTCACGAGTTCGCCCTGCTGGAATTTGGCCTTTTCGCCCACCTGCGCATTCACTTCGAGCAGAAACTCGGGAACAAGAAGGTGCGCGTACCGCGAGTTCTTTTCCAGCACGAGCGCGTGGAGGTTTTCGAGCCCCTCCTGTTCGAGGTACTTCAGGAGCCAGTATCGGGTCCATTTGCGCTGTATCGCGAAAATGCGCGCCTGGGACGCGGAGATATGCGTGATCAAATCCCCGAGTTCCTCCGCGGAGTAGAACGCATCGCCGGTCGAAAGGGCGTGCTTCAGTTGCCGCTGGACGACGAGATCCGCATAGCGGCGTATCGGCGAGGTGACCGTCGTATAATGGGGGATCGACAGGCTGCAGTGGGCTTTGGGCGCGGTGGCAAGCTCCGCGCGGGCGAAAAGCCGTCTTTTTCGGTAGATGAAAAACAGTTCGTGTTCGCTCTGGACGAATTCGGTTTCGGGCCTGCACTCGGCCTGAGCGCGGAAAATCGCCGGAATAGCGTTGTCGGCAAAAAAATCGGCGGCGGCGGCGTTGGCCCAGATCATCCACTCGGAGACCAGGATCTGGCTGGGGGCCTCTTTTTCGTAGCGGGAAATCAGAATCATCCCCACATTGTTGACGTAGACCTGGATCTCCGGGAGCGGCAAAATGGTGGCTCCACGGTCGATACGTTTTTGTCTCAATTTGAGCGCAAGATCGTAGAGGGCGGTGAACCCCGCATCCCCGGATTCGATGCGTTCGTTCACCTGCTCGTAGGTGAGTTGGGCCGCGATCCGTATGATGCTGGGAACGATCCTCGAACCGGTTATATTGGCCGAGTCGTCCAACGAGATGAAGAAACTGAGAGCCAGCCGTTCCTCGCCTGCCTTGAGGCTGCAGACGCCCTCCGAAAGGGACGGGGGCAGCATGGAGATCCGTCCGTCAGGCAGGTAAATCGAACTGGCCCGCACTTTGGCCTCACGATCGAGGACGCTATTGGCCTGCACCAGTTCCGCCGCATCCGCAATGTGAACGCCAACCTCGTAGGTGCCGTCTTCGAGCTTTCGGATGCTGAGCGCGTCGTCGTAGTCCCGGGTAAGAATGCTGTCGACGGTATAAATCTCGAGCGTGGTGAGATCTTCCCTGTCCGAGCGCGCACCGCCCACAAAATCGCTTCCGGCCGCCCTCTCGGCTTCCTTCAGGGTTTCGTCGGAAAAATCCGGTGAAATGCCATGCTCGTGGAGCAGCAGGTTTTCATCCTCGCGCCACACTCCGAGCCTCACCAGGATGCGAAAGGCCGACTGCGTGGTTGGCGGGATGGACGCCAGCTTGAATAGATCCTTTATGAACGCGCTTTGCTTCGCCTCTTGCCCGAAAAGGGCGTAGCTTTTGAGCCCCTCTATGAGTTCGTCGCGAAAATCGATCGCAGGGTACGGCTTCCTGGCCCAAAGCGCCTGAACCCATTTCGCGCTCTCGGCGAGCTTCCGTTCACGCTGCGCTTCCTTCTCGATTTCGATTTTACGCTGCTCGACATCTTCTTCCGATCGCGGATAGAACAGCGAATCTCTGGATTGAAAATACAACCGGTCCTGAAGGAGCAACTGCTGCGCCGCCGCCACCTGATCGTCGGAGAGGGGGTTGCTGAAGACGAACTCGGCCAGTTCCTCGGCAGTAAACCCGGATTCCTCTTCCCGGACCAAGGACCAGAGTTCTTCGATATCGAGGGACTCTCTTATCCGGCAGCGCGCCTGCGTTGTCGCCGCCATGCCCTTGAGCAGATCTTCCCTCGTCATGCCGGGGTTGAACGCGGTCCTTCCGTGGTGGACAACCCTCTTGGGGGTGACGCTCACCTCGCGGTTGCGCTCGGAAAGGACGTTGAACCGTCCTTCTTTCACTGCCAGGACAACGCCGAGGAGGATTTCTTTCGACTCGTAGAACTCGAGGACCGTGCCGGCCGAAATAACATGTTCTTCGTGCCGGCTCATAAACTAATCTCCATCAATTTCCATTCTGTTCGATGTTTGAGGCCATGCTTGAAAACGAGATTAGTTTTTAACAGATAAATGCGATTTTGTGCGCACTTCTCACTCCAAATAAGAAAAATAATGGTGTGCCCGTGGTTCCGGACGAGACATCAAGAGGGAAACAGATCACTTTCTCCTGGACGAAGCGCGCCCGGAAGGACGCGGCTTTTCGTCGCCCAGGATCTCTTCCCTGATCTCGTGCAGAGTCTGGAGCGCGCTGAGGGGCGTCATGGCGTCGAGATCCAGGCCGCGGATTCTGTCCCGCACCTTGTCGGGCTTCTGGAAGAGCGACAATTGGACGCCGGGTTCGGACGGCTTGGCGGGGGCATATTCCTTCGCCTTCGGTCCCGGTCCGGCGACCGGGCCTGTGCCGCCGTCTTCCAGTTGCGAAAGAATCTGCCGCGCGCGCTCCGTGATCGCCTCCGGCAGGCCTGCAAGGCGGGCGACCTGGATTCCGTAGCTCTTGCTGGAGCTTCCGGCCGTCAGCTTGTGATAGAAGAGGATCTCCTGCTGCCATTCCCGAATGGCGACGTTGAAGTTCTGCACGCGCGGCCGGCTCCGGGCGAGTTCGGTGAGTTCGTGATAATGGGTGGCGAAGAGCGTTTTGATGCCCTTGCCCTCGAAATCGTGCAGGAACTCCGCCACGGCCCATGCGATGCTCATGCCGTCGAATGTGCTCGTGCCCCTGCCGATCTCATCCAGGATGATGAGACTTTTGGAAGAGGCCTGGTGGAGAATGTTGGCGGTCTCCTGCATTTCCACCATGAAGGTCGACCGTCCGCGCGCAAGGTCGTCGGAAGCCCCCACGCGGGTGAAGATCCTGTCCACAAGACCGATGCGTGCTTCCGACGCGGGTACGAAACCGCCGATCTGAGCCAGGAGTACGATGAGCGCGGCCTGCCGCAGGATGGTGGATTTCCCGGCCATGTTCGGACCGGTTATGATGAGCACCTCTTCCTTCTCCTGATCCATGTCGAGGTCGTTCGGCACGAACGTGCCGTCCTGGAGGAAGTGCTCTATGACCGGATGACGGCCGTCGCGGATGTGAATGGAATCGTCGCAGTTGAGTTCCGGGCGGCAGTAATCGAATTTTGCGGCGACTTCCGCGAGCGAGCAGATGCAGTCGAGCAGCGCCACGCGTTCGGCCGTCTCCTGGATGCGCGCGCTCTGCGCCGAAACGACCGCCCGGAGTTCGGCGAAAAGCTGCTGTTCGAGTTCCAGCCGCTTTTCGTCGGCTTCCAGGACCTGGACTTCGAAGTCCTTGAGCTCTTCGGTGATGAATCGCTCCGCGTTCACGAGCGTCTGTTTGCGGAAATAGCTCTGGGGAATGGCGGTAAGGTTTGAACGGGAAACCTCGATATAGTAGCCGAAGACCTTATTGAATCTCACCTTGAGGGATGAAATGCCGGTTTCCTGGCGCTGCTTCGCTTCGTACTCGGCCATCCATCCCTTCGCGTCGCGGCTCAGCCGGATGTAGTGATCGAGCTCGGCATGAAATCCGTGATTGATGGCCCCGCCGTTTGCGAGCGTTGCCGGAGGCGGGTCGGAGAGCGCGGCTTCGAGGTGTGCGGCAAGATCTTCGAGGGAGTCCCACTGAGCATGGAGCCCGGCAGAGAGCCGGCTGCGCAGTTCCGCGAGGTTCTTTTTAAGCTCGGGGAGGACCTGCAGCGATTTTTTCAGTGCGATAAGGTCTCGCGGCGTGGAGATATTGGTACTGTTCCTGCCGTTGAGCCGTTCGATGTCGTTCATATTTTCGAGCGCCGCGAGGAGGGCTTCCCGAAGGTCGCTTCTCGAGACGAGCTCGCCAACGCCATCCTGGCGCTCCTTGAGCTTCGCAAGATCGAGCAGCGGGTAGCGAAGCCAGTGCTGGAGCTTGCGTCCGCCCATGGCCGTGCGTGTGTGGTCGATGGTCCCGAGCAGCGACCCCGTGCGTCCCTGAAAGCTTGCGGAGTGGAATATTTCAAGGTTCCGGACCGTTGCTTCGTCCAGGATCATGAATTCCGAGCGGTTGTACGCCACGATTTTCTTGATGTGTTCGCACGAGCCGAAAAGATTCTCCTCCGCATAGGCGAGTATCGCTCCGGAGGCCTGAACGGCCGATTCCATCCCCCCCATGCCGAAGCCTTCGAGCGAGTGGACCTTGAGGCGGGATATCAGCCGCTCCCCGGCCCTGCGCAGGTCGAAGCAGACCGGATCGATCCGGGTGATCGAGACTTCAAGCCTTTTGGGAATGAGTTTTGTCCATTCGGCGGCGTCGTCCTCGGACAGAAGAAGTTCCCGCGGATTTATCCGGAAGATTTCTTCCACGAGGCTCTCCTCGCCGTCCAGTTCGGTAGCCCTGAACTCGGCCGTGGATATATCGAGACTGGCAAGGCCCGTCGGCTTGCCGCGACCGGGCGAAAAAACCGCCGCGAGATAATTGGGTTCGTTGGAGACGAGGTTCTGGTTGTCGAGAATCAGCCCGGGAGTAAGGACCCGGGTCACCTCCCGCCGGACCAGCCCCTTTGCCTTTCTGGGGTCTTCAACCTGATCGCAGATCGCGACTTTGAACCCGGCGGATACGAGCCGGGCTATGTAGCCTTCGGCCGCGTGGTAGGGGACGCCGCACATCGGCACGGGATTTTCGGCCTGCCTGTCACGGGAGGTCAGCGCGATTTCCAGGACGCGCGAAGCCGTCACGGCATCATCGAGGAACAGCTCGTAAAAGTCCCCCATTCGATAAAGAAGCAGCGATTCCGGATACTTGCCCTTTATTTCCAAATACTGCTGCATCATGGGGGTGAGCGTGTTCATCAGCGATTCCGTTCGGACACCCCGGTTTCGACTCTGGTTCAAAGAAATACCGGCGTGCGCGTGAAAAGGTTATAATGTTTTATTATGCTCCGATTGGAACTGTGAATTTTGATTTATCGGAGCCCCAAGATCAAGCAATTAATGGATGGAAAAGCAGGCGGGCGATCTTCATCCGGGGCTTGTCGGGCGTTTCGGCGGGAAGCCGGAAAACGGGATGCGAGGATTGATGCCGCCGCTTTCATAATTTATCATTCGGGAGTTTTCTGTTGCAGCAGGATTTCATACGTCTTCGCGGTGTGCGTCAGCATAACCTGAAAAACATCGACCTCGATATCCCCCTCAACAAGCTTATCGCGCTAACTGGTGTGAGCGGTTCGGGAAAATCCAGCCTCGCCCTGCATACACTCTATGCGGAGGGGCAAAGGAGATACATCGAAACCTTTTCGCCTTACGCGCGCCAGTTCCTGGAGAGGATGGACGCGCCCGAGGCTGACCTGATCGAAGGAATCCCTCCGAGCATCGCTATCGAATCGGGCACCTCCGTCAGGAGTTCGCGTTCCACGGTCGGAACGATAACGGAAATCAACGATTACCTGAAGCTCCTGTTCGCGAGGATCTCCGTTGCCCACTGTCCGCAATGCGGAAAGCCCGTTTCCGGCGATACCCCGGAATCCATTCAGAAGCACCTCTCCGACCTCGATCAGGACGACCGCGTGCTTATCGCTTTTCCTTTCGACACCGATGCCCAGGGCCTCTGGGTTCAGCAACTCGTCTCGGAAGGGTTCCTGCGGATCTTTGCGGATGGGGCAACCCTCGAGCTTGACGGCCTGTCCGGACGCGAATCGAAACGGTTCTCCGGAACCCAGATCCTTGTGGTCGTCGACAGGCTGCTCTGGGGAAAGAGCGATCCGCAGCGGGTCGCGGACTCCCTTACCACGGCGTACCGCATGGGGAAAGGGCATGTCGCCGTTATCGTAATGCCTGACCGGATCATGAGATTCAGCTCCGACCTGACCTGCCCGGACTGCGGGGACAGCGTTTCCATTCCTTCTCCCAGCGCCAATCTGTTTTCCTTTAACAGCCCTCTCGGTGCATGCCCTCAATGCCGCGGGTTCGGCAGAACCATCGGGGTGGATCTCGATCTCGTGATTCCGGACAAGAGTCTTTCCATCCGGGATGGTGCGGTGAAGCCGTTCGGAACCGATCGCGAGGAGTACTTCGATCTGATGAAGTTCTGCAAAAACGAGAACATCCCCGTGGATGTTCCCTATGCGGAACTCGAAAAGCCGTTGCGCGACAAGATTGTAAGCGGCACGAAGAAATACTACGGCATAAAAGGTTTTTTTGACTGGCTGGAGACGAAAACCTACAAGATGCACGTCCGCGTCTACCTCTCGCGCTACCGCGCATACGTGCCCTGCAGCGCTTGCGGAGGATCGCGCTTCCAACCCGCAAGCCTCTTGTACACAATCCGGGGGGCGAACATTGCGGAGATCGGGGCCTGGAGCATCGAAAAATGCGCGGGCTTTTTCGGCTCCGAGTGGCCCGAGGCCTCGCACGATCCCGCCGCCATCCTGCTCCTGTCGGAAATCCGCGGCAGGCTCAACTTCCTCGTGGCCGTCGGGCTGCAGTACCTTTCGCTGGACAGACAGTCGCGAACGCTGTCCGGCGGCGAAGTGCAGCGCGTTCATCTGACGCGCGCCCTCGGATCATCTTTGGTCAACGTGCTCTATGTGCTGGACGAACCCAGCGTGGGTTTGCACGCGCGCGATCAGAACAGGCTCGTCGACCAGTTGAACCGTCTCGTGCGGATGGGCAACAGCGTCGTCATGGTGGAACACGACCCGGGCATGATCCGGTTCTGCGACGAAGTGATCGATATGGGGCCGGGAGGCGGGGAGAAGGGCGGCAAGGTCGTTTTCCAGGGATCGCCGCTCGACCTTGGAAATATGCCGGAAAGCCTTACGGGAGCGTATCTTTCGGGGCGCAAATCGGTTCTCGCGGGCACAAACGGCAGGCGCAATATCGATTTGTCCCGCAATATCACCTTGCGGGGCGCGCGCGAGAACAACCTCAAGGGAATAGACCTGCGGGTTCCCCTCGGTGCCCTGGTGGGCATCAGCGGCGTTTCCGGTTCCGGGAAGAGCACTCTGGTCGAAAGGACCCTCTATAACGGCTGGCTTCGGAAAATGGGTAAGCCCACGGAGGCTCCGGGAGCCCATGACTCTTTCGAAGGCGCGGATACCGTCAGAGAGATGATCATGGTCGACCAGCAACCGGTCGGCCGGACGCCGAGAGCGAACCTCCTGACCTACACGCATGCGCTCGACCCCTTGAGGAAGATGCTCGCCGCAACCCCGGAGGCCGTGGCCAAAGGTTTTTCCACGCGGCACTTCTCGTTCAACACGGCGGGAGGCAGGTGCGACGCCTGCAACGGCGACGGCTACGAACGGGTGGAGATGCAGTTTCTCGCCGATGTTTTCCTCCGCTGCCCCCAGTGCGGGGGCAAGAGGTTCAAGGAAGAAGTCCTCGATATCAAGCTCCGGGGCGTGTCCATCGGAGACATGCTTGAGATGACCGCAAGCGAGTTGCTCGACCGTTTTCCGGAAAACCGGAAACTGGCCGCCGCGCTGGAGCCGCTCATCGCCATAGGGCTCGACTACATTCGCATGGGGCAGCCTCTCAGCACCATTTCCGGCGGTGAGGCGCAGCGTGTGAAGCTTGTTCATCATCTCTATACCGGGCGTACTCCCGGAGGTGCAGGCAAGTTTTTCATCCTTGACGAACCCACCACCGGGCTTCATCCGGACGACATATCGAAGCTGATCCGCGTCTTGAACGCGCTTGTCGACATGGGAAACACGGTCCTTGTCGTCGAGCATAACCTGGATTTTCTCGCCGCGTGCGACTGGATAGTGGACCTCGGCCCCGAAGGGGGCGAAAGAGGCGGTGCTATCGTGTGCGAGGGCACGCCCGAGATGATTGTCGCATCGCAGGAAAGCATCACGGGGCGATTTTTGAAAGAACGGCTGGGGGACGCAACCCTCTCCGGCTCCGAACCGTTTTCGACCGGCCTTGCGGAGGCCGCCGAACCGCAGTCGGGATTTTCCGCCTCTCCCCATAACGGTTCGGGACCGTTGCGTCTCCCGTTGGGAGCGGTGGAGAGGTCCTCGGGACGGGATGGGCCGCGCGAGACCGACATTGTCGTCCGCGGGGCGCGGGAACACAATCTCAAGCTGGAAGAGGTCCGCCTGCAGCGGGGCAAAATGAGCGTATTGACCGGGCTCAGCGGGTCCGGCAAATCCACGCTCGCATTCGACGTTCTTTTCGCCGAAGGCCAGCGGCGCTACCTCGAATGCCTGTCTTCCTACGTGCGGCAGTACTTCAAGATCATGGAGAAACCCGACGTCGATCAGATCCGGGGACTGCCTCCCACCATTGCCATCGAGCAGCGCACGAGCCAGTTCGGGAGAAGATCCACCGTTGGGACCATCACGGAAATTTACCATTTCCTGCGGCTACTGTTCGCAAAACTCGGAGAGCAGCATTGCCCCGACTGTGGCAGGAGGCTGGAAACGCTCACTCCCGACGCCATCCAGGCCAGGGTCTTCGAGGAGCTTTCCGCGGACAGGCGCCTCACCCTTCTCGCGCCGCTCGTCCACGGCCGCAAGGGCATCTACAAGGATCTGTTCGGACGCCTCAAGAAGATGGGATTCAAGCAGGTCCGCATCGACGGCAAGAGAACGACCTTAGATTCCATACCGCAAATCGCAAGACATCGCGAACACGACATCGCCGTTGTCCTCGACGGATTCGACAGGAAAAACGGGACCATGGCTGATCTGGCGGATTCCGTGCGGCGCGGCCTCGCGCTGGGAAACGGAAACCTTCATCTTCTCTCCGAAAACGGCGAAACGAGAGTCTTCAGCCAGCACCTCTATTGCCCGGCCTGCAAGAAGGGACTCGCTCCCCTCGATCCACGGCTGTTTTCCTTCAACAGCCGTCAGGGTTACTGCCCGAAGTGCATGGGGTTGGGGGCGGTGAGGCAGATAAGCGTCCAGAGGCTCGCCGGTGACCCGGACAAGCCCGTCAAAGACGGACTGTTCGCCTTCCTGAGGTCGGTTCTCTGGCGAACCAAACGGGAAGAGGGACATAAAGTCGAGCGATCCTGGATTCGGGAACTCGGGATCGATCCGGAGCAGTCCGCGGAGCAGATGGATACGGGCGCGTGGGAGATGATGCTGAAGGGGAAGAAGGGAAAGTATCCGGGGATTCTCCCCCTCCTGAATGCCGTCGGGGAGGAAGAGGAAGCCTGGAAGCTGCTCCAGCCGCTCTTCGACACGATGGACTGTCCCGAGTGCGGCGGGAGCCGTCTCAATGCGCAGGCCCGCTCCGTTTTTTTCCATGGCTTTTCCATTGCCGACCTGAGCCGGAAGAGCGTCACGCAGCTTGAGGAATGCTGGAAAGATATCCGCTTATCCGAGCAGGAGTTGCCGATCGCCGGTCCGATATCGAAAGAAATCGAAGAGAGGCTTTCTTTCCTCGAAAAGGTCGGGCTCAGTTACCTTTCGCTCGACCGGTCGGGGGACACCCTGTCTGGAGGCGAAACCCAGCGGATACGGCTTGCTGCGCAACTTGGGTCCAATCTCCGAGGGATCTGCTACATTCTCGATGAGCCCACAATCGGGCTGCATCCGGCCGATAACCTGAAACTCCTCGAAAGCCTCGAAAAGCTGAAAGACAAAGGGAATTCGGTCATCATCGTCGAGCATGACGCCGAGACGATGAAGCGCGCCGACACGCTGATCGAACTCGGCCCGGAGGCGGGCGCGCGCGGTGGAAACCTCGTCGCGGAAGGAAGCTTCAGGCAACTTTCCCGGAAACGCGGAACGCTGACGGGCCAGTGGTTCGGCAAGAGCTTGGATACGCTCTTCGGGATTCCGTCCCGAAAGGAGGCAGGGCAGGGCGGATGGCTCGAATTCTTCGGGGCAAAATCGAGAAACCTCAAAAATATCGACGTGCGCATTCCCCTCGGACTGCTCGTCACTGTGACCGGCGTTTCCGGGGCAGGGAAGAGCACGCTGGTCAACGAAATCGTCTACCGGGGACTCTCGCAGGCCCTGAAGCGAGGCTACGGAGAAGCCGCGACACGCGACTTCGATTCCGCCGCCGGAATCGGCAACGTTCACAGAGTTCTCGAAGTGGATCACAATCCCATCGGGCGAACGCCCCGGTCCATTCCCGCCACCTATATCGGGGTCTGGGACAACATCCGGAAGCTCTTTGCGATGCTGCCGGAAGCCCGGACCCGCGGGTTCGGCCCCGGAAGGTTTTCCTTCAACGTCAAAGGGGGACGGTGCGAAGACTGCAAGGGGCAGGGCGAGACGAAGGTGGAGATGAATTTTTTGCCCGACGTTTTCGTTCCCTGCGAATCGTGCGGAGGAAGGCGCTTTAACGCGGATACGCTCCGGATCACGTACAAAGGAAAATCCATTGCCGACGTGCTCGAGATGACGGTCGACGAGGCCCTGGAGGTATTCTCGGCGCTGTCGCGCATTGCGGGCCCGCTTCGCATCCTGAGCAACTTGGGCCTTGGGTATCTGAAGCTCGGCCAGCCAAGTCCGACCCTGTCCGGGGGCGAGGCTCAAAGAATAAAGCTGGCCGGGGAACTCGGAAACTCGAGAAGCCCCACGGTCTACATCCTTGACGAACCGACCACCGGATTGCATCGCGCAGACATCAAGCGGCTTCTCGACGTCCTGAGGGCCCTTACGGATCACGGGCACACGGTGCTCGTCATAGAACACAATTCAGATTTCGTCTGGGCAAGCGATTATGTGATCGACATCGGTCCCGGGAGCGGGGAAGACGGAGGCCGCATCGTTGCGCAGGGTACTCCAGAGCAACTTGTCGCTTCCGGCGAAAAATCTCTGACCGGCCAGGCCCTCAGGCCCTATATGGGCAAGGAGAACGGTCGGGGCCGGAAACCGGTAATACCAACTAATGGAAAAAAGCGAGGGAAATGATTTCCGCCGCGCCCCCTCGGGATTTCTATCGCAGCCTTACGCGCACGTGCGTAAGGCCCGCCTGAGCAGCGCAGCTGGGTGTGGGGCGTGGGGAGCAGGCTCCCCACGGTCTTAAAGCCTGGCATCATCAGGTGGCTCGGCGGGTCTATTTGCCGGGAGAAAAGGCTACTGCCATATTGTGCAGCAAAGTGTCCATGGACGCGCGGATGGTCTCAAAGCGGGCGGTCTCTTTCAGGATGGCTTCGGCGTCCTGGATGTATTCGCCGGGCACGAGTTCATTGCCGCAGTTTTCGATGAGAAGCCGGACGCTTTCAGGAGACGATTCGAGATGGAACTGCAGGCCGAGCACGCGCCCCTCGTTCATGGAAAATGCCTGGGCCGGACAGGCTTTGCTGCGGGCGAGCATTACCGCGCCCGGAGGAATGGAGCACGCATCTCCGTGCCAGTGGAAGGCGACAAACGAATCGGCCAGGCCCTGAAACGGGGTGCTCGATCGCGCCTCCGGGAGCAATTCGACCGCGTACCATCCGATCTCCTTGAAGCCGTTCCGGACCACGCTTCCTCCGAGCGCGGCCGAAATCAACTGAGCCCCGAGGCAGATGCCGATTACAACCTTACCCTTCCGCACCGAATCGCGGATGAAGTCTTTCTCGGCAGCAAGCCAGGGGTAGGAACTCTCCTCATAGACATTCATCGGGCCGCCCATGATAACGAGCCAATCCAAATCATCCGGCGAGGGCAGGGGGGCGCCGCGATACAGATGCGAGCCCGTGATTTCCCAACCCTTTTGTCCCGCCCACGCGGCAATATTGGCCGGTCCCTCGAACGGGACATGCTGCAGATAATGCAACCTCATCAATAGCCTCTCCCATGACACGCGCGATTCCGGATCTCGGGGTTCGCGCATTTGGATCATTTAATGGGTCTTATTGCGGAGCTCCGGATGCAATCCACTTTTCAAGCGTCGCAATCTGGGCATCCGTCAGCCAGGGCGGGCCGTTCTTGGGCATGCGGGGCTTCGTGACTCCCTTTACCGCCTTGATGATGGGGCTTTGATCCGGCTTGCCCGGCAGAACCGCGGGCCCGTTTTTGCTCCCGGCCATTGTGTTGGAGTATGAATCCAGGCGGAGCCCGGTTGGGGCGCGCGGACCGGCGTGACAGTTGATGCACCGGGCTTGGAGAATTGAAGCCACATCGCTGTAGGTAACCTGGACCTTTTCGTCTTGCGCCGGTGCCTGGCCGGGGATGGCCGCAAACAAGGCGGCAAGCGGAAAACAGAGTGCAGCGAGCAAAGTCTGCTTCATGGATATCCTTCGGGTCAAATGTGAAGAGTCAGGCGGAACAGAGGCAATTTAAGGCGGAAATGAAAAATGGAAAGGGGGCTGCAAGGAAGAGGTCTTGGCCGTGCACCCTTTGTCGGACTGGGCAAGACAGACCGCACGCCTCGAAGCGACCAGATCAGAGTTTACTACGACACAGCCGGAGGTACTTACCGCTGCTTCCTTCCGGACCTGACGGGGTTCATACTCGTCTGTTGCGTAGTGTCCAACCGGTACCAGGATTTGACGCGGCCGACTCGACACGGGCCCTCCAGAAGGGAATTCAACCCCGCTGAAGCGGATCTCGGGTTACAGGGCACCGCTAGCTCCCCGTCTAGCACGACCAAGAATTCAATAATAGCATTCCTGATCCGAAGATGCAACCGCCTCGCCTCACGGGGTGGACTGAAGCAAAAATCTGTCGAGGAGCAGGCAACGGCTGCGAGGAATTCCGAGGATGTCGCGAAGACTTTGCCACCCTTCGGAATGGACGAGATGAGTCCAGCCGCCAAGATAAAGCGGCCGCGCGGGCCTTCGGCGCTCGATTTCCCGCGTTATCTCCCCTGCCAAATGATGCTCCCGCTCTTGCCACAACGCGCTGTCGCTTCCAGCCGGAAGCAGCCGTACCGGCTTTGCCGAATCGATTCTCCGGGCAGCGAGCCAATACTGTTCCGAGGCGTCTTGAACGATTTCGTCTTCGCGGAGCAGTTGTTCCAGATTGCCTGTCGATATCAATTCGGGCCAGGTCCCGATCCATTCCCTGCTGAACCCGGAATAGTCCACGGGGATGACGATCGTCCCCGTTTTCCGAGAATATTTCCGTGCCGCGCGGTACTCGAAGGGAAGGCTGATCTGACGGAATATGGGGGCAATACGCGGGTGACGAATCGAGCGGCTGAATTCCACCCCCATTTTCCCGGCGGCAATGCGAAGGTTCTCGCGGAGGGTTTTCAACAGGAACGGCGCGTGTTCTTTCCTGTAACTCAGAGCAAAAGGGCTCAGCTCCAGCAAAATCAGATCGGGAAGGCAGGTGTCGAGAAAATCCCGCGTCCTGGCAAACCCCATCGGATCGGAGTGAACGGTGCCAAGAAGAATCAGGTCTTTGGATCGCGGCGCAGCCTTGCCCTCCGCTTCCCTCATCCGTCGAACTCCGGGAACAGGAATATAAGCTCCCGAAAGTGTTCTATATGGAGGTCCGCTTTCAGATTCGGATTCTTGTAGCCGACGAAGCACACTCCCGTTGCGAGTGCAAGCGCCTCGTCGACGCTGGAATCCCCGATATAGAGGACTTCCTCCGGCAGGACTCCGAAGGTGTCCAGGATGCGCCGCATGGAGTCCGGGTGAGGTTTGGGGTGCTTGACGTTGGATGCGCAGACAACCAGGTCGAAATACCTGGAGAGGCCGAATTCCTCAAGCAGCTTCAGGGTGGAGCTCGTGCGATTCGTGGCCAGCGCGGTACGGTAGTGTTTCTGGGCAAGCGTCAGGAACTCGACGAGCCAGGGTTCCTGACGCAAGTAGCCGTTAAAGGGGCCGAAGTCTATTCGTTCGAAGTACTCGAAGGCGCGGCTGAAGTCCCGTTCGTCGTCATCCACCAGGTAGCGCAGCGACTCGCGCACCGGATGCATGTGGATGTATTCGCGCTGGTCCTCTCGAACGGAAGGGCGGCCAATCTGCTCCATAATATGATTATAGAACACCACATTGGCTTCTCTTGAATCGAAAAGCACGCCGTCACAGTCGAGTGCGATCACCTTCAAGTTCTCGAAATGGAAGTTGCGTTCTGCGGGAAGACCTGAAACGCCGGTATTCATCATTCAGATGTTTCCAATCTGTTTTATTGTCGTGCGTTATTGAGGCTTTACATGAATCGAGTTATGGAATAATCTGCCTTCAAGTCAATGGGAGCGAGTGTTTTCCGTGCGCCGGACTAATCCGACCCCCTATGGGCGGTTCATGTTCCGGCTTCTTTTATATGGGATAGCAGAATGAAAAATCAATTCGATTATCTTGTCGTCGGAAGTGGAATCGCTGGCCTTACTTTTGCCTTGAAAGCCGCAAAAAGCGGTTCCGTCGCTATTGTAACAAAAAAAAGCAAGCTTGAAACGAGCACCAATTACGCGCAGGGCGGGATAGCCTCCGTGGTCGGTGATGACGACTCCTTTCAGCTGCACGTTGAGGATACTCTTAACGCCGGTGACGGCCTGTGTCATCCCGAAATAGTGGAACTGGTCGTGAAGACCGGACCGGAGCGCATTCGGGATCTTCTCGAACTCGGAGTCCCGTTCAATCGCCGGCACGAAAACCCCGAACTGTTCCATCTCGGAAGGGAAGGCGGTCACAGTCGCAACCGCATACTCCACGCCCAGGATATGACCGGCCAGGCGGTCGAGAAAGTCCTCATGGCGGCGGTCGAAGAGGACCCTAACATCGTGGTTTTCGAAAACCACATGGTACTCGACCTCATCATTCAGCACCATTCCATGAAAAGCGGCTCCGTCGACCTCTATCAGCAGGACATCTGCAGAGGCGCTTATGTGCTCGATATCGACGGGGACCAGATCCATACGTTTGTCGCCAATGCGATTTTACTCTGCACGGGCGGCGCCGGAAAGGTCTACCTGTACACGAGCAATCCGGACGTCGCCACGGGCGACGGACTTGCGATAGCCTACAGGGCCGGAGCGAAGCTTGCGAACCTGGAATTCGTCCAATTTCACCCCACCTGCCTGTATCACCCGCTGGCCAAGAATTTCCTCATTTCGGAAGCGGTGCGGGGCGAGGGCGCACGCCTCATCGACAAAAAGGGGAGGGCCTTCATGGCCAAATACCATCCCCTGAAAGATCTCGCATTTCGCGATATCGTCGCGCGCGCAATAGACACCGAAATGAAGACCTCCGGCGACGACTGCGTATTTCTGGACATCAGCCACAAGGACTCGGATTTCATTAAGGATCGCTTCCCGAATATCTATCAGAAATGCCTGTCTTTGGGCATCGATATCACCAAGGACCCGCTTCCGGTTGTTCCCGCGGCCCATTACATGTGCGGTGGAATCGTGACCAATTTGTCGGGGCGAACCACCATCCAGAATCTCTACGCCATCGGAGAATGCGCCTGCACGGGACTTCACGGGGCCAACCGGCTCGCCAGCAACTCGCTACTGGAAGCGATGGTCTTCGCCCATCAGGCGGCAAACGAGTGCAAGACTCACATCGGGTCCTGGCATAACCGCATGCTCCCCGAGGTCCCGGACCGCTCAGCCAAGCTGTCCAACAGCCATGAGGGCAACAACGAGATGGTCCTGATTGCGCACAACTGGGATTTCATCCGGCGGCTCATGTGGAATTACGTGGGGATTGTAAGAACGGACAAAAGGCTTGCGCTCGCCCTGAACCACATCGCGCAGATACGGATGGAAATCCGGGAGCACATGCCGAAGATCCCGGTGAACAGCGACCTAGTCGAACTGCAGGGACTTGCACTGGTGGCGGAGCTGATTATCCGGTGCGCGATTCAGCGCCAGGAGAGCCGCGGACTGCATTTCAACGTCGATCATCCGGGCAAGGATGAGAGTTCTCTGAGAGATACCGTGGTGTTCAAAAACCCCGCGGAGGAATTCCTGTCATCGGTACCGATCAAGACAAGTGAGCAGGCTTCTGCTCCCCAGTCTTCGGCTCTATCGTTTCAGCATCGATGATCGTCTCTGCGGCCTGTTGCGGGGCGGGTGCTTCCAGGAGTTTGGGCGCATTCGGGTTCTGCTCGATTCTCATGGTGAGCATTCCGCCCATAATGCTGATTTCATAGTTCCTGTCGGAGAGATTGGCGTTATTGAAGGATTCCCGGAGTTTCTGAAACTGCTGCTTCGCCTTTCTGTAAATGTAGACAAGGCTCCCCACGAACATCAGGAAGACGAGCAGAAAGACCCAGCCCGGCGTGGAGATGACCTTGCCGATGAACATGATCACCGCAAGCAGTCCGAATACAAAGGCAATCTGGGCGCCGATTATCATGTAGAGATAGTAGATGCCCTGCGATACCGATGACTCCTGTTTTGCCTTGTTCGGTTCCACCTGATTCTTTTTCCGCTTGAAAATACGGTTAAACAGGCCGCTGAACCACATATCTGGATTTCCTCATATTCAGGAATCACGCGCGCCGGGCTCTTCGAAATCCGCCGTCCGCATTTCAGGCGACGCGAGCTGGTGCGGCGTGCCGTTGTGCGCGAGCAACTCCCTCTGGATGCGGTATTTTTCAATTTCCAACTGGTTGCAGAGCATTTGCCTGGAGAGTCTGTAGCGCAAGTAGATCACCCAGCACAATAAGCCGCCCGCAAACACGGCCAGTCCGACAAAAAACCACGGATATTCCTTCAGGGTGTCGAAACCGGCCTTGAACACATCGCCCAAAAAGGACGGAATAAGCCACAAAACGAGCATCAGGGCAACAATGGCAAAACCCACATGGAGGATGGATACATTTCTCGACGCGCTCAGAAATGAGCCCATCCGCGTCTTTTCCGGTTCCGAACCGGTCTGCAGGCTGTCCTTGTCCCTCCCGTTGAGCAGAATCATCCATACCCGGACGAGGAAAAACATGAGCAAAATCAGGCCAAGCGGAATTCCGATGGCGAGCAGAATCCAGGTCCTGTAAGGAAAAGGCACCAGCTCCGTCTCGACACGGGTAGCGTAGTTCCGGATCGGTCCGAAATTGCTTTCGAACACCATCTTCTCGTAAGAGCTCAGGGCAGTTCCCGAACTCTCGTAGAGCTTCGTACCGTTTGAATCGGCGATAACAAGACGGGACTTGAGTCCCGATTGGCTTGCTGCGGCAAAAAAGATGCCCGCCTCAAGCAGGAGCAGCAGGACGGCGCTGACCGTCAGAATCATTCTCGGATACTTGCTGCCCTCGAAGAGTTCGGAAAGACACAGACTTTGAGCCATACTGCATTCCGTTGAAAGCGTTTCCGATACCTTCGGATCCTGCCTGGAAGCCGGATCCTCTGCGGTGCTTTGGGAAGGCTAACATTCAGGAGAGCACAGAGTCAAACAAAAAGACCGTCCGCCCGCCTCCACCAAAGGTAAAGCCCCGCTAACCATCGGCCGGCGGGGCTTTACAAGCGAACTTGCGTCCGTCACGCTCTCTCTATGCGCGGTTGAGTTCCTTTTCCCGCGGAAAGAGGGGCAGATACCTGTAGGAGAGGGATATGATCAGCACGCAGTAAGCGAGCATCGCCACTATCGGTGCGACTTCGTACATCGTCGGCACGTAGATCTGCCATTTGTCGAACGGCATTACGGGAGCGGCGATTGCCTGGATAGTCATGACGAACCTGTTGATCGATACTCCGATGATATCGAGCAGAAATGCGCCGAAAAGGAGGAAATTGCTGCTTCTGCCGCGCGGCGAAAGGAGTATGACCGCAGGGAGCACTCCGCAGATGCCGATTTCCGCAATCAGCAGCCATATACCGTAAGGTCCCCAGTAATAGTCGAAAAGGCTGAGCCCGAATCGCGGCGAGAGTACAAAGGCCCAGTAAGCGGTATCGGCGATCTTGAGAACCATATAGCCGCCAAGGAGTATGCCTTCGATCTTCCCTATAAGGTCGTAGACGCTGCGGTCGACGAGCTTCTTGTTCGACACCTTTTCGAGCATCCGGCAGATGATGGCGGTGAAGGCGGGACCCGAAGCGATGGCGGACAAAATGAACAGGAAAAACGTCCAGGGCCAGATAAACAGGCCGGTTCTGTAGGCGAAAGGCCTGGCAAAAAGAACGCCGGCGACTCCGCCCAGCGATCCCTGGTGGAAGAAGCTCAGAAACGTGCCGGTCAGAGCGAAAATCGCCATGACGTCGTGCAGGCTGTGTCCGAAGACCCTGAGTCCCTTGACTTCGTTCAGCTTCCTGTTCTCGAGGACGATCGGCACATACTCGATCACGAGAACTATGGCGTAGCAACTGATGCAGAAGATAACTTCCGTCAGCATCGAGTGCACGTTTGCATGCCAGTACCCGAACCAGCCCCTGAGCGGCTGTCCGATTTCAAGCAGCAGGACGGCCAGAGCGCCCGTGTAGCAGACGAACCCGACTATGACCGCCAGGTTAATGATCTTTCCGAGTTCCTTCAGGGCGGGAATGAAGCGCGAAAGGCCGTAATAGAGAAACCCCGAAAAGAAAGCACCGGCGCCCAGCGCGATGATGGCAAGGTCTGCCGTGATATAGGCTCCAAACCCGAAGTAGTCGTTTAGCCCCGTAAGATTAAGGGCTTTCAGGAGCACCGCCCCTCCAGCAACCACGCCCCAGCCGACCACTCCGACCAGGATCAATACCCAGAGTGCGAAAATCGGAAGCGGGCAGCGCTTCAACCCTTCTGGTATCAATGCTTTATCCATTCTCAACCCCTCTACACAAAGGAAAGCAAACCGGGATTACTCTCCCGAAAATAAACCTCTATTTCAGGGCATTATCCGACAGCTTCTTTATCCAGTCCTGCTTGCTAAGGTAGTAAACCTTCGGCTCGGTCTGGAGCTTCGCAAGAATCCGGAAGGCGCGGGGATCCTTGGACAATTTCGCGACTTCGGATTTCTCGTCCTGCAGATTGCCGAACGTGATGGCTTTCGTCGGGCATGCGTCGGCGCATGCCGTCGTATAGGTGGCCTTATTCGGATCGGAGCCGTCCACGTAGGCCTTGGATCTGGCCTTGAGCATCCGGTGATGGCAGAAGGTGCATTTTTCCACCACGCCGCGCATCCGCGTGCTCACTTCGGGACTAAGCATCGACTCCATGGGCTTCGGCCACGAGGGGTCCCACCAGTTGAAATCCCTCGCATGATAGGGGCAGGCGACCATGCAGTACCGGCAGCCGATGCAGCGGGGATAGATGTGGGTGACAATCCCGTTGTTTTCGTCACGCGTGGTCGCGTTGACCGGGCAGACGAAAGTGCAGGGGGAATGATGAGGCGAATCGCAATGCATGCACGGACGTGGCAGGAAAGCTTGCCGGAAATCCGGATAATCCTTGCCGTTGGTGAGTTGGTAGATCTCCATCCATGTGATGGAGCGGAGCTTCTCCGATTCGTCCGGCCTGAAGGAGATATTGTTTTCGGCCTGGCATGCTACGCTGCAAGCGCCGCAACCGCTGCACTTATCCAGGTCGATCACCATTCCAAAACGAACACCGCTTTGCGCATGTCCTTTTTCGCTCACAGATTTACCCCCTTACACGCGACGCAGTTGAGCGCGGGTAGCCCAGACGGTCCCCATACCGCTTACGGGGTCCAGCAGAACTTCCATCAGACTGTTCGCATTCGTTCCCTTGTTCTGGATGTACTCGTCATACGCCTTGTGGCCAAGCCCCTTCGGCAGGAAGACAACCCCGGGCCGTGCGGCGGAAGTGACATTGACCCGCACGGTGGCTTCCCCCTGAGTCGTTCGAAGCGACGCGCTCTGTCCCTGGGACAGGCCGAGCGATTGCGCCGTCTGCGGGTTCACGTCGACGAACTCCTCGTTGCCTTTGAGCGTCCAGTCTGGAATCAGCTTGTTCATAAAAGGCGGATTGGCCAAGTAGCCGCTGGTCAGGTATCCGGTCGAATGCGCCACCAGCAGGAGCGGGAAATCCTGCTCGCCGCCCGCAAGCTTGATGGTGAAAAGGTGGGGCAAAAACATATGATCGTCCGCGGCCGCCGCGACGGGAATGGCCTGACAGGCCAGTTCCAGTTTTCCCGAGGCCGTTTTGAACGAAGGCATTTCCGCGGGAGCGTCATACCAGCACGCACCGGCTTTGAGCTTTTTCCAGAGATCGTCGCCGTCTTTGAAATTGGGCTTGACGGGTTCGGCGGAAGTCAGCCTGATGCCGGCCTTGTCCGCGACCGCGCCCTTCTGCGTTTCGGCCAGGCCCTTCACGCGGAACTTCAGGAACTCCTCATACGTTTTCCAGGGCACGGACGAAGCGACCGTGCCGCCTATCTTTCCGGCAAGCGCCAGAACCGCGTCTCCCGTATTTTTCGTATCCCCGAGCGGTTTGAGTATCGGGGAGGACACCGCGTAGTACGAAAAAGAAGCGGCCGGGATGCCCTTCACGTCGTCCAACCGTTCCAGCGCCGTGTGGTTGGGCAGCACCAGGTCGGCCAGACAAGCCGTCTCGTCCATAAAAGAGGAAAACGAGACAAGCATCTTTATCTTATCCAGAGCAGCCTGGAACAGTCTGCTTTCCATCAGCGAGTACGCCGGATTCGCCTCGTGCACCATCAGTACCTCGATCGGGTACTTGGAACCATGCGCCAGGCTGTCCAGGAAGCCGTACAGACCGTTCTGGGGAACGGGCGCGGTCTTGTCCCTCGTCAGGTCCAGCCGCTTCTGCTGCGCGGCGTTTTCGGCAAGGGCGTCCTTTTCGACGGCGGGGAGGGCGCCCAGGGGAATGTCGGCGGTAAGATTGACGAGTCCGCCCGTCTTGATGTTGCCCTTAAGCACGTTCAGGGCGACGAAGGCAAGTTCGTCGTATGTATTGAACGCGAGGTCGGAATGACCAAGGTTCCAGACGGCAATCGCGTTCTTCTGAGCCGCGAAGTCCTTCGCCAGGGCCCGTATCGCCGCGGCGTCAACTTTGGCCTTCTTGGCGATCTCCTCCGGCGAATATGTCGGAGAACTCACCAGGGTCTTGAACCCCTGACGCCTCTTTCCCGTGGAATCCGTCCAGTCCTCGAAGCCAAAAACGTTGTTTTTCACGAAATCGGCGTCATAGGTATTGCCGGCTATCATCACGTGGGCAATGCTGAGGGCGATCGCCGCCTCCGCCCCGGGTTCGACCGCCAGCCACTGGTCGGCCTTGGAAGCGGTGAGCGAGCACCTGGACTCGACCTGCACCAGCTTTACGTTTCCGTTCTGCCTCCACTGGCGCAACGCGGCAAAGGCTCGCCCCGGAGCCGCCGCCCCCTCGAGCAGGTTCGACCCGAAGCTGAGCACGTGCGTCGCATTCTCCAGCGCAAAGGTATATGGGGACGCAATGCCGGTGGTGAGCAGCGCCGAGGATCTCAATCCGTCCGCCTGCGTCGGCATCTTGAACAGGTTCTGAGAGCCGTAGGCCGAAAAGAGCTGCTGCCAGAGATCGTCCATGCTGCTCTGGCGGCCCGAGGTGATGCAGGCGACCGTGTGCGCCTTGCTCTCACCCCTGACGATCGCAAGCTTCTTTCCGAGTTCCGCGAGTGCTTCATCCCAGGTGATCGGCTGGAATCCGGAGATGTTTCCGCGCCCCTTCGTCTGCTTGAGGGGGCGGCTTATTCGGTAAGGCGCATAGAGAAACTGAAGCCCGGCCGCGCCGAGCGGGCAGATGCCGCCCTCGGTCACCGGATTTGCGGGGTTTCCTTCGACCAGAATGGCCCGGTTACCGTTTACCAGGCGCGCCTGAATCCCGCAGCCACCCTCGCACATCGTGCAGATGGAGGGCACCTTGGTTATTTCGCCGCGTTCGGGAGAGGGGCGCCATGACCAGTTCTGAGACCATCTTGCCGAATCGCCTGCCAGTTGCCATGGCAGTGGAGAGAGAAGCGAGCCGCCCACTGCTCCTGCAGCAATTTGTAAGAAAGCTCTCCGACCAAATTTCATTCCATCTACCTCTCATGAAAGCCAATTATTATGACAATGCGTTATGATTATTAGGCCGTTAAGACTACTTGTGGCAAATCTCGCAGTTGTTGGAAACCCCCTTCTGGGCGTGGCATTCCTCGCATTCCGTCATCTTCATGGTGGAAATGCTATAGCCCGTAATGAGGTTTTCCCTGTAGGCCGGCAATTTCTCTTCCTTGGTAACGTCGCGGTGGCAGCGGATGCACTCGAGACCCTGCCCCTTGTGGGGAGCGTGCGAGAAGTAAACGTTATCGGGCTGCCATGCGTAGTTTTTCCACATGGGTTCTCGGTTCTTTTCCACATATTCCTCGACAAGGATGCGTTCGGCCTCAGTGGTGCCCTGGGCCGTCTCATGGCACTCCTTGCACTTGTCCAGCCTCGGGACTCCCGTATAGGTCCCGTCGGGGCGGAATGTGTGACATGATTCGCAATCGTTGTCGGCATGGGCTACGTGGCTGAAATTCATCGGTTGGGCTTTCTGGGAATAGAGCAGATTCGGGAAGACAACCCATCCGAGGACCAGGGCCCCGATAAAGCCGGCTAAAAAGAAAACCACTCCCAGTGCTTTGCTCGCAGATGCTTCACTTTTCTTTTCGTTCATAGGGCAGCCTCGGTAATCCCCTGAAATGAATAAATGAAACCGGGTGAAGTTGTGCTCATTATGCAAGTTTGAGCAACTACTTCACATGACAGAAAAAACATTGTTTCGTATAGACCTAAAAGTTAATTTTCACAAAATGTGCGACCACTTAAACGTTAATGCCGTTTCTTGTCAAGGAAAAAAACGTCGGAAAATCGCGAACTATTGGCGGATTCGATGCACTGCTGCGGGATAACAAAAGGGAAAACATTCACAAAAAGCCGACATTTTGACTCGAAAGCTCTTAGCATCATATCGTCATTGATTCAAGACCCTGTTTACAGCTAAAAGAAGAACGACCGGCTACAAAATTCCTCGCCCGTGCCACGCGAGCGATATCATCGGGGGTGGAACATCCATGAAGATCATGACTTTCAATCTTCGCTTCGAAAACGATTTTGACGGCGAAAACGGTTGGGATCATAGAAAAGACCTGGTCACACGGCTCATCGCCAATCATCGGCCGTGCCTGCTGGGAACCCAGGAGGGCACGACCGGTCAGCTGCGATACCTGCAGAACAATCTCGCAGGATATGAACTGCTTGCCCCGGACAGAATATGGGAGGAAGATTGCCAGTATTGTTCGATCTTCTACAGGCCGGAACTGCTCAGGTCGCTAAGCGGCGGAGAGTTCTGGCTCTCGGAGACCCCGGATGTGCACCGGAGCACCGGGTGGGACAGCGCGTATCCGCGCATGATGAGCTACGGCTTTTTCGAGCAGAGCGCAACGGGCAGGAAATTCTGTGTCGCGGTCACACACCTGGACAACGTCGGAGCCGAGGCCCGCAGGCAACAGGCGAGGATCATTCGCGAATGGTTCGAGAGCTATGACTGCCCGAAGATACTTATGGGCGATTTCAACGACGGTCCCTTCTCTGAGGTCCACGCAACGCTTACCGGCGGTGGATTGATCGATACGTGGCAGGCGCTTAGTAGGATTGAAGACCAGAACGGAAGCACCTACCATAAATTCAAGGGCGTACCCCAGTTTTTCAGGATGGACTGGATTCTCGTAACTCCGGATTTTTCGGTAGCCGATGCCAGAATCATACACGACCACGATCCACGCGGCCGGTACCCGTCCGACCATTTCCCCTACATGTCGCAACTGGCCTGGAACCATTAAGGAGCACCATGAAAGATATCATCCGAGTAGCACTCATCCAGCCCAAGCCTTACCCCTCTTACGAGGATCCCCGAAATATCGGCCACGCTCTGCAGTTGATGGAAAAATGCCGTGGCGAAGATCTCGACGTAATATGCCTGCCCGAGTACTTTCCTCTCCTGGGAGAAAAGGAGATCGGCGGAGCGGCCCGAAAATACGCCGCTTATGTGATAGCCGGCATGGTGGAAGAAGAGGGTGGAAGGCGCTATAACACGGCCACGCTTTTCAACCGGACCGGCCGCATGGTCGGGCGCCAGCGCAAAGTGAACATCGGGGCCGTCGAGCGCGAAAAGCTCGGGATTTCCGCCGGGGACGGCACCTTCCGGGCTTTTTCCACGGACTTCGGCAAGATCGGTTTTCCGGTCGGCATCGATTTGTGGGGCCAACCCGAGGCCGCGCGCCAACTCACCGAGCAGGGCGCGGACGTCATTTTCAACCCCAGCGTCTTTTCGGCGCTTCGCGGTCACTGGAAAACGGGCTCCCTCGTTCGTGCCTTCGACAACTTTGTTCCGGTGATCGGCTGCAACACCGCCGATTACAATGCCCTGCTGGGAGAAAAACGGGTACATCATTACGGCGGCGGCAGTTTCATAGCCCACCCCCCAAAGCTGCTCGACAAGGACGACTTTCAGCGCTGGGCGCGAAGCCTGGATTCCATCGAAAGCTGGATCCAGATGGAATTGGATGAACTCGAACAGGTTTACATGAGCGAAGTGAATCTCTCGACACCCAGGCGGATGCGCTCCGAATTTTTCAGCCGATTTGGCTTCCTCAGGCGATAGGGCAAGAGCGTTTTCCCGATGTAAGCGTTGACACAAGCGCACGGTTGGCCGGAGGGATTCGGAAGATTTGTGCGGCACTGCCGCCTGATCTCCATGCGCCTCCAGCGTTCAAGGACTCTTCTGTATGGAAAAGCGGAAAAGAAACGTCTATCTGAACATGAAAACCCTGCAGGAAGCGCGCGCGATCTGGTCGGAGAGGACCGCATCGCTCCGGACGGCCGAGGAGCGCGTGCAGACGAGGTCTTCGCTCCACCGCGTCACATCGCGGAGTCTTACGGCACTTCGCTCGGTTCCCCATTATCATGGGGCTGCGATGGACGGATTCGCCGTCAACGCCCGGGAGACCTACGGCGCGAGCGACACGACGCCTTTGCGCCTCGGGATCGGATCCTCCGCATTTCCCGTGGACACGGGCGATGCCCTTCCCGCGGGTACCGATGCCGTGATCATGATCGAAAACATCGAGCAGGTTTCGGATGCGCAAATCGAGATCCGCGCGGCTTCCTTCCCCTGGCAGCACGTGAGAAAGGTCGGTGAAGACATCGTGGCGGGCGAGCTCCTGCTGCCGCAGCAACACCGGCTTCATCCGGCAGATATCGGCGCTCTGCTCGCCGCCGGGATTGTCGAGGTGGACGTCTTCGCGAAACCGCGTGTCTGGATACAGCCGAGCGGAACGGAGCTCATACCGGCGAGCCATGCGTCCGAAGCCGCCCCGGGAGAGATCATCGAGTTCAACGGAACGGTTCTCTCGGCCCTGGTGGAGGAAAACGGCGGGGTCCCCGAGCTGAGGGACATCGTCATCGACAGGTATGAAAGCGTGAGGGACGCTGTTCGAGCGGGCGTGGACTCACCTGCGGACATCGTCCTCGTCAACGCCGGATCCTCGGCCGGTTCGGAAGATTTCACCGCGGCGGTCGTTGCCGAACTCGGAGAAGTGCTGGTCCATGGCGTAACCATGATGCCGGGCAAGCCCGTTATCATCGGGATGGTCGCGGGAAAGCCCGTGGTGGGGCTTCCAGGATATCCCGTCTCCGCGATCATGGCCTTCGAGCAGTTCGTAAGACCTCTTCTTCACTCCCTGCAGGGCATCGAAAGCCCCCCTTTTGCGACGGTTCCGGCGGTGCTTGGCCGGAAGATGCCCTCGAAGCTCGGTCTCGAGGAATTCGTGCGGGTCATAATGGGCCGGGTCGATGAGAGGCTTGTCGCCATGCCGCTCCAGCGCGGAGCGGGCATCATCACCTCGCTTACGAGGGCCGACGGGATCCTGCAGATCCCCCAGGAGCAGGAAGGAATCGATGAAGGGGCCACGGTCGAAATCCGGCTTCTCCGGCCCAGGGAGCAACTCGATTCCACCCTCATCATGATCGGCAGCCACGACAACACAATCGACCTGATCGCAAACGAATTGAAGGCTCGCGACCATTCGCTCCATTTGTCATCGAGCAACGTCGGCAGCCTCGGGGGCCTCCTTGCGTTGCGGCGCGGGCAGACGCATTTCGCCGGTTCCCATCTACTTGACCCGGACACGGGAGAGTATAATTTCTCCTATATCGAACGCTATCTCAAAGGCACGCCGGTAAGGCTTGTCCAGCTTGCCATGAGACAGCAGGGCCTGCTCATAAAGAAGGGAAATCCCAAGGGCATCAAGGGCCTGGAAGATCTTCTGCGTACGGATGTCGGCTTCATCAACCGTCAGGGAGGCTCGGGCACGCGCGTGCTTTTCGACTATTGCCTGTCGCGGCGGGGAATCTCGCCGGATGCCATTTCGGGATATGAGCAGGAAGAGTTCACGCATATGGCCGTTGCGGTAAACGTACTCAGCGGAAGAGCTGACGCGGGAATGGCGATTTTTTCTTCGGCAAGGGCGCTGGGGCTCGATTTTATCCCGGTGGCCGAGGAGCGCTACGATCTCGTCGTAGCGGAGAGCTGCTTCGCCGACCCGAAGATGCTGACGGTAAGAGACATCATCGTCTCGGATTCCTTCCGCCGTATCGTCGAGTCCATGGGGGGATACGACGTTTCCGCTTCCGGCAGGACTATGGGCATCTGGAATGGCAGTGAATGGATCGAACGCGCCGATACGTGAGGATTCGGAGCGTGACGCTGACAGGGTCACTCCTGGATACGTCGGCCTCCTTGAATCGGGAGAACTCGCACGAAGGGCGGAAGCGCTTCGCGCGCGACTCGATGCCTGCGACCTCTGTCCGCGCTCGTGCGGCGTGAACAGAAATGCGGGCAAGAAGGGATACTGCGGCGTCGACGGCCGCCCGAGAATCGCATCGGCCGCCATTCACCCGTGGGAGGAACCGCCGATCTCGGGGACGAAGGGGTCGGGAACCATCTTCTTTTCCGGTTGCACGCTCAAATGCGTCTTCTGTCAGAATTACCCGATAAGCCAACTCGATGTGGGACGCACGATCGGCACGGAAGAGCTCGCATCCTCCATGCTGTCGCTTCAGAAAAAGGGAGCGCACAACATAAACCTCGTCACATCGGCGCACCAGTCGGCGGCCGTGGTCGAGGCGCTGCTCCACGCGGTGCCGATGGGGCTTACTATTCCGCTTCTCTACAACTCGAGCGGCTATGAGTCCCTGGAAACCTTGAAGCTGCTCGAGGGCGTGATCGATATCTATCTGCCCGACATAAAATACTCCGATGCAACCGCGGCGCGGCTGTATTCCGGCGCGAGCGACTATGTCGCGGTCAACCGCGCGGCTCTGCGGGAGATGTGGCGGCAGGTCGGGCCGCTTCGGATCGGTTCCGACTCCATCGCGAGGAAGGGAATGCTCGTAAGGCACATGGTGCTGCCGGAAGACCTTTCAGGCACGAAGGAGTGCCTTCGCTTTCTTGTCAGCGAATTCGGACCCGATGTCTGGATAAGCCTTATGAACCAGTACTTTCCGGCTCACAAGGGTCTGTCCACGCCTCCTTTGGACCGGAAGGTGAGCGAAGCCGAATATGAAGAGGCTTTCAATTTCCTTACCGATTTGCGGATCGTGAACGGTTTTGTTCAGGACGCCGGGTCCGACCGGTGAGGTCCGCCGTTTTCTCCTGGCGCGGCTTGTGCTGGCCGGAACAGGTCGCGCGGTTTGGTTCCATGCTGAAAACTGTGGAAATTCTGACCGGTTCCCATAATAATGGGGGCAGAGGACTTCCGTGTTCCGTTCCCGGCGACTCGTGCCGGCCGGGAGCGCGGAGGGGAACTTGTCGCCACCTACTTACTTGGGCCAATCGATGGCAACTGACGAGAGCTACTCGAAACTCCACCGCAGAATAGTCGCGACGACACTCTGTTTCGCGCTTATCCCGCTATTCGTTGTAGGCGTCGGCATTTATTACCAGTTTTCGACCATCTACAAGGCTCGTGTGATGGAAGGCATCAGGACGCTCGCGGAAAACCGGAGGGGCTCGATCGATCTCTTCCTCGATGAGCGCATCTCCCAGCTGACAACGCTCGTTTACACCAACTCCTTCGAACAGCTGAAAAACGAGGAATACCTGAACCGGGTTTTCACGCTCCTGCAAACGCGATCCAAGTCCTACGTGGATCTCGGAATCATAGACTGGAACGGAGAACATGTCGCCTATGTGGGGCCTTATCAGCTGAGAGGCCTGAACTACAAGAACGAAGAATGGTTCCACGAGGCGATGCATCGCGGGACCTACGTAAGCGACGTATTCACCGGATTCAGGCGCTTTCCGCATTTCATCATAGCCGTCATGAGAAGGGACGGGGACCGGAGCTGGATCCTCCGGGCCACGATCGACACCGATCTTTTCGACAACATGGTGAGGGCGGCTCAGATGGGACGCAAGGGCGACGCCTTCGTGCTCAACCGGCAAAACATCCTCCAGACGACGCCGCGTTTTGGCGGAGAACTGCTGACGCAGGTCTCCTATCCCAGTTTCTCGAAATTTTCCGGCACGATGGTCGAGGAAATGGATCTGGGAGGAGAGAACGCTCTTGTAGCCCTGGCCTGGCTAAGAAACAAGGAATGGCTGCTCGTGATAAAGGAGGAGCCCCTGGACAAGCTTGTTCCGCTGCTGCGCACGAGAATGCTCGCCATTGGGCTGATAGCATGCGGAGTGTGCGTAATAGTCATAGGGGCCCTTGTGATCGCGCGCGCAATGGTAAGGCAGCTCGAAAAGTCGGACAGGGAAAAGGCGATGCTCGATGCGAGTCTCATGCAGTCGAGCAAGATGGCCGCCCTCGGGAAGCTTGCCGCCGGAATCGCTCACGAGGTCAATAATCCGCTTGCCGTGATCAAGGAAAAGGTGGGGTGGATTCACGACCTGCTATCGGAGGAAGATCCCACAAAAAGCGAGAATCTCGCTGAATTCGAAGATGCGGTGCGCAAGATCGACCACCACGTCGATCGCGCCAAGAAGGTGACGCACCGGCTCCTGGGGTTTGCCCGGCGGATGGAGCCGGTCCACGAGCAGGTCGACCTCAACCGGCTGCTTGCCGATACGGTGGAATTTCTCAACAACGAGGCCCATTACCGCAGCATAGAAATAAGGCTGGAGTTCGACCCCAATCTTCCCACGACCATGAGCGACTCCTCCCAACTGCAGCAGGTGGTCCTGAACATCGTGAACAACGCGATCGACGCCATCGACAAGTCCGGTCTGATCACGATATCGACGCGTTTCAAAGTCGGCGAGCGCCAGATCGAAGTGGCGATTGCCGACGACGGCCCCGGGATTCCGGGCGACCTCATAAACAAGATATTCGACCCTTTCTTTACGACCAAGGAATACGGAAAAGGCACGGGGCTTGGACTTTCGATCAGTTACAGCATCATCGAAAAGCTGGGAGGCAGGATTCTTGTGGCAAGTGAAGTCGGGAAAGGCACCACATTCACCATATGTCTGCCGTGGATACCTCACGATAAGATTTGATTCTCTAATTAGTCCGGCTGCTTTTCCTCATATTGCCTGGTTTTGAATGCATTACGAAAGTTGAAGAGAATGGCGCGATTGAAGGTCTTGATAATCGACGATGAACCGGACTTCCTCGAAACGCTGGTAAAGCGTCTCAATAGGCGGAACGTCGACGCCGTGGGCGTTCAGAGTGGAGAGGAAGCCATGGCCATCCTCGGGCAGCGGGAATTCGACGTCGCAATTCTTGACGTTCGCATGCCGGGAATGGATGGGATCGAAACACTCAAGGCAATGAAGCGAAGGAGTCCGCTGATGGAGGTCATCATGCTCACAGGTCATGCATCCGTCGAATCCGGCGTGCAGGGCATGCGGTTCGGCGCCTACGACTACATGATCAAGCCCGCGGATTTCGAGGAACTTTTCGAAAAGATCAACCAAGCGGGCGAAAGGAAGCTGCTTCACGAGAAAAAAATCCGGAAGGCGTGAGAATCGGCATCTGGTGCCCTTCCTATCTGTGACTGCATTCTGAAAGTGCGATCTCGGACATGGCAACCATTCGATCCTCTTATCCGTGCAAGTTGTATCTCATCGTGATTCCGTGCTGCGTGGCGCTGCTTGCCTTGCCGCTGTGGATTTTCTGCGGATCGGTTCCGGCAGTCGGGGCCCTTGTGCTCGCGGCTTTGAGTTTTCTGGTCGTCCGGTCCCTCACGCGGCAGATACTCACGGCCCAGCAGCAGAAATGCTTCCTCGACGAGCAGCTCATTCAGTCGCAGAAGCTTGCCTCCATCGGGGAACTCTCGGCGGGAATCGCGCACGAGATCAACAACCCGCTGGCGATTATTTCTCAGGAAGTGGAATGGGCGCGGTACAATTTCGATGGGAAAAGCCCCTCGGAGATAAACATCGGGGAGCTGAAAGACTCCCTGCACGAAATCGCCCATCAGGTCGATCGCTGCAGGGAGATCACGCATAAGCTCCTGGACTTCGCGCGGAAAAAGGAGCCGCTGATCCAGGGCACGGACGTAAACCGGCTAATCGAGGACATGGCCAAGCTCGTCGAGAGGGAGGCATCGCAGAAATCCATTGTCATACGCAGGGAATACCGCAAAGATCTGCCCCCGGTCCACACCGATCCCCCTCTGCTCCGTCAGGTCGTCTTGAACCTGCTCAACAACGCTACATATGCCGTCGAAAAAGATGGAACGGTCAGGATCGAAACGAGGGTCGCGGAACAGAGCGATATCGAAATTGTCATCAGCGATACGGGTTGCGGCATTCCGAAAGCCGACCTGAGCAAGATATTCGACCCGTTTTTTACGACCAAGCCGCCGGGCAAGGGCACAGGACTTGGGCTTTCGATTTGTCACAGCATCATCGTGAGGCTGGGAGGGCGAATAACCGTGGAAACGGAACCCGGCAAGGGGAGCGCGTTCACGATAAGGCTTCCCATTGTCTTCAATTCGCCGGAAAGTGAGTGATCCATGTCTGCAAGGCCGAAAGTGTTGATAGTCGACGATGAGGAGAGATTCAGAACCACGTTGCGAAAGCTGCTTGGCGTCAGGGATATCGACGCCTCCGATGTCGGCAGCGCGAGGGAAGCCCTTGCCGAGATCGAAAGCAATTCGTACGATGTCGTCCTGCTCGACGTCAGGATGCCCGAGATGAACGGCATCGAGGCTCTGGCCAAAATCAAGAAAGAACACCCCGCCATTGAGGTGATAATCCTCACGGGACACGCCTCGGTGGATACGGCGGTGGAAATCATGAAGCTGGGCGGCTTCGAATATCTTCTGAAGCCGTGCCCCATCGACGAACTGGTGGGGAAAGTGGAATCGGCCTGGGAAAGAAAAACCTCGAGGGAAAAAAGGCAGACCGGCCGGTAGCTTCTTCAGGCGTGGCGCGCCGGTCTGCCGGTATATCAAAGAGCGGGGGAATGATTCCCCGCCCCCCGCAAGTATCGTCCTCACGCGCAAGCGCGCGTGGACGTAGCGCCAAAATGAGCCGCGTAGCGGCGTGGGGTTTTGTGGGGCGCAGCTCCCCGCGCTTTTAAAAAGCGTTCTTGGTACATTCTTGAACGCACCGGAGTTTCGCAAGCACTAGTCGGACGGGTTTTTCTTGAACGTCCTCGAACTCAGATTCGTTTCGCGCATCAACCGGTGAAGGTACTGGCGCTTGAGGCCGGATTCCCTCGCGGCCTGTGAGACGTTTCCCTCGTTGCGCGTGAGCGCCTTGGCAATGTATTCGGTCTGAAACTGCTCAAGCACAATATCCTTGGCTTCCTTGAACGGCATGGCAAAAAGATCGTCGGCCTCGCGGCCCCCGAGGTTTGGAAGGCGCGTATTCCCAGGCGGTTCGGACAAAATCCCGAAATCCCCGATCTCGAGGATCTCACCGGAAGCCATTATCACGCCTCTTTCGACCAGGTTTTCAAGTTCCCGGACATTTCCGTGCCAGGCCCCGGCGAGCATGTACTGCATCGCGTCCGGAGACATCTTCTTTATCTGCTTGTGGTGAAGGCTGTTGTACTTGTCCAGGAAATGCGTCACGAGAAGAGGAATATCTTCCCGGCGCTCCCGCAAGGGGGGCACCTGCATGTTGATGACATTCAGGCGATAGAAGAGGTCCTCACGGAACTCGCCGCGGCTGATTTTCGCAGCGAGATCCTGGTTTGTCGCCGCGATGAAGCGGATATCGGTTTTGCGAATCGCGTTCGATCCGACGACCTTGAATTCGCCCTCCTGCAGCAGCCGAAGCAATTTTACCTGCATGGCGGGATTCAGGTCCCCTATTTCGTCGAGGAACAGGGTCCCGCCGTCGGCTTCTTCGACCAGGCCTTTCTTATCTCTAAGGGCTCCTGTGAAGGAACCTTTCGCATGGCCGAAGAGTTCGCTTTCTATGATGGATTCGGGAATGGTGCTGCAGTCTATCGGGATGAACTGCCGGTTGCTGCGGGCGCTGTTTGCATGGAGAGCCCGGGCAACCAGTTCCTTTCCCGTTCCGCTCTCTCCCGTTATCAGAACGGTCGCGGAAGTTCTCGCGACCTTTTCGATCTGTTTTTGCATGGCGAGCATCGGCTGGCTTGTACCGATGAGCGTGGGGAAATATGTTTTTGCCTCCAGCTCCTCCCGGAGGAGCTTATTTTCCTGTTGCAGGCTTTGCCAGCTTAGCGCCTGCTCGATAACGCGCAGGATTCGCTCTTTGCGGAACGGCTTGGTGACGTAGTCGAAAGCGCCCTTGCGGGTGGCGTCGAGCGCCGAATCGATGGTACCGTAGGCGGTCATGATCACAACGGCGGTCTGCGGACTCTTCCGCTTGACTTCCTCCAGCACCTCGATACCGCTCTTGCCGGGCATTTTCAGGTCCGTGAGAACGACATCGTAGGTGTTGACGCGCAGAAGATCGGTCAACTTGAGAGGATCGTCGAGGGTGCCGACATGATAGGATGTTTTGTCCGAGATGATGCGTTTGAGCAGAGCAAGCATGTCCTGCTCATCGTCGATGGCAAGTATTGCAGGCATTCCGTGGCCCCTTTCGTTGAACTTCGCCGCTGCGGGAATTTTCACTCCGGTATTGACGTCAAGTCAACCAAAATGTCATTTAAAAGTTTCAGGTGAAACAAAACAGCGATACTTCACCACGCAGGCGGACGGGACCGTGGAACAGACATCGAGAATAGAACGTCCAAAAATCCTCAGAATTCTTGGGATCATCACGCTCATTCTGGTTGCGGGAGCGTCCTGGCTCGCACTTTCCACCGCGAGGTACATGAAGGACATCCTGCGGGACCAGTTCAACGAACAGCAGCTTGTCCTGGCGAAAACGGCCGCTCAGCGCATCGAGTCCTACATCAACGAAACCCTCGGGGATCTCAGTCTGCTCAACTCCCTTCCAGGCATCCAGTATTGCGACCCCGAGAGCTACGAAACACTCCTGCTCTCGACCCTTCCCGTGCTGAACAGCAACAACATCGTCGCGATACGCCGCGTCGACCGGGAAGGCAACACGATTCTGGCCGCTTCCGACCAGGGGATCGGGATCAGGCGGGGCGCCGTGCGGCAGGATCCGGGAGCCTACCTGGCATGGGCCGTCGAACCGCTCAACCGTGGAAGGACCATGGGCACGGCCCTCCACCGCAAAGACCCGGCCAAGGACCGGAGCCCTCTCGTGCTGGATCTGATCACGCCCACCTATGAGGACGCCTCCAGCGCGGAGCACCCGCAACCGTCCCGCGCGTTCGCGGGATATCTCAAGTTTACGGTCAACATCAGCAATATGCTGCACGAAATCATGCCGGTCATCCGCTCGGGCAAGACCGGCTATGCCTGGGTTCTCGACGCATCCGGGAACTTCATCTATCATCCCGAGCCCGCCTTCATCGGCGACAACGCCTTCGATGCCCGGTCAAACCGCAATCCGGCCATATCCTTTGCGGAAATCGACAAGATCCAGCGCGAGGAAATGCTGAAGGGCCGCGAAGGCATGGCATCCTACATATCCGGGTGGCACCGGGAGGTCGTCGAACCGATGCAAAAGCTGATCGCCTATGCTCCGGTTCACATTCAGGGCCCCAATGTGAATTACATCTGGTCCGTGGCCGTTGTCGCGCCGGTGCGGGAGGTCGAGTCGGTTATCGACGCCGTTTACACGCGACAGTTCCTGCTCCAGGCCCTCGTTGTCTTCATAATCGGCCTCGGGAGCCTGGTTGTCGTCCTGTATGAGCTGAGATGGTCCACGCTGCTCGAACACGAGGTGGACGTCAAGACCAACGACATACGCAAGTACGCCGATGATCTCGAACGCTCGGAAACCAAGTACCGGTCCCTTGTGGAAGGCGCGGAGGACCTCATTTTCACCCTGGACGCCAACGGCATCATTAAGACCGCGAACCGGCACATGGCGCGGCTTTTCGGGTTCAATCCCGAAAACCTCAACGGGCAGAGCCTCTACCGGTTCCTCCCGCGCGAGCAGGTCTACGAGCAGCTCAGAACAGTCGGTGAGGCTTTCAAGTCGGGGAAGGGCAGCACGGTGGAAAGCCGCCTGGACGTCGCCGCCGGGAGCTTCTGGTTCAATATCCAGTATATCCCCATAGAAGGGGAGAAGAGCGAACAACTCGCCCTGGGAATAGCAAGGGATATTACAGAGAGAAAGAACATCGAAAATCAGCTCATCAACACGGAAAAACTCGCATCTCTCGGCACGATGGCGGCCGGGGTGGCGCACGAAATCAACAACCCGATCGGTATTATGCTCGGGTTCTGCGATCTGTTGATCGAGAGGATGGAACCGGGAACAATCGAGTACAACGACCTGAAGACAATCGAACGGCACGGCCTTCATTGCAAGAGCATTGTCGAGCGGTTGCTGAGTTTTGCGAGGATAAGCGAGGAGACGGAGGAATCCTGCGACCTCAATGAGAATGTCGAAAGCATCATCTCCGTTGTCGGACACAACCTGGACATCAACAATATCAAGCTGGTGCTTTCGCTTGAAAAGAACCTGCCGCGCGTCCGGGGTGACTCCCGAGGCCTGCAGCAGGTCTTCCTCAATCTCATAACCAATGCGGTCCAGGCCATGCACGGAAAGGGCGTGCTGACCGTCGTGACCCGGTTGAGCGGCAACGCCCTCGGCACCGCCGAGGTGATAGTCTCCGATACGGGCACGGGGATCAGGCGCGAATTCCTCAGGAAAATTTTCGACCCGTTTTTCACAACGAAAAAAGTGGGGGAGGGCACGGGCCTCGGCCTTTCCGTGAGCTATGGAATCATAACGAAATATGGAGGCACAATCGAATGTCAGAGCGTGAACGAGGAGGAAGCGCCCGGCATGTCCGGAACCACCTTCCGCATCATGCTTCCCCCCGCCCCGGCGGAGCATTAGAACGAATGGAAAAGAGCGGGGGAAATGATTTCCCCCGCGCCCCCTCGGGATTTCCGGCGCTTGCGGCGGGCCGTTGGCCAAGCCGCAAGCGCCAAAATGAGCAGCGCAGCTGCGTGTGGGGTGTGGGGAGCGGGCTCCCCACGGTCTGAAAGCTTGGTGTCATCTTGAACGCTCATTGCTATCAGTCCCCCCGAAGAACTCGTCCCGCCTGAGAAACATTCTGGCACGGAGTTTGTACGGAATGAAACACCAAACGGGCCGCGGGATTGTCTTCTCCGCCCGGTTTTTGTTGCTCCGGCGCAAGCGACCGGTGCTCGATACGAAGACTCTCAATCCTTTTCAGAAACGGCGGGGCATGGACGAGAAAAGTCGCAGGAACATGCTTATACTCGATCCCGAGAGGGATAACGCCGAATTGTTCGCAAGAGCGCTGGAGACGCATACCCCCGGTTGGAAGTGCTACTGGGTCCAGTCGGCCGATAACGCCCGAAGCCTGATTGCGGAAATCGCGTTCAGTTGCGTGCTTGCCGATCTCGGGCTTCTCCGGAATGACCACTTCATGCTGATCGAGGCGATCCGGAAGATGGGCCGCCCGATGACGGTGATCGTCAATGCCTATCTCAGCGAAAAGGACAAGCTAAAAGAGGCTGCCAATAAGGGTGCCTCAAGGTGCTTTATCAAACCGATCATGGTGAATTCGCTGAGAAAACTTATAGATGAAACCCTCGCTTTCGACCGGACCGATCCGACCTGAGCATTACTCCTGTCTCCTGCTGGTTTCAGACTGTCGCTTTTTGGTTTCACTTCGCCTGCGGTTCCCGCAAGAGTTCCTTCGGTCGTTTTTTAAGCATCGGTTTTAATTAGAATTTATCGCTTTTCCCTGTGATGCACCATGGCATGCAAATTGCTCAAACCGGAATAGCGCTTCGATCGAAATACCGACCAGGCATTCCGGTCTTTTCATTTTGCTCTCGGAGAAATTTGAATTTGCAAGGGGATGGTCTTTCGAACCGTCTTCGGGTTTTGGAGCGTGCACCGAACTTTAACGGAGGTAAATGGAGATGGGCAGGTTCTTCAAATGGTTCAGTTTCAGTTCACTCGTTTCACTCCTTCTGCCGGCCCTTGCGGCGGCGGCCGGAGGGGGAGGGGCGGCGCCGATCGTTCTCGTGGCGGATACCAGGAATCTCAGCGGCATCATGGCATGGTGGGCGAATATGTACAATGAGAGCCACGCCGAATTCACCCTTCTTACCGTCATCATCATTCCCGTTGTGGGCGTTCTTTTCGGCATACTGGCCGACATCGTCATGACGCACATCGGTATCGACCTGAAATCCCGCGATCTGGCCGAGCATTAGAAATAGCGATCCCCCAAGGAATTTATACGGGAACTGAATACTATCGCTTAGGAGGTTATTTCATGGATTGGCTCTACATGACGATGCCCATTGCGGGCGTTCAGATTTTCTGGCCCGGTCTGATTATTCTTGGAATCGGCGTTGGCGTTATCGGCGGTTTCTTCGGCATGGGTGGTGCGTGGATGGTTACCCCCGGTCTTAACATGCTCGGTTTCCCCATGGCTTTCGCGATCGGAACCGACATTGCGCACATGGCCGGCAAATCCCTCATATCCACCATGCGGCACGGCAAGTTCGGAAACGTCGACTACAAACTCGGTTTCATCATGTTGTTCGGCACAGTCATCGGTTTCGAAGTGGGCGCTCAGATGATCATGTGGCTCGAACGCATAGGCAGGGTCGATCTCGTCGTTCGCTGGCTCTACATTATCCTTCTGATTTTTATCACCTACATGGTGTTTTCCGACGTTGCAAAGCGCAAAGCCAAGGAAAGAGAAGCCGCCAAGGCAGGCAAGGAACTCGACAAGCTCGCCACGGGTCTCGAATGGCACAAGACATTCCACAAGATCAAGATCCCCCCTATGATCCACTTGAATGTCGCAGGCATTTACTGTTCCGCATGGCTGCCCATCATGGTGAGCTTCCTCACGGGCTGGCTCGCCGGAATTCTCGGAATCGGCGGCGGTCTCATCCGTATGCCTTCGCTCATCTACATCGTGGGATGTCCAACCCACGTTGCGGTTGGTACCGACCTTTTCGAGGTTATGATCTCGGGTCTCTACGGTGCCGGAACCTACACATTCAAGGGCCGCACCGAACTCGTGGCCGCCCTGGTAATGCTCATCGGCGCAGCCATCGGCGCGCAGGTCGGCACCGTTGCAACCAAGTACATCAAGGGTTATGGAATCCGGATAGCGTTCGGCTGCGCGGTTGTCGGCTGTGCGATCTCCGTTGCCCTGAAGCTCATCCCGACTTATTTTCCCGCGACGAAGAATCTATGTGACGATGCCGCGACCTTCGTCGTGCTGGCCGTGGTCAGTGCGCTCACCATCTATATTTTCGTAAAAATGGTGCAGGGTGCGAAGGCGGAAGTGTCCGCGAGGAAGAAGGCTTCACTGAGCAGCGTGAACAGTTGATTTGCGATCCGCACCGAGACCGAAATCAGGGGAGACACATAATGGCAAGGTATTTTAAGCTACTGCTGGCAATTGTTCTGATACTGCCGGTGACATCACTGATCACCGGGTGCGAATACGGCAAAGTCGACCAGGGAAGAGTGGTGAAGTTCGATAAGGAAAAGGGTACGGTCACGTTTATCCGCGATGTCAAAAACGATTCACACAATCCCGAGTACACCCATCTGCCGCCTATTACCTACGCAATCCCCAAAGAACCCAAAGAAATGGGCGAGGAGCCAAAGGCGGGTCTGCGGATGAAGATCGACACAAAGAAGAACGAGATAACCGTGTTCGATCCGGCCACGCAGCAGTTCAAAACGATTCAGTACACGCTGATCGATCAAAAGGAGAATGTCGGGAAGAACGATCCAGCCGTTTTTGATGAAGCGCAGAAGAAAGCGAAGAAGCTCCCGGCCATCGACAGGGACAAGAAGACCATAACGATTTATTCATCCCGTCAGAAGACCCTTACGACCTTCTCTCTGCCCGCGGAATATTTCGATGCATCGAAGTATCCCGAATCGACCTGGGACTCCGGCGACGAAGTCAGGGTATACTATAAGGAAGAGGGCAAGGCACGAC
>JAJFVB010000202.1 GCA_021372055.1 Desulfobacteraceae bacterium | reverse complement strand
AGCGCGGCATCGTCCAGGTGAGCATGAACATTGTGGACTACGAGAAGAACGCCCTCTACCGGGTTGTCGAACTGATACGGATGGAAGCCCGGAGGTGGGGCGTCTCGCTGCTCGAAACGGAGATCTACGGCATGCTGCCCGCTGCGGCCCTTCTGGACAGCGCTTCCTACTACATGCAGATGGCGGGGTTTGTGCCGGGACAGATCATAGAACTGAAAATGCTTGAGTTGATGACGGAGTTCGGATCCTGATTTATTATACCAAACGGCGTTCAAGTTGATACCTCTCAGAACACCCAACACCAAAGTGCGGGGGAATGATTCCCCCGCACCCTCGGCGCTGGCGGCTACAGGCCAACGGCCGCAACCGTGGCGCGAAAATGAGCCGCGTCGCGGCGAGGGGGTGGGTGGGGGGCGAGCTCCCCCACGTTTTTCAAAAGCGTTAAGAGAACGGGGGAGGTGCACGTGCAACTTGCGGAATTGAGCATTCGCGAATTTATCGATGAACTTGGGGCCGGGACTCCTTTCCCGGGCGGGGGTGCGGTTGCGGCCCTTTGCGGGAGCCTTGCCGCAGCGCTTTCGACCATGGTCTCCGCGCTTACGCTCGGAAAAGAAAAGTTCAAAGCGGTCTGGGAGGATGTCGGGCGGGCCGGCGAGTCGGCCGCGAAACTCAAGCGGCGGTTTCTCGATCTTGCACAGGAGGACACTGACGCTTATTCCATGGTCATGGCGGCCTATCGGCTGCCCAAGGGGAGCGAGGATGAAAAATCGGCACGCGCCGGGGCGATAGAGGAGGCGATGAAGTTTGCCGCTGGAGTTCCCCTGGAGACGCTCAAAGCCTCGGGAATGCTGATCGAGGTCGCCGCGGAAGTGCTGGAGAAAGGCAACCCCAACACGCTCACCGACGCCGGTGCGGCCCTGCATTTGTCCTATGCCGCGGCGGTGGTTGCCGCCGCCAATGTGCGGATAAACCTTCCGGCGATCCGGGACGTGGATTTCGTGGAAAACTACAATACCGAAGTCGCTGCCTGTATGGAGCGAGTCGAACGGTGTTTCGAAGAGGGTGTGCGGTACCTGAATTCAAAGCTTCCCTGACGGCCGGGAATCGCGGGAGAAGCGATCCCTCGCGATGAGTTCAAAATGAAATTTCGCGCCCGCGGGAATCGAATCACTCTAAGCTTTCGCGCGGGCGTCCGGGATTTCTCCGACTCTATAAGGAACCCGGCGAAGAAGACGTAGCGAAATCCTAACCGCAAGCGCCATCCGGCTTCACGCAACAGAGAACATTTCCGCAAAGCAGGCTTTTTCACCATTGAAAAAATACGGGCCGGGCAGGGGGGATGCGGCCAATGCCCTCTCGTTTACAAGATATAATAAGATAATCGAAGCCATGGGCGGACATGGAGAATATGTGACAAAACCTGGCGAAATCCGCCCGGCTCTCGATCGCGCAAGGCAATCCGGCCCTGCTAAACGTCATCGTGGACCGTGACGTATTCAGTTCGAGCACGAAAAACACGAATATTTATAAATAAGATGTGGATTGACAAGGGTGGCGGGCGCTTTAGCCGATGCATCCGAACATCTCTTCCGCGCTGTGTATGGACCCCGGACCGGCCGGCCCGCCGAATCCGGGGCCCTTTGCATTTGGCGCGAATCCTTTGCTGCAAATGCTTTGCCGCAACCGTCGGGTACCCGCGCAGGGAATCTGCCTGGTCAAAATATTTGAATTTACTGTTTTTCTGGCGAACCGGTTTTGAATTGTGCTATATTGAGCGCGCGCGGGTATCTACAACACCGTTTCACATCATCTCAATATTTGGCATTCGATTTGCAGAAATAATCCGGGTTGTTTGAAGTTTTTCACCCCCTCAGGAGGCTTGCGGTTCTTTCCTGTGACTTGTTGATCATGACTCTCAGGAGGTCGCGAAGATGGGGAGATTGTGCAAACGTTCCGTTCATGCCGAAAGGGCGGAGAGTCTTCTCTTGCAGTGCTCAAGTTGCGAACTGGAAGATGTGCTGGAGGCCTCGCACGACGGCCTGTTCATCACGGACGGTGAATGCAGGGTCCTCATGGTCAACAGCGCCTGGGAGAGGATCTGTGGAGTCGACCGGGCGCATGTCGTTGGGAGATTTGCAAGCAGTCTGGTGCGTGACGGGATGTACTCCGAGTCTTGCGCCTACGAGGCCCTGAGGCAGCAGCGAAAAACGACGATCATGCTGGAGATGACCGCCGGAGACAAGGTGGGCCAGAAGATAATGGCCACCGGAATTCCGATTTTCGCAGAGGACGGGCGTATCAAGCGGGTTGTTGTAAATGTCCGTGATATCACCGAAATCCTCTACCTCAAAGACCTTCTCGAAAAGACCCGTCAACTCAACGAAATCTATGCCGCGGAACTCGAACAGATGCGCCTCCAGCAGATCGGAAGGGACGACAACGTCGTCGCGAGAAGCCCCAAAACGAGACGGATATTCGAGATGGCGGCCCAGGTCGCCAAGGTGGACTCCACGGTGCTTATCACCGGGGAATCCGGCGTCGGCAAGGAAGTGATCGCAAATGCCATACACCGGTGCAGCCACCGCTCAAACGGTCCGCTCATAAAAGTCAACTGCGGGGCCATTCCCGAGAACCTTCTGGAATCCGAGTTGTTCGGGTATGAGGCCGGAGCGTTTACCGGCGCGAAAAAACAGGGAAAACCGGGCCTGTTTGAACTTGCCGACAAGGGCACGCTCTTTCTTGATGAGGTAGGGGACATCGCGCTCAGCTTGCAGGTCAAGCTTTTGCGGGCGTTGCAGGACCGCAAGATCATGCGGGTCGGCGGAATCAAGTCGCTTCCCGTCGACGTGCGAATCATCGCCGCAACCAACAGGAACATTGTTCAGATGGTGGCATCGGGAATGTTCCGGGAGGATCTCTATTACAGGCTGAATGTGGTATCGATAGAAATCCCTCCGCTAAGGGAGCGCAAGGAGGACATCCCCCCGCTTGTCCTGACTTTTCTTGAGAAAATCAATAAGAAGTACCAGTTTGAGAAACGATTCTCGCCTATGGTTATCGACCATTTTGTTCACTATTCCTGGCCCGGCAATATCCGGGAACTGGAAAATGTGATTGAGCGGATGCTTGTGATGACCGAGGACGAGGAGATCAAGATCGGCCATCTGCCTGCATTCATGGTCAATTACAGTCTGCCGGCCGGTGGGACGACGATGACCGTTCCCAATTTGCCGCTGAACAAGGCGGTGGAGAACCTCGAGATAGAGATGATTCGCCAGGCTCTAAAGAAGCACGGCAGTACGCGCAAAGCCGCATCGGTGCTCAGGATAAGCCAGTCCGCCGTCATGCGGAAGCTCAAGAAGTACAAGATCCCGTTTTCGGATGCGGATCACGATCGTTCCAGCCTCTTTAACGACGACCTCAGAATGAGGCTGTAAGAGAAATAGTTTCCTCCATCGACTCACCCTCACGGGAGCGTACTCAATCGGCGAACCGAATTCGGTTCGCCGATGCGATTTCAGCGCATTCCCGCTTTTGAACTCGAAGATCTTAGCACACATTCATCGCGTGGCGCGAAGGGGCAGATAACCCGATTCGAAAACGACTCAAGGCATCTATTCGCCCAACGCTGTAGTCCCACAGTAGAAATCCTTACCCAGCGCCTACTTGCAACACCCTATTGCTGATTTGTCCCGACTGGCACGACCCTTGCCATATTCAGGGTTGCCCGGGACTGTCGAATGTATGCGCGAACGGAACGATCTTTGGACATAGGAGGAGTGACAGATGGCGGAGTTCATATCAGCTGAGGAAGCGGTCCAGTTGATAAAAACGGGGGATACCATTGCCATCTCCGGATTCGTTGGAATGGGGCACCCGGAAGAGATCTCGAAAGCAATCGAAAAGCGATTCCTCGAAACCGGTGAACCGCGCAACCTCACACTTACCCACCTTGCCAGCCAGAATGACGGAAAATCGAACTGGGGCCTGAACCGATGGGGGAAAGAAGGACTCCTCAAGAAAGTCCAGTCCGGCCACTGGAGCCTCCAGCCCGATACGATCAAGCTGGCGGTGAACAACAAGATCGAAGCCTATTGCATCCCGCAGGGCGTGATGGCCCACCTGTACAAGGCAATTGCGGGGAAAAAGCCGGGCATCCTCACGCACGTCGGCCTCAAGACCTTTGTCGACCCGAGGGTCGAGGGCGGCAAGCTCAACAGCATCAGTCACGAGGAAGTCGTCCGGCTGATGGAAATCGACGGCAAGGAATATCTCTTCTACAAGTCCTTCCCGGTTGACGTGGCGATCGTGAGGGGAACGACCGCCGACGAAAACGGCAACGTGTCGATGGAAAAGGAATCGATCGCCCTCGAGTTCATGCTGCTCGCGCTCGCTGCCAAGGGTTCCGGCGGCAAGGTCATCGTGCAGGTGGAAAGAGTCGTTCAGGCGGGGAGTATTCCCCCGATGATGGTGAAGCTTCCTAAAATCGCCGTCGACTACATCGTGGTCGCGAAGCCCGAAAACCACTGGCAGGTGCCGATGGCCGAAGCCTACAATCCCAGCCTTTGCGGCGAGACCAGAGTGCCGCTCAAGGCGGTTGCGCCTCTGCCGATGAGCGAGAGGAAGATCATCTGCCGGCGCTGCGCGATGGAACTGGTGCCCGATGCGGTCGTGAATCTCGGAATAGGCATGCCGGAAAGCGTTGGGGTTGTCTCCGCCGAGGAGGGCATCAGCGGAAGCATGACGATGACCGTCGAACCCGGCGTTATCGGCGGTGTCCCGCTCGGTGGGCTCTATTTCGGTACGGCGGTGAACCCCGAGGCCATAATCGACCACGACGTCATGTTCGACTTCTACGATGGCGGCGGCCTCGATCTGGCCGTTCTTGGGATGGCCGAGATGGATGAGACCGGCAACGTCAACGTGAGCAAGTTCGGCCCGAGGATCGCGGGAGCGGGTGGTTTCATAAACATCACGCAGAGCACCCCGACCGTCGTTTTCTGCGGGACCCTCACCGCCGGCGGGCTCAAGATCGCGGTTGAAGACGGCAGGTTGAAGATCGTGAACGAAGGAAAGATCAAGAAGCTGGTCAAAAAAGTCGAGCAGATCACCTTCCCCGGCGATTACGGCAGAACGAGCGGGCAGAAGATCCTCTACGTGACCGAGCGCGCCGTTTTCGAGATGAGACCGGAGGGAGTGACGCTGGTTGAAATCGCGCCGGGTATGGATCTGCAGAAGGACATTCTCGATCGGATGGAATTCAAGCCTCATATAGCCGTCGATCTCAAGCCGATGGATCCGAGGATCTTCAGTGAAAAGATTCCCATGGGCATCGGGCCGGAGATCATGGCGAAAAACGGGAATGGTTCCCGGGCATAGTCCGTGGCCGTAACGCAGGATCAAAAACATACGAGGAGAAAGATCATGGCATTGAAGACGAGACAAGATTACCTGAATTCCCTGAAAGCAATGCGGCCCAACGTCTACAAGTTCGGCAAGCTTATCAAGGACATCACGACCGATCCGGCGACAAAACGCACGGTTGAGAGCCATGCACGGGCGTTCGACGCTTCCCATGATCCCGAGTACGCCGCCGATTTCACCATGGTTTCATCGTTTACCGGCGAACAGATCCACCGCTGGAACGGCATGATGGGCACACTCGAAGAAATCATGGCCAACTCCAAGCTCAAAAGGTGGATGTACCGGTTCAACGGAAGCTGCAACGGCGGCGTGTGCGTTGGTTGGAACGCGCAGAACGTCATGTGGAACGTGACGGCTATGATCGACAAGGATTGCGGAACCAATTACCAGGAACGGCTGAAAAACTGGATACTCAAGTGTCAGGAAAAAGGCCTCGTCGTGGCCGGCGCATTGACCGACGCCAAGGGAGATCGGAGCATGCGCCCCTCGCAGCAGGCAAATCCCGATGCAAACCTGCGCGTTAAAGAAGTAAAGCCGGACGGCATCGTGATCAGCGGCGTTAAGGCCATGATCTGCGGTGCGGCGGCATCGAACGAAATCTTCCTCATGCCCGGCAGCGGCTACAAGGAAGAGGACCAGGATTACGCTGTTGCGTGCGTCGTCCCAAGGGATATCGAGGGCCTTACGCTTGTTGAAACGCGCCGTCCGAGCGACGAGAGAGAC
>JAJFVB010000186.1 GCA_021372055.1 Desulfobacteraceae bacterium | reverse complement strand
AACGCGTGGGGAGCATGCTCCCCACACCCCACACACAGCTGCGCTGCTCATTTTGGCACTGCGGCCGCGGCCGATACTGGCGGGGGTGCGGGGGGAATCATTCCCCCGCTTTTTTTTGTCCCGAATCTCGCGGGATTCTGTTAAAATTGGGGAATCATTACTTCTTGCTTTTACTGCAATGTGACGGTTGTGAGGGATGGCTCAAAAACGCTCAAAAAAGCGAGAATTCAGACGATGGAATACGGTTGGCACAAATTAGTGCATTCAGTATGTTCAGTTTCACGCTTTCTCTAAAATATGCTCATGGAATTGCGATAAAAACGTCTGGGGCTCGTTGCAATGTTGCCTCAAATGATGCAGCCGTGCAACACTTGCAGTGATCCTCCGGATAAAACGGACCCAGCTCGAGCCCCGGTCGGTAGCATTCGATGCGACTTTCGGGTGATTTATTCCTGCCCATTTTCTCCCGAGTGCTGCAGTCCCGGACAGCAGGACCGTCAAATACTCCCCGTTGCAACATTGCGACATATATACTCTCAGTCTACACCTCCTTTTTATGACACCGGACGGTGGACCGGAGCGCGAAGGACCTTGGGACCGCCAGAACTATACAAAGCAAATTCAACAGCTTGCCTCCGCTTTCCGAGGCGGCGCTGCACCCGTTCGCAGGCCTCGAAAGGGGCCTTTTTTGCCCCCGGTCAAGATGGCACCTCCATTGCAATATCTCTCAATGCACGGTGGGGGACCGTTTCCGTTTTGCAGCCTGGCAGACATCGGCAACACACCGCGTCGAGGTTCCATCTTGACCGGGTAGGCTGCAGGGCTAGTGCACTTGCGGTACCATTGCCGGGGGGCTTTGGTACCGCACAACCTTCTCGGAACCGCGAGAAAAACACGTTTCGCATGCGGCCTGCAGTCGATTATTTGCACTTGTGCACGCTTGAACGAAAACGGTGGTTTCGATTTACCGGGGTAATTCCCGGCAATTTGTGCGCCCCACGCCATAAACCGAGTACAAGAGCGGAAGCTATAGCGGAAGTAATCTGAAGTCGGTTCTACGTTACATCTCTTACTTGGAGGGTTTTATGCGGAAATGCACAGTTGCGGTATTGTTTTTTCTGTTCCTCGCTTCATTCACCACCGTTTGTTCCGCGGGAGAAACCGTCGTCGTCGGATTCCAACCTTTCGACACCATCTCCTACCAAGTGGCGGTCAACCAGGAACTCGGCCTCTGGAAGAAGTATTTCCCGAAGGACGTGACCGTTGAGTTCCAACCCGCTCTCCAGGGTTCGATCATCGCCAACAACATGCTGGCGGGCAAACAGCAGATCGGCTACATGAGCATCATGCCCGCCACGCTGGCATCGACCAAGCCCGATCAGGCAAACATCCGCATGGTTGCCAGCCTCGGCATGTCCGACGGCATGCGGTGCTCGCTTCTTCTCGTGAAGAAGGACGCCCCGCAGTTCAAGAACCAGGAAGAAGCCATCAAGTGGCTCAATGACAAGATCGTCGCGGCGCCCAAGGGCAGTGCGGCCGACCAGTATCTCCGCATGGTTTTCGCGAAATACAACGTAAAACCCAAAGAGTATCTGAACCAGTCGATTGAGGTCATCGGAAGCAACTTCCGCATCGGCAAACTGGATGCAGCCGCGATGTGGGAACCCACCATCTCCAGGGTTACCGATCTGGTCGGCGAGGGAATTGCGCGCATTGCCGCAACGGGAACCTCCGTGAACAACCCCGATCTCGGAATCCTGCTGATGAGGGGCGATTTCGTCGACAAGCGCCCCGACCTTGCCGAAGCATGGATTCGCGCCGAACTGGACGCCCAGATTTACATGTCCGATCCGAAGAACTGGGCTGAAGTGACGAAGATGATTGCGAAAAATGCAACCGGTATCCCCGAAAAGGTTCTCTGGTATTCCATCTACGGCAAGATCCCCGAAAATGTGGGCGGAACGAAGGAAAGGGAATGGAAGCCCTTCATCTTCGATGAGAAGGTGCAGAAGAATATAGCCGACGTTTACGCCTTCCTGCTTAGCGAAAAGGCTATCAAGTACGACAAGCCGCTTCCCAAGACGGTGGATGACTCCATAGCCCGCAAGGTGCTCAAGGAAAAGAACCTGACCTCTCCGGTCGCGGTTATCATCGGCGAGCCTCCGGAAAAATGCCCCTTCAAATAGGCGTTGATTTTTATCCTCCGGTCCCCGCCCCGCAGGGACCGGAGGGGATGAGGCCGGCCTTGCCGGCGGCCCGGATCGTTTCTCATCAAGGATAAGTCTCTCATGCAGATACCATCTGCCAAACCCAAAGGTGATGCCGTCCTCGCGGAAATCACAAATTTCGAGGCTATGGCCTTCAGGCTCAAGCAGTGGATAAAGAGCCCCAGGCCGTATCTCATGGTGGCCGGACTGCTTCTGTTTCTGGCCGTCTGGTACATGACGACGGAGTTGTTCAAACTGCCACGCTTCGAGAAGCTGCCCGGCCCTGTCGCGGTGATTCGCGAGTGGCTCTCCGAAGATCCCTCTTACGGTATTTCCATTTACGTTTCCGAGTATTACCTGCACATCATCAAGAGTATGATGCGCGTGTTCGAGGCATTCGGACTGGCCACACTGCTCGGCGTGCCGCTCGGATTGTTCATGGGCTGGAAAAAGGTGTTCAGGGATTATACCTTTCCAATCGACGAGACGCTGAGGCCAATCCCCATGCTCGCATGGGTTCCCCTGGCGATCCTGATGTGGCCCGCCCGCGAAGCAGCCATCGTCTATCTGACCTTTCTGGCGGCGTTTTTCGCAACAACCCTGAATACGCTGCTCGGAGTGGAATCCATAGACGAGGTCTATTTTCGCGCCGCCCGATGCCTCGGATCCAAGCCCCGGCACATTTTCTTTCGCGTGGTTGTGCCGGGAGCCCTGCCCTACATCTTCACCGGTCTCCAGATCAGCATGGGCGTGGCCTGGTTTTCCCTCGTCGCGGGGGAGATGCTGGCCGGCGAGTACGGGCTCGGATACCTTATCTGGAACTCCTTCGTAATGGTCCAGTATCCAATAATCGTCATAGCCATGGTCACCCTGGGCTTTATCGGGTGGGCCAGCAGTGCCGCCATCAGATTTGTGGGCGCTCTTCTGATGAAGTGGAAGGTGAGAGAAGTCTCTCCCTGATCCCTGGTAGTGACCTGCGCCGAAACGGAAATACATATATGTCCAATAACGGATCCACTGTCGGTAGTGTCAGCATCAGGAACGTCACCAAGATCTTCGATCCCGAAGGTGCCCACGTCCTGGCGCTGGACAATTGTTCCCTGGAAATCCCAGCCGGTGAGTTCTGCGTTATCGTCGGTCCCTCCGGTTGCGGCAAGACGACCCTGCTCAACGCCATAGCGGGTTTTCACGGAATCAGCTCGGGAGAGATCTCCCTTGACGGAGTTCCCATCTGCACACCCGAGAAAATGGCCGAACCGGGCGCGGACCGCATCGTGGTCTTTCAGAACGGTGCGCTCTTTCCCTGGTACACGGTGATGGAAAACGTCATTTACGGTCCTGTCGTGCAGGGCAAAATGACTGAGGCGGAAGCCAGGCAGGCCGCCGGGAAAATCCTCGGGGAAATGGGGCTTCAGGGCATTGCCAACTGCTACATCAACGAGATTTCTTCCGGCATGCGCAGGAGAGTCGAAATAGCCCGCGCGATGGTGAACGATCTCAAGATCCTGCTCATGGACGAGCCATACAGGGCCATGGACGCTCTCACCAAGAGCGTGATGCACAAGCACCTGCTCGACGTTTACGACCGCGCGCATAAGACGATTTTCTTCATCACCCACGACCTCGAGGAAGCCATTTACCTCGGTTCGCGAGTCGTCGTCATGACCACGCGGCCCGGAAGAATCAAGAAGGTGATCGACGTCGACATCCCGAGGCCGCGCGATCTCCAGGTGCTTGCTTCAGAGCGCTACAGGGAATTGAAGATGGAAGTCCTTGAAGCCGTCCAGGAAGAGGCAAGAAAAGCCTTCGAAGCCGGCGAGAGGGAATTTGCGTAATCTTTACCCAGAAAAAACAGGGCAATGCTATGTCCGGCCGGAATAAGAATTCAAATTCATTAGGGAAACTTGGAAAATCGATTTTTAACATATCATTCTACAGGGGCGTCGTCGCGATTATCGCCTCCCTGATATTCTGGGAATTCGCCGCCAGAGTCCACCTGCCCGTAATCGGGATGATACCCGCTCCGAGCGCCGTTGCCGGTTCCCTTTCCAGCCTGATTTTTACCGGCTACTACTGGGAATCCTGGTACGTGAGCTTCGAACGTGTGTTTTCCGGTTTCGTCATGGCGCAAATCATCGGCATCCCCGTGGGACTGCTGATGGGAATGAGCAGGAAGTTCCGAGACCTCGGATTCCCGATCCTGGAGGTCCTTCGCCCCATCCCTCCACTGGCCTGGGTGCCCGCTTCCGTCATATTCTGGCCCACCCCGCAGATGAGCATGGTGTTTGTGACCTTCCTCGGTGCGTTTTTCACGACCGTTCTCAACATACTCGGAGGCGTCAGCAACATCGATATCCGCTACATCCGGTCAGCCAGATCATTCGGGGCCAGCAACAAGGATATCTTCTGGCGCATCGTCCTGCCCGCGACGCTTCCCAGCCTGTGCACGGGCATGACCGTGGGCATGGGTATCACGTGGGAGGTCGTTGTCGCCGCCGAGATGATTGCGAGCCGGTCCGGACTCGGGTTCCTCACATGGAGGTCCTATGTGGCCGGAGACTATCCCGTGATCGTTATCGGCATGATCAGTATCGGAATTGCCGGATATATTTCCAGCTCCATTATCCGGCTTCTCAGCGGCCGGGCGACCCCTTGGCTGAAGATAATCTAGAGCTCCGGTTTTCCGGGGAGGCGGAAGTATGGAAACAAAAGGCAACGGCAACGCGGCTTCAGGCCGAATGGTCATAGACTCCATCTCGAAATCCTACGGCATGGGGCCGCTGCGGCAAAAGGTCATCCAGGATTGTTCGTTTACCCTTGAACCGGGCAAGCTGACAGTCCTGATCGGCCCGTCCGGATGCGGGAAAACAACGATCATCAACCTGCTTGCCGGCTACGAGGAAATCGAGACGGGTTCGATCTCCATCGACGGCAAGCCCGTCAAAGGCCCCGGCGGGGACCGCCTGGTGGTTTTTCAGGAGACGGCGCTTTTCCCCTGGATGACGCTCATGCAAAACGTCACCTTCGGTCCCCGAATGAGGGGAGGAAGAAACAGCAGGGAGATCGAAGGCGATGCCCTGTCGCTCCTTCAGAAGGTGGGGCTCGGGGATTTTCGCGACAAATACCCTACCCAACTCTCCGGCGGAATGCAGAGAAGGGCCGAGCTTGTCCGGGCGCTCATCAATTCCCCGAGGGTCATGATGATGGACGAACCGTTTCGCGGCCTGGACGCCATGACGCGGGAACTCATGCAGGAGTACTACATACGCTTGTTCGAGGAGCACAGGATAACCAACCTGTTCGTGACCTCCGAAATCGAAGAGGCGATTTTTCTTGCGGACCGCCTTGTCATCATGAGCTATCGTCCCGCGCAGGTGAGGACCGTTATGGAAATCAATCTTCCCCGGCCTCGCGAGTTCAGCATGCTCACTTCGAAAGAGTATCTCCAGTACAAGAAAGACGCTCTCGAGATATTGCACGAAGAGGCGATGAAGGCTTTCTCGACGGGGACCGCAACCTGTGTCGCGGATTTCCTGGAAGCCTATTCGGAAATCGAAGAGAAAAAATGACTTCTTTGCGCATGTCCTGAGGCGACGATACAATGGAATGGCTGTTCACAAAGCCCGGCATCGTAGTCCTGGGCCTTGTCGCCGCCGCGCTGGTCACGGTGGGGACATGGGCGAAGACGAAGGGAAACCGGAAATTTGCCGGCGTTCTCATTAAGGTGGGATACGTCTTTTTCTTCCTGAGCATCGGAATGTTTATAATTTCTGGGTTCATGGCTCAGCAGTGACGTTCCCCGGTTTTCCGGCGCAACTTTGGACATTCGGCTTTTGCCCCGCACTTCCCGTTCCGGCAGATCGCGAGAACCGGGACCCGAAGGCGCGGGGCTTCCTTTTTCCCATTCCGCGGGACACCCCCAACGCCAAGCATGGCAACTCTGCCCCCGATCCGTACCATCCTTGACTTTTCCTGTCCGCATACAAATTTATAGTGGGACAGAAGGATTTCCGAATCCCGCTCAATGCGAGTCTTCCGTCCCTCTCATTCCACACGCCTGAAAAGGGGAATCTCTCATGCCCGGAAATGAAATCCTTGATCTGGTCATTGTCGGCGCCGGCCCCGCCGGCCTTTCCGCGGGAATCTACGCGATGAGGGCCGCGCTCAACACGGTACTCATCGAAAAAGGCGTTCCCGGCGGCCAGATCGCTATCTCCAAGGGCTCGGACGGCTGTATCGCCGCGTTGGCCGCGGCGAGTTACGTAGAGGCAAAAAAGGCGGGGTCGGCTCTATCCGAAAATATCGAAGCGACTTGACAGAGTTCTCTCAAAACACCAAAGAGCGGGGAAATGATTCCCCGTAGCGCCAAAACTGAGCCGTGCAGCGGCGAGGGGGTTGAGCTGCGCGCAGTTCCCCGCCCTCTTTTCCTGTCTTAGGCGCATCCGTATTGGACCAAGGTCCAATTGTATGGCCGGGCAGTCGTGCTAGGTTATGCATGAGGCTCGGGACCAATCTTCAACGAATGGAAAAGAGGGAAGCGCATGAGCACGAACGAAATGATCGAAAACATCCTTCAGGGCGAAAATGAAAAAGAGTACATAAGCCGGTTCGTGAACGTCATGCATCGTTACAAAAAAGGCATGACAAAGCTCATTGCCGCGCTGGACACTCCAGACCGGGAGATTGATCATTGGAACCGGTCGGAGGCATCCTCCGCAAATCTTCATTCTCTGCTCAGCCATATCCGCTCGGAAGGGCGACTGGCAGCTTGACGGTCGACACCGGCACCACCCCGGACACTATATGAAGACTTTAGGCACAAGACCTTCTCCTCGCTCGGCGGCACAACTTGCATATGGTTTTGCCGCCGGGTTCGTTTCAACCCTGACCTTTCATCAGCTGGTGCTTCTGGTGATCTGGTCACTGGGGATAGCTCCGTTCGCGCCGTTTTCCATGGCCGCGACGAAACCCTTCGGCATACCCGCGGTGGTCTCGCTCGCATTATGGGGAGGCATCTGGGGAGTTGTCTTCAGCCTCGTCTCCGGAGCCTTTCCGCACGGCGTCGCCTATTGGCTCGCGGCGTTTCTTTTCGGGGCCGTTCTGCCGTCGGTGGTCGCACTGATGGTGGTACTCCCGCTCAAAGGACGCCCCATGGGCGGAGGCTGGCACATGCCCCTTCTGCTGACCGCTTTCTTAATCAACGGCGCCTGGGGACTGGGCACGGGGATTTTCTACCGCTCCTTTCCTCCGCGCCCGGGCCGGTGAAGACCCGGTCGCCGGTTCTTTGGCGCCGGCAGCATTCTCCTCAATCAAAATCAGGAATGACAAGCCGGTAGTCGCGTTCCGCTTTTCGGAGGCCGTAGGCCGTCGTGTATTCCCGGAAACGTTTCATGAGTTCCGCCGTGAGGGGTCCGACGCGTCCGTCTCGAATCTGCAGGCCGTTGACCAGAACAACCGGAACAACCTCCTTGTTTGAAGCCGTAATGAAGACTTCATCCATCTCGGGCAGTTCGGACCTGTCGATATCCCTCGTTTCCACTTCGCACAGGTTTTCGGCAAGCCCCATTACGACCCTTCGCGTAATTCCCGGCAGGATATCCCGGTCGGGTGTTACCAGACGCCCCCGCTTTACACAGAAAAAGTTGGTCGTGGTTCCCTCGAGAATCCGCCCGTGACGGTCAACGTAAACGGACTCGACCGCTCCCTGCCTTTTGGCTTCCCGCAACGCGCAAACCGCCGAAAGGTAGCAGGTGCTCTTGGATGCCGGAATGACTCTTTCCATGTCCGAGGTGATGATCTTCACCCCGTCCGTGTACCACCACGGCGGGAGTATGTACTTCGGCGTGACCATGACCATCAGGAGGCCGTTGCCTTCGGGGCTCACGCCATCGGAACTGACGCCTCCGGTGTTCACGATGCGGATTGCCGACTCGGTGTGATGCGAATTCCTTCCGAGCGTTTCTTCCACTATTTCGCAGATCTCATCTTTTCCGTGCTTTATCTCCAGGCCGATGCACCGCGCCGAGTTCTGGAAGCGCCGAACATGGTCTTCGAGGTAGAAGGGCCGTCTGTTGTAGGTGATCAGGAAATCGAAAATTCCGTACCCCCGCAGCACTGTGATGTCATTTGCACTGAGGACCGCTTTTTCAGCGTCCATGAACCGGCCGTCAACGTAGTAGGTATCCATATGCGGTCTCTGTTCTCTTGATGTTTTCCAATTGCGCCCATTCGGGGAAAGGATGCCCTCCCCTCCAAAGGCGGGTGGTAGTGCCATGCGTACGAAGGCGACTCCCCGGCCGGTGAGAACGATCAAACCGCCCGGCAGCGTTTTTCAGTCGGTGAAGGAAATCCGGAACTCGAGAATCGATTCAAGTCTTGACAGTTCCTGGGCGAGCCGCTCGAAGTGCTGCTGCTTCCGAGTGCGGATGGTCATGCCGTACGTGAGGCACTGTCCTTCCTCTTTCAAAAGAGAATAGCTCAAATTGATGACATCGAAACCGTGGCCTGCCATAAGGTTTCTGATGTCCCTTTCGGAAATCGGTTGCCCGCAGTTGAGGCGAAGGGAGCAGTGGGCGTACATGAGCGAGGGCAGCCTGGCCTCGACCAGCCTGAAGATGCTCAAGGTTCCGAGCGTCAGGGCAAGCACGATAAAAACGGCGCCATAGAATCCCACACCCACCAGAATTCCAATTGCCGAAGTAATCCATATTGACGCCGCCGTGGTCAGGCCGCGAATCGATAGCCCTTCCCTCATGATGACGCCCGCGCCGAGGAACCCTATTCCGGTCATGACGCCCTGCGCCATACGGGTTGGATCGATCCGGACCGTTTCAACCAGCGCCTGAGAAAACCAGTCCTTTTGGTAAATGGCGATAATCATGAGCAGGGTTGAGGCCATGCACACGAGGGTGTGGGTGCGAAAGCCGGCCGCATGCCCGTTGTAGCTCCGCTCAAGCCCGATCAACCCGCCTGCGAGCATAGCCACCATCAAATGCGTGAAAACTTCGAAAAGTTGTTTTTCAAGCAATCGAGATTTCCAGTTCAAATGTTGTTTGCTCTGTACCGGGCCAAATTTCACAGAGTGCGTCGCAGGAATCGGAAACGACTTTGAAGCGGGTATTTTGGAGAACTTGAATCAAAAAGGCAAGTAATTCTGATGGGCGAACGCTCGGCGCCGGCGGCTGCCGGCCAACGGCCGCAGCCGTAGCGCCAAAATGAGCCGCATAGCGGCGTGGGGGTGTGGGGCGCGCAGGTCCCCCACGCTTTTCAGAAGCGTTCGTCTTGCCCTTCGTGACCGCCCTGCATCGATATTCATCAGCTCAGGCGCGAGACAAAAACACCCTCGCCGTCGTAGGGCAGGACCAGCCCCTCGGAAAAACTGCCCTCGAAGCGGGCCAGGGACAAGCTTACCTCGTCTACGATACAGGAAGCGCAGGTGGGCAGGAACCTTCTCGCGAATTCTTCGGCATGCAATTCGCCCATGCCCGTTCCGTCGGCTCGAACCGGCTCCCAGGGAACCGAACCCGGTCCGAAATAGGCAACGCTCGCATCCTTCCCGCACCGGCTGCATTTCCCTCCGATTGCGGCAAGGGACAACTTGATGAGGCGTCCCATTTCACTTTGAAAAAACTTTCCCGGCATGTCGCCGACGGACCGGAATTCGTACCTGTACGGCCCTCGCCTGGATTCGAGGCAGGGATGAAAGACGACCATCTTCCCTGCATGCGCGGTGAATTCCTTCCGGAACCGATCTATCGCGTGTTCCCGGCAAAACCGCTTGCTCTCGCCGTCTCCGAGTATGAGCACGTCATGCGCCACGGTTCCGCAAACAGAGCATCTCACCGCGCGTGCGGCCAGGGAGCGGCACAGGAGAAAGAGCAGAAAAAAACCTCCGCTGAGAAGGAGGAAACAAGGATCGTCGGGTCTGAAGGAAACCTCGCGATTCATGAGGTATTCGATCACGAGGAGCACAATTGCCCCCATCGCCAGCGAAAAGACGATCAGGTGGACATGGGTGCGCAGGTTGGAGTGCATGAAGCCTCCCGCAATCAACAGGATAGTGTCCCGGGGCCTTGCAGGACTTCGTCGTCGTCCGCCGCCTTGTGCTTTACGGGCAAAGTGATAATGAATGTCGACCCCTTGCCGGGCCTGCTTTTCGCCGAGATGCTTCCCCCGTGGCGTTCCACGATTTTGCGGCAGATGGCGAGCCCCATCCCCGTTCCCTCGTATTCGTGCCGGCCGTGCAGGCGTTGGAAAGGAGAGAAAATGCGATCGAGATATGCTTCGTCAAACCCTATGCCGTTGTCTTCGATGCAAATCCGGCAGGTCGTCCTGTTTACGGATTTACTCCATATTTTGACGATTGGAGCCGCCCCGGGCGGCTGGAATTTCAGAGCGTTGCCGATAAGGTTTTGGAGCAGTTGCCTCATCTGCGTGGCATCCGCCTCGATTTGCGGGAGTTTGGCAATCTCGACCAAGCCCCCGTTTCGCTGCAGGTGGAATTCAAACACCTGGAGGACTTCCCGGGCAATGTCTCCGAGATCAACGAGCGTGAAGGGCGAGGGCATCGACCTCACCCGGGAATAATCCAGGAGGTCCAGGATAAACTGGCGCATCCGCCTGGCGGAGCTTTCCATTCGCGCCAGGTAATCCTTTTCGGTTTCGTCGAGCTTATCCGCGATGGAGCGCTGCAGAAGACTTCCAAAGGTCTGTATTTTGCGCAGGGGTTCCTGGAGGTCGTGGGAGGCAATGTAGGCGAAATCCTGAAGCTCCTGGTTCGTCGCCTCGAGATCGGCAACGGTTTTGGCCAGCTCCGCGGTCCGATCCCGAACGTGCCTCTCCAGTTCGTCGCGGGACTCTTCGAGTTCCTCGATGAGCCTCATGCGCTCCATTGCCGAAGCCACCTGATCCGCAACCGTCTTCATCACGGCCAGGTCCTGTTCCGGAAAACCGGGCCGCGACTTTGTGCCGAACGACAGGGTCCCGATGGCGCGTCCCTGCACCATCAGAGGATGGCAGGCATAGGCCTGAATTCCGAAGGACTTGACGAGCAGCGTGCGGACATCGGAGGAGTGCTGAATGTCTTCGGCGACTATGCGGCAGGCGCCCTGTGCGGCGCAACCGCAAACGGCGACTCCATAGTCAAGGTATTCGATTTCACGGGCCTGTTCCTCGGAAATCCCGGCGCAAGCGTTGAGGTGCAGCCGCCCGGTTTTTCTGTCGACGATATAGTTGAAGAAGGCGTGGCAGTCGAGGTGGTCCATGACATTGCGGCATAGCTCATTTACCACGGCCTGGGGCTGATCTGCGGCAAGAAGCCTTCCCGCGGTGGCGGAGAGCAGTTTGAAGCGCGCCTCGCTCCGGCGCGTAATTTCTTCGGCCTGTTTGCGTTCCGTAATGTCCCTGACAACGCTCACCAGAGTCCGGGTCCCTCCGATCACGCCCCCCCGCGAGCTTACCTCAACGGGAAATGTGCTGCCGTCGCGCCGCTGATGAAAAGTCTCGAAAAGGATGCCCTTCGATTCGGCCTCGATCATCTGTGCAACAGCCGATCTTTTCGTGGACGGCGCTCTCAGATCCTGCAGCGAAAGCCCCAGAAGTTCCGAACGGCCGTATCCATAGGCGTGAACCGCCGCCGCGTTGGCCTCCAGGATGCGGCCGTCGCTCGCCCTCATGAAAAGGATGATGTCGCGGCTGTTTGCGGCAAGCAGTTCGAATTTGCGCAGATAGTCTTCAGAGCGCCTGCGGCCCGTGATATCGACGAAGACGGCCACCGCTCCGCAAGTCTTTCCCTCCACATCGTTTAGCGGAGAAGCATTTCCAAAAAGATGCAGGGGCCCACCGTTTTTCAGAAGCACCTCGAACTCGAAGTCCCGGACCTCCTTGCCTTTTGCCGCCATATGTACCGGGAGTTCCTCCACGGGAATTTCCACCCCGTCTTTCAGCGCCTTGATATGGCCGGCCCCCCACCCTCCTGTGACAAGACCGGCCGGATCGTGATTGCTCGACAGTCCCAGCAGTTCGCGGACTCTCCTGTTGCCGGTAATGTGGTGGCATTCGGAATCATGGGCTATCCAGACAAGGCCCGGAAAGCAATCCGCAAGATCCGATATCTCCGCGAAGCGTTCATGCCTCCGCGCCTGTCCGCAGCCGGGTTCTTCGCTCGCCCCGGAATGGGATAAAGCGATTGCGGGCTTGTTCGAATCGAAAATACCACAGGACGGATTCCCGCTCGGGGCCGCCGCTTCCGGTACCGGGCCGTCTCCATGCGGACCCGGCGGAACCCCTCCGAGCTTACGTCGCAGATCCTGCAGCTCCGCAATCAATTGCTCTTTGCTCTTTTCGCTGTCTTTCATTTTGCCCACTTCCAGAAAGCTGCCGATGAATTTCCGCACTGTTGCTGAAGAAAACCATTAGCACGGAAAAAGTCCATGGAGAAGAGGTCCAATCTTTTTTGGGAAGAGTTGGAAGCGGGGGGGTCAAATCGTTTGACAGTCCCGGGGGCAAACGATAGTACAATCGGAACCTCGAAAATTGGAGCACCAAAATGGGCGATATTCCCCTGTCTCTTGTCTTTTGCGCAGTGGGCGGCTTCCTGGTGGGGGCGGTCCTGAGCTATTTCGCGGTTCGTTCGAAGATTCGCACCGCCTACGAACAGGGAAGGGCCGAACTCGAGCTTGAAATATCCGCCCTCCAGGAACGCATGGCGGCAAGGGACCAGCAAATTCTGGGGCTGAACTCTTCCGCTGAAAAAGCCGCGGCGGATCTGGCCGCGTTGACCGAAGGGCTGCGCGCCGAGACGCAGAGGCGGGCTGCGGCCGAAGAGAAAAACTCCCGGATTCCGGAGCTCGAATCGGCGCTGGCCAACCGCGAAGCCGAGGCCCGGTCCGTCCAGGAGCGCAACTCGGAACTCAAGTCCAAAGTCTCCGAGCTCGGAACCCGGCTCGTGGAGGAGCAAAAGCTCTCGGCCGAAAAGCTCTCCCTTCTCCAGGAGGCGCAGGCACGTCTCTCCGACGCCTTCAAGGCCCTCTCCGCGGATGCGCTCAAGACAAACAGCCAGTCATTTCTCGACCTGGCCAGGGTCACGCTCGAAAGATTCCAGGAAGGCGCAAAGACGGACCTCGAAACGCGCCAGAATGCGATAAACGAGCTTGTCAAACCCCTCAAGGAATCCCTTGAGAAGGTGGACGAAAAGATCGTCATGATCGAAAAGGCCCGCACGACCGCCTACGTCAGCCTGACCGAACAGCTCAAGTCCCTTTCCACGACCCAGGACCGGATGAACCGGGAGACCTCGACGCTCGTCCAGGCGCTCCGCGCTCCGACCGTGCGCGGACGGTGGGGGGAAATCCAGCTCAAGCGCGTCGTCGAAATTGCCGGAATGGTCGAGTATTGCGATTTCGCGCAGCAGGAATCGACCACGACCGAATCCGGCCGGCTCCGGCCCGATATGGTTATAAAGCTTCCGAACGGCAAGAACGTCGTTGTCGACTCCAAAGCCCCCCTGCAGGCCTATCTCGAAGCGCTGGAAGCAAGAAGCGAGGACCAGCGGGTTGAAAAACTGAAGGAACACGCCCGGCAGATCCGCGTTCACCTCTCGCAGCTGAGCTCGAAGGCCTACTGGGAACAATTCCGGCCCGCCCCTGAATTCGCGGTGCTCTTCCTGCCGGGCGAAACCTTTTTCAGCGCGGCCCTCGAGCAGGACCCGTCGCTTATCGAATTCGGGGTCGACCGGAGGGTGATTCTCGCCACCCCGACAACGCTCATCGCCCTGCTTCGCGCCGTCGCTTACGGATGGAGGCAGGAACAGATCGCGGAAAACGCCATGGCCATAAGCGATCTCGGCAAAGCCCTCTACGAGAGAATCCGATCGCTTGCCGGGCACTTCGCCGATCTGAGCAAGGGACTGGGCAGAGCCGTCGACGCTTACAACAAGGCAGCGGGAACGCTCGAAGGCCGCGTGCTGGTCACGGCCCGGAAGTTCAAGGAATACGGCGTGTCCGGCGGTGCGGAAATCGAGGCGGTCGAACCGATAGAAAAAATCACGCGAGAGATCCGGGCGGCCGAGATGGCCGTAACCTCCGCAGTGCCCGACAAAGCACAATAATGGATTTTTTGTTGCTGCCCGGATGAAAATTTGTTCAATATAAACGAAAATATTGACAGCCGCTCAATTTGGAAGCATACTGCGCCGTCGTTAACAGAGAGGGATTTTTAGGAAATCCCGTGCTCTGCGGTTCTGCCAAACTCTCCGCAAGACGGGCCGCTTTACTGTAAGCATCCGCCCCTCGGCTTCGGAAAACGCGCCTCTCCTCGGGCGATAGTGGTCCAGCGGCAACTGAGTCGCAACACGCTTTCAGTTTTGGGTTGTCTGTTCAGTTGAAAGATGTTCTGAATCCCGGGTACCTGTTTGGAATCATATGACATAATCAATTCTTGCCAGCTAGGTGCTTATCTCCGGAAACCGCTGCCTGACCGCTCGCTCCAACTCTGAATTTGTCCTATTGCATTTACCGGAAAGTAGATCCGCCCAGGCTGTTGCGTCCCGTCCCGGGGCGACTGAAGTGGTAATCTGTTGTTTTCACAACTTAATATAGGCTTTTGGGGTTGACGTCGCGGCGCAGATCATTTAAAAGCCAGCGTCAGAGAAAGATCCCCGGGTACGGGCTTTTTGTTGTAGACGTTTGGCTTTGAGTTCCGCCCGCACCCCCGGCACGATCCCCAAACTGCACCCCCCGAACGAGAAATCCGAGTTTTTGTGGAGATTGTGCCCAATCGCACTTGGGATTCTCGATATTCGTTTTCAATCAGCTTAGGAGGATAAGCATGGTTAACGCAGTAACACAAAGTATTCTGGTGGTCGGGGGCGGCATGAGCGGACTCACCGCCGCCATCGAAGCAGCAGAAGCGGGCCACGAGGTGTATCTCGTGGAGAAGAATTCCTATCTGGGAGGCCGCGTCGCCCAGCTTCATCAGTATTTCCCGAAGCTGTGCCCCCCCTACTGCGGTCTCGAAATCAATTTCCGCCGGATCAAAAACAGCAGCAAAATCCGCTTTTTCACGATGGCGGAGGTTCAATCGGTTTCCGGCCAGGAAGGGAATTGGGACGTTAAAATCAAGCTGAATCCACGCTACGTCAACGAAAAGTGCACCGGCTGCGGCAAGTGCTCCGAGGCGTGCGCCATGGAAATCAGCAATCCCTTCAACTACGGCATGGACAAGATCAAGGCCGTCTATCTGCCCCACGACATGGCGTTCCCCCAGCGCTATGTGATGGATCCCGCTCTCGCAAAGAGCCCCGAAGGCCAGAAGGTCAAGGAAGCATGCCCCTACGGAGCGATTGAAACCGACATGCAGCCCTCGACCGTCGATCTCACGGTCGGTGCGATTGTGTGGGCGACCGGCTGGTCCCCCTATGATGCCAAGAAGCTCGACACGCTCGGCTTCGGCACCTATCCCAACGTCCTCACCAACGTCATGATGGAGCGTCTCGCATCGTTCGGCGGCCCGACTCAGGGCAAGATCCTCCGGCCCTCCGACGCAAAAGAGCCCAAGACGGTTGCCTTCGTTCAGTGCGCCGGTTCGCGCGACGAAAACAACCTGCCTTTCTGCTCCTCGATCTGCTGCATGGCATCCATGAAGCAGGCCACCTACGTCCGCGAGCAGTATCCCGATGCGAAGATCTACATCTTCTTCATCGACATTCGCGCCATGGACCGCCTCGAATCCTTCTACGCGAAGATGAAGGAAGACGAAAACATCGTCTTTTTCAAAGGCAAGGTCGCGCGCATCGAAGAGGACGCCTCGAAGAACCTTGTTCTCAGGGTCGAGGACACGACCACCGGCACATTGCATCAAATCACGGTGGATCTGGCCGTACTGGCTACCGGTATGCAGCCGAACACTTCCATTACCCCCGCTCCTGCCCCCGTGGTCTGCGACGACTACGGGTTCATCGCTTCGATTGAAGCCAAGCCCGGGTTCTATGCCGCCGGTTGCACGAGAACCCCGGCGGGTGTGTCCGAATCCGTTCAGGACGGCACGGCAGCAGCACTCAAAGCCATCCAATCCGTAGCCAGGAGGTAAACTCGATGGACAAGAAAGTCGCGGTATATATTTGTACGGGGTGCGGCATCGGGGATGCTCTCGATATAGACGCTCTCAGCAAGGTCGCAACCAAGGAATGCAAGGCCCCCGTTTGCAGGAACCACCCCAATCTGTGCGGCGCGGAAGGCCTTCAGATGATCAGGGACGACATCGCAAACGAGGGCGTGAATACGCTGATAATCGCCGCCTGCTCGCAGCGCGTGATGTACGATGTGTTCAATTTCGAAGGCACCATCATGGACCGGGTGAATCTGCGCGAGCAGGTCGTCTGGTGCCATCCGGCCAACGACGAAGACACGCAGATGCTGGCCGAAGACTACCTGCGCATGAGCGGGGCGAGGATGAAGCAGATGCTTCCGCCCGAGCCCTACCAGCCGGAACAGGAATTGTCCAAGGACATCCTGGTCGTCGGCGGCGGCACGACCGGCCTGAGTGCGGCCATCGAAACCGCCAAGGCGGGCTACGGGGTTGTCCTGGTCGAAAAGGAAGCCGAACTCGGCGGATTCCAGAAGGGCGTTTCCAAAAACGTAACCTTCCCCTTCAAGGACATCCAGGCAAACGATATCGATGCGCTGATTGCGGCCGTAAAGAGCAACGACAAGATCAAGGTCCTCACCGGATCGAAGATCGAAAAGCTCTCCGGCGGGCCCTGCCTGTTCAACGCCACGGTCAAGCAGAACGGCTCGACCAGCGATCACAGGATCGGCGCGGTCGTCCTGGCTGCCGGCTGGAAGCCCTATGACCCCGAGAAGCTGGACAAGAAGCTCGGTTACGGCGCATCCCCCAACGTCATCACAAATGTTCAGTTCGAAGAACGCGCCAAGTCCGGTCAGATTACGCGCGCGGACGGCAAGGCCGTCAAGACCGTCGCTTTCCTGCAATGCGCGGGTCAGCGCGACCCCAACCACCTCGCCTACTGCTCCTCGGTCTGCTGCTTCACGGCGCTCAAACAGGCCATAGAGGTCAAGCGTCAGGACCCCAAGTCCAACGTCTTCGTCTTCTACAAGGAAATGCGCACGCCTGGACAGGGCGAGGATTTCTTCAGGAAGGCCCAGCAGGAGGGCGTGGTTTTCGTGCGCAGCCAGGACCCGGAAGTCCTCGGCAGCGGCAACAGCCTCTCCGTTGAGGCCCACGACGAACTTCTCGGGGAGAAGATCCTCCTGGATGACGTCGACCTGGTCGTGCTCGCAACCGGTATGGTTCCGGCAACGGCTTTCGGTGAAGACTTCAAGGCGAAGAAGGCCGAAGAGGAAGAGAAGAAGGACGACATCGTCGTACCCGCGGACGCCATCCTGGTCTCCGACATCCTGAACCTCGAATACAGGCAGGGACCGGAGCTTCCGGGCCTCCAGTACGGGTTCCCCGATTCCCACTTCATCTGCTTCCCCTATGAAAGCCGCCGCACGGGCATCTACGCGGCCGGACCGGTTCGCCGTCCGATGGGCATCGCCAACGCCGTCGAAGACGCCGCGGGCGCGGCGATGAAGGCAATTCAGTGCGTCGAGGCCACCAGCAAGGGCATGGCCGTGCATCCGAGGGCGGGGGACATGAGCTATCCGGAGTTCTTCATGCAGCGCTGCACGCAGTGCAAGCGGTGCACCGAGGAATGTCCCTTCGGAGCAATCAACGAGGATGAGAAGGGCAACCCGCTCCCGCAGCCCACACGTTGCCGCCGCTGTTCGGTCTGCATGGGCGCCTGCCCCGAGCGCATCATCTCCTTCAAGAACTACTCCGTCGGCATGGTCGGCGACATCATCAAGTCGATCAACGTTCCGGACGAATACGAAGAAAAGCCGCGCATCCTGGTGCTGACCTGCGAAAACGACGCATATCCCGCGCTGGATATGGTCGGTTTGCGCAAGCTGAACTTCAACCCCTGGGTGCGCGTGATTCCGGTCCGCTGCCTCGGATCTCTCAACCTGGTCTGGATCGCCGACTCCCTGTCCAAGGGCATCGACGGCATCATGCTTCTCGGCTGCCGCCACGGCGACAACTACCAGTGCCACTTCATCAAGGGCAGCGAACTCGCCAGCATCCGGCTGAGCAAGGTCATGGAAACCCTGAACCGCCTCGTGCTCGAGTCCGACCGCGTCCGCTTCGAAATGGTCGCGATCACCGATTACGACAAGATTCCCGGGCTGCTCGATCAATTCGCCGAAAAGCTGGTGGAAATCGGTCCGAACCCCTACAAGGGATATTGATGTCAACAGGCCGGAGGCCGCTCCCCCAAGCGGTCTCCGGCCTTTTCGGGGCCGCACTCAAC
>JAJFVB010000179.1 GCA_021372055.1 Desulfobacteraceae bacterium | reverse complement strand
GGCGCGGGGGAAATCATTTCCCCCGCTCTTTTGCATTAAGTCCTATTTCTTGCCCTTGCCCATCCACTCGCTCATGGTCTGAAGGACGGTGTAGAAGACCGGGACGAAAAGAACCGCAAGGAAGGTCGAGGCGATCATGCCCCCAAAAACCGCCGTTCCGAGGGCCCGCCTGCTGGCCGCGCCCGCCCCTTCCGCGTTTACCAGCGGGTAGACGCCAAGGATAAAGGCAAAGGATGTCATGAGAATCGGCCGGAAGCGCATGCGGGCGGCATGGACGGCGGCATCCTTGATCCCCTCCCCCTTTGCCCGCAACTCCCGCGCGAACTCAACGATGAGAATGGCGTTTTTGCTTGCCAGGGCTATGAGGAGCACGATACCGATCTGCGTGTAGACATTGTTGTCCATTTCGCGGAAGAACACCGCCACCACGGAGCCGAGCAACGCAAGAGGAACCACCAGGATCACGGCCGCCGGATTCGTCCAGCTCTCGTACTGGGCGCAAAGCACGAGGTATACGAGGAGCACGGCCAGGCCGAAGATCATGAAGGCTTGCCCGCTGACCTTCTTTTCCTGGTAGGACATTCCGGTCCATTCATATCCCATCGAAGGCGGCAGCTTCTTCGCCGCCATGTCCTCCATCAGCTTGAGGGCCTGTCCCGAGCTGTAACCCGGGGCCGCTTCCCCGTTTATGGCGGCGGACGGGTAGAGATTGTACCGGTTGATCAGCTGAGGCCCGAGCGACTCGCGCACCTGAACGAACGTTCCTATCGGCACCATGTACTTGCCATCGTTGGTGCGAACGTCCAGCCGCTTGATGTCTTCGGCCGACGCGCGGAATTTCTGGTCGGCCTGAATTCTTACCTGGAAGGTTCGTCCGAACTTATTGAAGTCGTTCGTGTACGCCGATCCGAGGTATGCCTGGAGGGTATTGAACACATTGCCGAGGGTGACGTTGAGGCTCTTCACCTTCACGCGGTCCACGTCGGCGTAGAGCTGTGGGATTCCCGCCCGGAAAGTGGTGTTCATCGCTTCGAGGCCGGACTGGGCCTCGCCGTCCGTGACCATCTCCATTGCCAGGCTCTGCAGAACTTCGACACCGGTCGAGCGCCGGTCTTCGAGCTGCATCTGAAATCCACCCGCGACTCCCAGCCCCATGATCGCCGGAGGCGCAAAGGCAAAGGCGACTCCTTCCTGTATGCCGCCGTAGAAATGACGGCGAAGGCTCTGCAGGATGGCTTCCTGGCTGAGGCTTGGATCGGTCCGCTCGGACCAGTCCTTGAAAACGATATAGAACGCGGCGGCATTTGGGATAACGGTTCCGTCGAGGACCGAGTAGCCGCCGATCGTGATCCAGTCGGCAATTCCCGGCGTGTTCCCGATAATTGCGTTCATCTTCCGGATCGTCTCGCGGGTCCGCTCCTGAGATGCCGAATCGGGCAACTGGACGCTCGCAACCACGTAGCCCTGATCTTCCGTCGGCAAAAATCCGGTCGGCAGCGACAGGAAACCCCACAGGGTCACAGCCAGCAATCCGACGAAGACAAGCATCGAAATCCCGCTGAATCTGACCATACCCCTGACGATGCTTGCGTAAAGGTCTTCGCAGCGCGCGTAAACGGCATTGAAGCCCCGGAAAAAGAAATTCCGCTTGGCAGGATCGCTGGGACGCAGGTAAACCGCGCACTGAGCGGGTTTGAGGGTCACCGCGTTCAGCGCGCTGATCACCGCGGTCGCGGCGATGGTCAGTGCAAACTGCCTGTAGAGCTGCCCGGTAATTCCGCCGAGAAAGGCGGTCGGCAGAAATACGGCCATGAGGACCATCGTGATGCCGATAACAGGGCCGAGTATCTCATCCATGGCCTTGATGGTCGCCGGTTTCGGGGCCATCCCCGTTTCAATGTGATGGGCCGCGTTTTCGACAATGACGATGGCGTCATCGACGACAATTCCAATTGCCAGCACCAGTCCGAACAGGGTGAGCATGTTCACCGTAAAGCCGAGTCCGGCCATGGCGGCGAATGCGCCTATGATGGTAACGGGAACGGTGGTCGCGGGCACCAGCACGGCGCGCCAGTCCTGCAAAAAGAGCAGGATCACGATGAGAACGAGAAGACCGGCCTCGATGAGAGTCTTGTAGATTTCATGAATGGAGGCTTTGACGAATTTGGTTGTATCGAAGGGGATGTCATAGCTGATACCCTTCGGAAAAACCTTGCTCAACTCCTCCATCTTGGCCCTGACCTTGTCCGCAACATCCAACGCGTTCGCGCCGGGCAACTGGTAGATGCTGATGCCGGAGGCGGGCTTGCCGTTCTTTTGGAAGTACTGATCGTAGACCTGCCCGCCCAGCTCCACGCGGGCTACATCCTTCACGCGGATTATGCGCGCTTCATTGTCCACGACCGTCATTTTCAGGATGATGTTCTCAAACTCGGCCACTTCGCTCAACCTGCCGAGCGTCGTAACGGTATACTGGAAGTTCTGCCCCGCGGGCGCGGGCGGCTGGCCTATCTGCCCCGCAGCCACCTGGACATTCTGCTCCTGGATCGCGTTGACCACATCCTGCGTGGTAAGGCCCCGGGCCTTCAGCTTCTCGGGATCGAGCCAGATTCGCATACTGTAAGCGGCGCTTCCGACAACACTCACGTCGCCCACCCCTTCGATCCGGCTCAATTCATCCCTGACGTTCAGAGTCGCATAGTTGCTGAGATAGAGATCGTCGTATTCCGCCAACTCGGAGCTCAGGGCAACGAAAAGGATGATCGCGGTAGACTGCTTTTTTACCGTCACCCCCTGGCGTTTGACTTCGTCGGGAAGCTGAGGTTCGGCAATGGAAACCCTGTTTTGCACCAGGACCTGCGCCATGTCCAGATTGGTTCCAACGTCGAAGGTGACGGTGAGCTGATAGGAACCGTCATTGGCGGATGTGGATGACATGTAGAGCATCCGCTCGACGCCGTTTACCTGCTGCTCGATGGGAGCGGCCACCGTGTCCGCCACAACCTGTGCGTTCGCTCCCGGATACACGGCGGAAACCTTGACCGTCGGCGGAGTGATGTCCGGAAACTGCTCGACCGGCAACGCAAACATCGTGACCACGCCGAATATCATGGTGAGAATCGCGAGGACGTTCGCAAAAATGGGACGTTCAATAAAAAAGCGCGAAAACATAAGATTCTCCGGGTCAGGGCTTGGCTGGGGAAGCAGAATTGTCCGGGCTTGCCTTCGAAGCCGGCTTAATCGGTTCGGCGGCAACCGGGTTTACCTTCGCTCCCGGCCTTGCGCGCTGGACCCCATTGACAACAATGCGATCATCGGCCTTGATTCCCTCGGTAATCTGGCGCATGCCGTCCTCGAGGACCCCTACCTTCACGGGCCGGTATTCGACCACGTTGTCCTTGTTGACAACCAGCACGAATTTCCCCAACTGGTCTACCCCGATCGCCCGCTCGGTCACCATAAGCGCTTTTTCGGCCAAATCCAGGGGCGCCCGCAACCGGACAAAAAGTCCGGGGATGATGACGGGCGGGAAGGGATTTTTGAACACCCCGCGGCATAGCATTGTCCCGGTCGACTGGTCCACGCCCAGGTCGGCAAAATCGATGAATCCCTCATGAGGAAAGTCCTCCTCATTGGCAAGCCCCATGTGGATAACGGCCGGAGTATCCTGCGCGTTTTTCGCGTAATCCCTGCGGTCCATCTTCATGACCCGCAGCAGGTCGTGCTCGTTAAGAGTAAAATAGGCGTATATCGGATCGTATTGCTTGATCGTTGTAAGCAGCGTGAACTCGCCGGCGCCCACCAGGTTCCCAGCGTCCACCTTGTTTCTGCCGATTCTGCCGTTGAGCGGCGACTTGATGGTCGTATACCCCAGGTTGATGCTCGCAGTCTCGAGATTGGCCGTCGCAACCATCACGTCCGCTTTGGCCGCATCCCGCGCACCCTTCGCATTGTTCAATTCCCGCTCGGATGTCGCGTTCTCTTTTATAAGTCTCAGATTCCTCTGATATTCGACTTCGGCCCTGTCAAACTGCGCCTTTCTGCTGGCGAGATCGCCGGCCGCCTTGTCCACGGCCGCCTGATATGTGGCGGGATCGATTACATAGAGCAGGTCGCCTTTTTTGACAACCGCGCCTTCCTTAAAATGAACGCTCTGGAGGAATCCCTGAACGCGTGCCCGGATATCGACCGAAGCGATCGACTGCGTCGTGCCGGTGAATTCGAGGTACTCGACGGCATCCCGCTGAACCGGCGGGGCGACCGTCACACTGGGCGGAGGAGGTTCGACGAACGTGTTCTCTTCCTTGCAGCCTCCCGATATCAGAATAAAAGCCAGGGCGAAGAATACAAGGGCCGGCCGTCTTGAGAGTGTTGCTCGCAATTTCCTATCCTTTCTCCTGAACATGTCCTGACTGATTTGGCGGAACACAGCCAAATAATAATTATTGTGCCGGATTTATTATTTAGATTGGGTTATTTGACTTTATTCTATATTAACTTGAATCAAAGAGGAAAAAGTTTTATTTTCGCCAAAAATGTTCTAAAGCTAAAGCTTGAGGCCGCGCCGAAATCGGTACGTCTCTTTGACAATCACTCTCTCTTGCAAGCTTGTGCGGACCTTAAGCTATCCTTTCATTTTACTTTATCGAAATTTAAGAAACAGAACTACGGGCCCCAAACGAGCCGGCGTCATTTGCTCGATTGCTGTAATGATTATTCGTATCTGATTTGAAGTAGTCTTATGATCCCCGAATGGACGGCCCATTAATATGAAATGTGAAGACCCGCTGTCAATGCACTTCAATCCGATTCCCAAGAATTCCGTTTTCCGGCTTTGGCCAAAGGTTCAACCTTCCTCCCAAGGAGTACCACGATGAGCAAGTTCCTGATCGGCTATGTTTTTACGGCCATGTTGCTCCTGGCCCCCCTCTCCCCCGCCTGCGCGCAGTCCTCCGGCCAACCGGGTAAAGCACCCCTTCCGCCCGGCTCTCCGCAGGCGATCTATGTGACCGATTTCGTGCTTGAGATTGCAAACATCTCCGAAGATGCCAAGCTCGTGAGAAGGCCCAAGATCAGGCAGGACGACCCCTACGCGAAATCGCGCAAACTGATCGAACTGCTTTCCACCTCGCTTACCAAGGAGCTTCAGGAAAAGGGGCTCCCGGCAAGCAGGCTCTACCAGAACGCAAACGTTCCCGATAAAGGCTGGATGGTGAAGGGACAATTCCTCGAAGTCGACCAGGGGAACCGGTTGCGCCGCACCATCGTTGGATTCGGAGCGGGGGCGACGGAGATGCAGATCGAGGTTGCCGTACTCGATCTTGCCAAGAACGCCAGGGAACCTTTCATGGTGTTCGGGACGGAGGCCAGCAGCGGCAAAGGTCCGGGCGCGGTCGTGACAATGAATCCGTACGTGGCCGCGGCTAAATTCGTCATGTCGAAAAAGGCCTCGGAAAAGGACGTCAAGAAAACGGCAAAACAGATAGCGGGAGTATTGGCCAAGTATATCGAGGACAACAGGCAGCAACCCAAGTAGAGCAACGTCACCTCGGAAGGGGCAAAGCAGGGGCGTATGCGGCCGGACCGCCTCCGGATGTTTCCGTCGATCAAGCCGGCCTGCATCGGCCGGAGTGTAGCCGTTTTGCCGTCGCATTCAAGGCTGCAGCGAAAAGACGGCCTATTCCACACACACGCGCGAGTTCGGTCAACGCGACCGAACAAATCTCAAAGGAGAGGGAACTATCATGCTCTACCACTACCTACGCCCGATACGGCACTCAGGTATTTTTCTGCTTGCACTTTTCGCCGCAGCACTGCTCCCGGGTGTTTCCGACGCGGCCCCCGCCGGGTCTCCCGCAACTCAATTCGAAGTACCCGGCCCGGAAAACGCGTCTCAGCTCCTGCCGCCGGACCTGCTCTCCGGTCCCCACCATCGCGTACGGGAAAAGGTTACTTCATTCGGATACATGCACAACTACACCGTGGATTCGGACTACGGCACTTTCGAGGCCAGGGGAGACTTTGCCATCCAGAGGCTCATACGTGAAATAAAGGCCATCGCCGTCCTTCATGAAGCCAAAAAGGGCGAAGCCTACCTGAAGGGGCTCAAAAACGCCGCGGCGCAACCGATCGAGTTCGGCCAAAACCTGATAAACGATCCCGTCGATACACTCAGCGGAGTGCCCAAGGGCATTGCTTCCCTGTTCCAGAACGTGAAAACCGGGCTCTCCTCGCAATCCAGCAAGAACGAAGACAAGAAGATTGCGCAGGTCCTGGCCGTTTCCGCAAACAAGCGCCAGCTTGCAAAGCAGTTGGGCGTCGATGTCTATTCGAGCAACAAGGTGCTGCAGAAGGAAATGAACAGCCTGGCATGGGCCACCGCTCTGGGCTCCCTTACCGTAACCGCGGCCCTTGCGCCGGTGGGCGGTGCGGCCGTTACCGTGGTGACCACGACTCGGACGGCCCAGCAACTCACCGATATCGTCAGCGAGTATCCCGTTCAGAAACTTCGTCAGATAAACGAGGAAAAGCTTAAGGGCATGGGAATCGCACCCGATATCATCGGCCGGTTCCTCGACCACCGCGCTTATACGCCGACGCAGCAGACGGCAATCGTGGCGGCGCTCGAGTCCATGACCGGAGCCAGGGGAAAGGAAACCTTCATCCGAGCCTCGTTTGCCGCCGAGGATGACGAATCCGCCGATTACTACATGCATTGCGCGCAGACTCTTCAGAGCTACCACAACAAGGTGGCTCCGATCCAGGAAATCAGCGTCTACGGGCCTCTCGTTTTCGGCCGGGCCTCAAACCTGACGGGCATTATCCCAATGCCCATCGATCACGCCCTTTGGACCGAGCATTCCGCGGACCGGGTTCCCGACGCGGTCGCATCGTTCAAGGCCGCGAACCGGGATCTGAAGCATTTTGAAATGTGGCTCTCGGGCACGGCAAGCAAGAAGGCTATGGAAAGGTCCTCCAAAAACGGCGTGAAAATAATCGAAAAAGTGGGCGATCGGGTGGAGTACACCTTCTAGAGAAACGATTTGACGGACCGATCCGCAAAGAAGAAATCATTTGCGTCGTCAATTACGCTCCCCGGTCCGCCCGCAACAGCCGGATCGGGGATTTTTGTCTCCTGCGGGGTTCCCCAACGGCATTTGATGATTCGGCAAGAGACCGCAGGCCGCTCTTGCCTAACGGCGGACATACTCCAGAAGTTGCGCCAGGATCACGAATACAGTCAGGGCGGCAAGCGCGAACACAACCGGCCTGTAGAAACGGTCCAGAAGACCCGGGCGGGGACTTTCTCCCGAAACCGGGGTGCTCGTCAGTGCGGTGCTCAACGCCGCCATGGCATCGACAAGGCCCTTGGTGATGTCCACCGATCCGATGAAGATCACGGTCACGGCGTGTTCATTGACCACAAATCCCGTTTGCGGAGACGAGTCCGGCGCGCCGTCAACCGCACCGCCCAACTCAGCCTGAAGCACGGCAGCCGCATCCGTAACGTTCCTGTCGCGAAACAGCATTTCGGCCTTTTCCTCTTCGACCGCCCAGACCTCCATTGCACCCAGTTCTTCCAACTGGAGCTTTCCCGCGAAAAGATCCTTGAATTCACGCGGATTCCGCGCCTCCGTGAAGAGCGTTTGAAGGCCGTACCTGCCGAAGAAACGCACGCCCGCAGGACGGGTGTGGCCGAGGCTGAGCCTCCCTCCGCGGGGGAAGATATCCTCTACGATCGGGCAGTACTTAAGAGGATGACCGCTATAGGAAGTCTCATAATAGGGTCCGATGCCGAACAAAGAGATGCCCCCGAAACCTCCCTCGGCCCCCCACCTTCGTATCGGTGCCAGCCCGAGGGAATCGGCGAATGAGCCAAATTCGACTGGGCATTTCCCGGACGACCTGAACGCGAGAAAGGTTGCAATGGCCACAAACGCAAAGGCCGCTCCCATTCCCCACACAATCGTCCGATCCTTCGGAATGGACGAGAAGACATCGGCAAGCTTGCGGTCCCCCGGAGAAAGGAAGCAGATAATCGCCAGCGCGATCACGAGATCGGCTACGAGCATAATGGTCAAAGCCCGCACGAGACGTTTCCGGCGAGGATTCCCTGAGACGGTTTTTAAATCTTTCATAAGCAAATTCCGTTTGTCGAACCAGCGTGGAGAACACCTGAGAACCATACCCGAGCGAGTTTCGAAAAAACATGCAGCCCGGATTCAGGGTATCCGAAGACCGCCGGGTTCCATCAAGACCGTCCGCCGGAATGGCAGGACGCATTCCCGGCGCATTTTATTCCATTTAACGGCGAGGATCTATTCCGACTTGAGTCATTTGACGTGAAGTGGCGAACTGAGGGGGTGCGGGGGAATCATTCCCCCGCTCTTTGGTGTCCTGAGAGGCATCGACTTGAACGCAATCCGGTGCGATTCCGCGGCTGACACGACACCCGTTCCGCGTCTTCCGCAAATTGCTAGGGCAGATCCAGGGGAGACCGTGCGTAGCACCGGTCTTCGGGGCAGAAAAGCTCATGCCAGATGCCTCCCTCTTTCCCGTGTTTCATGCCTCTTATCTCCATCGTCAACTTGTTATCACCAGTCAGGCATTTATCCCGGGGACAATCCACATCGAGCCACACGCCCTCATCGCCGGATTCGGCCGCACGCCTGTCTTCGACCGGAATAGCCGCAATTTCCTCGGCGCTCAGTCTGTGCGCACGGGGGATGAAAACTCTTATTCTGCCCGGTTCGGGACTTCTATCGATAGAAACGGACGCCATGTTTCGTTCTCCTTTCTTGGATACAACTTCACGGCTCATGGACCGCTGGAGGTATGATAAGCATTCTGCTGCGATAACGCTTCACACGCTTTAATTCACTGCTCGGCAACTTTAATCCGATCATTATTCAGGCATATATCCCTGGTTCGTATTTTGGCGTCATGCTCTAGGAAATGCTTCCATTTCCCGACGGGATGCATTGACAGAGGGTACCAACACTTCTTATTAGATCAATCGTAATGCCTTTGTCTGCCGGAGAAAACTACCCGCCAAACGTTGTCCAGCTGCGGAACTGCCGAGGAGGTATCAAATGTTCCCAAAAACTTTTGTCAAAAGATCCGGATTCGCCTTATTTGTCTTGCTTCTCCTGCTCATGTCCTCGTTTCCGGGACTTTCCTTCTCGCAGACACCGCAACAATCGCCGGCTCCGCCGCCGGTGTCGGCTGAACAGAAATCCGATTCCAAAGGAAAAACCGTAGGCGTGGACCTTGGGTTACCCGGCAAGCTGGGGCAGGAGCTGGCAAAGGCTCCCGAAGGGAAGGGGAAGGGACAAATCGACCCCGGCGCTCCCCGTGGTGTATTCGGCATTCCCGGCGCGCCGCAGATTTCCCTTATCCTGGCTTTTATATGGGCCACATGGGTGGGCTGGATCTTCTCGACCGTTGGGGCTTTCGGCGGCATCATGGCCGGCGTCGGCCACATGACCATCTACGGACTGGGCGATTATGTCCGCACCTTCAAGGACACCGCTCCCGGACTCAATAAGACCCTCACCGACAGCATTCGGACTTCCAACCAGTTTTTGGTCGGTCTTTCATCCATCATCAGCGTCATCAACTACCTGAAAGCAAGACGCATGTCCTGGCCGCTCGGCTTTGCCCTGGGATTGGGCTCCATCGCCGGAGCGTTCCTGGCCGCATCGCTTACGGCCGGAAAGGTGAGCTTCAGCCAGTATCAGGGCTGGTTCGGCGTGTTCGTTCTGGTAGTCGGCGCCGTTCTGGCTTATGAACTGACACCCCGTGGGCAGGCGGGCAAGAAAAAGGTCAAAGAGGCTGCTCAGGCATTCGAGCGCACCGTGCGCGAAAAGAAGGACATCGCCGCGGCGGGCGTAACGCTCAAGTCCTTCGGCATTTCAAAATCCACCATGACCTTTTTCGGCACGGATTTTTCCTTCAACCCCATCGCGGCGTTTTTCGGCGGTGTGGTGATTGCGGCCATCTCGGCCTTCATCGGAGTGGGCGGCGGTTTTCTCTACGTCCCCTATCTCACGAGTATCGTCGGGTTGCCCATGTTCGTCGTTGCGGGGACTTCAGCTCTCGCCGTTCTCATCAGCATGATCACGAGCATCACAACCTACATAAACGTGGCTGGAGCGGGGATGGATTGGGCTCTGGTCGGCACGCAGCTTGTGGGCGTTTTCATCGGCTCGGTCATCGGTCCCCGGACGGCGAAGTATATTCCCGACAAGGGTCTGAAGATCCTCTTTATCGTTCTCGCGCTCTATGTAGGCATCGGCTATTTCAGCAAGGGTTTTTTCGGCCAGGCATGGGTGCCGATGTGATGAGCGGGCTATAAACCGAGTCCCGGATGACGGGCAAGCTCTCCGTCATCGGGCTGCGCTACCAGCCTATCCGAGGCATTTTCCGGCATGTGGGAATTATTCGATCCATACATTCTGTTTTTCTATTCGATCACGGGAATCGAGGCCCTCGACGGACTCGCGGGCACCTTCCACCTTGCACTCGCCGCAAGCGTCATCGGTGAGTTCACCATTTCCGTCGTCTTCCGGCTGAACCGCAGCCATCTTGACCGGCTGAACTCCGATCTCGCCAAGTACGGCAGCCTCTCACGCGAGGCCGAGCGGCGGGGCGATGAGGCAAGTTACAGGGCTCTCAACAAGAAGGCCAACGATGCCTACGGCCAGGTATTCTTCAACCGTTTCGGCCTCTCCGCAGCATCTTTGTGGCCTGCCTTCTTCGCGCTCGACTGGCTCCAGCTTCATTTCGGCAAAACCGGCGTTGTCCTTCCCTTCTTTTCGTCCGGCGCGAACTATGTCCCGGCCTTTCTTTTCTGCTACATCGCGGCGCGGACGGTATTCGGCCGTCTCAAAAGGCACCTGCCCTATTTCAGGGAGCAGTATGCGATGCTTTTGAGCTACGAAAAGGAAAGCCGCGCCGTTGCCGAGGAAAGGGAATATCCACCATTGAAAGAGAGGAAAATCGTAAAAGCGGGGGAATGATTCCTGAGCCGCTTTCCCGCGTACGGTCGGCTTTCGCCGGGGAAGACCGTATCAGCCGGCCCAGTAGGGTCTGTGAGCCCTTCCCCCGCCCCCCGTGAAAGATCTGCCGCAATGGAAGCGCGGCATCATCATAGAGTGCGGAGCGATGGTGCGGCCGGACCGGTTCCGGCCGCACCCGGGAAATCAAACGGCACCCATCATCCTTTTCATGCTCTTGTGCTGAAGCGCCTTATATCCGAATGCGCTGCACGCCGTCTTGCAGCAACCGCAACCGATACACTGGGAGGCATCGATAACGATTCCCTCCCTGACTTCCGAAATAGCGCCGACGGCGCATGTGCGCATCGCAAAGCAATCCTTGCAGCTATGCGGGCAAATAGCGTTGTTCATTTTCAACTCCTTTTGCTCAGCCGATAATTTTCTCTATTTCTTCCCGGTCGCAATCCATCACATAGGGGATTCCGGAAACTTCCGAAGCCTCACGCGTGAGCGCCACCAGATCGTTTCGGGTGATATGCCGCAGTGCGAACTTCCGCGCACCGGCCATGAATTGCTGCAATCCCTGCCGCAACCGCTCGATGTAGGAATACATGCCTATCGATCCGGCCGGAAGCTGCGAAAAATCGCTTCCATATTGATCCTTCAATGCCGAACCGACCGAAAAGAGTTTCTGATATCCTTCGGCCAGATCGTCCGGGTTATTGTTCAACTTCTCCGCCATGAGGCGTCCATGGGTTTTCCCGACCATCGCGGCCGCCAAAACAGCTCTGCCCAGGCAGACCGCCTTGACAAACGGAGCCCCTAGAGCCAGGGCCTTGAAGATGTGGTCTTCAAGCGATAATCCGCCCGCGATGGCGATCGGCGGAATGTAAGCGCCCTTGGCCTTCAGGCGCCGGCACATCTCATAGGTCAGGCTTTCGAGGTAGACGGTCGGAATTCCCCACTCGTTCATCATTCTCCAGGGGCTCATGCCCGTTCCGCCACCCGCGCCATCTATCGTGAGCAAATCGATCCCGGCATTGGATGAAAACTTGATTGCGCGGGCAAGATCAGCGGGCCGATAGCAACCCGTTTTGAGCGTCACGTACCTGGCTCCCACTTTCCGGAGTCGTTCGACTTCCCGGTAGAAACCGTCCTCCTCAACCATACCCAGCCGGGAGTGGCGCTCGAACTCGGTGAAGCCGCCGTGCCGGAACGCTTCCCGCGCGGCGGGATTGCCCGGATCGGGGAGCACGATATAGCCGCGCTCCTTCAACTGCACGGCACGGTCGAGATCGGGCAGCTTCACTTCGCCCCCGATATCCTTGGCGCCCTGCCCCCATTTCAGCTCGAAGATTTCCACGCCGAGCTTCTCGATCACGTACTCCGGCACCCCGAGCCGGGTATCTTCCACGTTGGCCTGGACGATGATGCCGCCCTTGCCGTTGTACCACCGCTTGAAGGCTTTTACGCGGCGCTCCATTTCAGGTGAGCGCAGGATCTTTCCGTTTTTGAATTGCGCCTCGGGATCCATGCCGCAGATGTTTTCACCCGCGACGACGATCACACCGGAAATCGCCGCACCCACCGCGACTTCTTCCCAATTCACCCTGGCAACGTCGGTGGAACCGACGGCACCGGTGAAAACGGGAAAGTCCATCTTGATACTGGAGTCCGCGCCAAGTTCCGTGGAACAGTCGACGGCCGTAAAAACGGCCACGTCGGAATCGGCCGCTTTGCCTATCGCGCCGACACAGGTTCCCTGGATATTGAAATGTGAATAATCGACGGGAAAGTCCTTCTCCGCCCCGGAAGTCATTCTTCCATAAGGTTGAGGATAGATCATATCCCTTCCCTTGAGAGCGGAACGTCCGATCTCGCAGGGCCCCTCGCACCCATCCAGACATGTGACGCACATCCCGGAGGACGGCGCCGGTTCGACCCGGGTGGAGGTGATCGTTGCAGCACTTCGGTTAGGCTTGCTTAGCGTCATCAGCAGCTCCTTAAATTGTTATGGTGAACGAAGGCGCGCCTACGCCGTCAAGGTCGGCAGAGGCCGCCCAGTGGATACGCAGCATAGTGAATTTATTCACATGTACTGGATATGCTTCCCTTCCGCTACGGGCGAGCACAGCGATCAGGTACTTTCTTTTTCCTCAATTCGAAATGAAACCTGAGCTCCGGGGGTGGCTTGGCCGCCCCGAACAAATGCGCATTCTCTCAGCGTGACAGTTGAGAATGCCGCTTCTTGAGCGCATTTCTCAACGAACTCTCGGATTCAGGTGCGCAGGGCTGGATGAACCGTCAGCAAAACGTTTCGCGACACTCGTTTGCGTGCGGCCTGCAACTGCCGAACGAGAGCGAAAAGCATCTTCCCGAACAAGGTGAAAACGAACCGGGAGAATTATGTCCTCTGGTCGTGCATCATGAGGGTACTTACACAGCTTCTTGAGGATACTTCGTTTTGTATTAGAAGAACCCGGATTGCGCAAGCGAAAAGTTCAGCGGCCAGCACGGCGTGGTTTGAGGTTAGGTTTGCTAAATTTCTCGATTTTCTACCAAATACGCATGCCTTTTTCAATTTCGGGAAGGTCTTTTCTTGGATTTCCTAAAAGAGTCAAATCCTGTATAAGGTCAGGTAATTTTCGAGCGCTCACGAGACAACCTGAGGAGGAATATCGCTAATGCCAAGACGGGAAGACATACGCAAGGTCATGATCATCGGTTCCGGTCCCATCATCATCGGACAGGCATGTGAATTCGATTACTCCGGCACCCAAGCCTGTAAAGCCCTGCGCGGTCTGGGATACGAAATCGTGCTGGTCAACTCAAACCCCGCAACAATCATGACCGATCCCGGAATGGCCGATGTGACCTACGTGGAGCCGCTTACGGTGGAGGTCCTGAAAAGAATCATCGAGAAGGAAAAGCCCTGCGCCATCCTCCCCAACCTCGGCGGCCAGACGGGTCTGAACCTCACGGCCCAACTCCACAAGGAGGGCATCCTCGACGCCAACGGCGTCAAAATCATAGGGGTCCAGGCGGATGCGATCGAACGGGGGGAAGACAGGATCGCGTTTAAGGAGACGATGGCGAAGCTGGGCATCGACATGCCGAAAAGCAAACCGGCCTTGAGCGTGGAGGAAGCCGAGGAGATAGCCGCTGAACTCGGATACCCCGTGGTCGTGCGTCCGGCCTACACGCTGGGAGGCTGGGGCGGCGGGCTTGTCTACAATCTGGAGGAACTCCGGGTAATCGCAAGCCGGGGGATTTCCGCGAGCATGGTCAATCAGGTGCTCATCGAAGAATCCGTGCTCGGCTGGGAAGAACTCGAACTCGAAGTCGTACGCGATTCAAAAAACCGGATGATAACCGTATGCTTCATCGAAAACATCGACGCGATGGGCATCCATACCGGAGACTCCTTCTGCTCCGCTCCGATGCTCACGATCGACCCCAAGCTCCAGGAGAGGCTTCAGAAACATTCCTACGACATCGTGGAAGCAATCCAGGTCATCGGCGGCACCAATATCCAGTTTGCCCACGACCCCAAGACCGACCGGATTGTCGTCATCGAGATAAATCCGAGGACCTCGCGCTCTTCGGCGCTCGCATCCAAGGCAACCGGATTTCCGATCGCTCTGATTTCGTCAAAGCTCGCAGCGGGCCTCACCATGGATGAAATCCCCTACTGGCGCGGAGAATCGCTTGCCGACTACGCACCGTGGGGCGACTACGTGGTAATCAAGTTTGCCCGCTGGGCCTTCGAGAAATTTCCCGGCTCCATCGACCGCCTCGGCACCCAGATGCGGGCAGTCGGCGAAGTCATGAGCATCGGCAAGAACTACAAGGAAGCCCTTCAAAAGTCGATCCGGTCTTTGGAGATTGGAAGACAGGGGCTTGGCTTCGCCAAGGATTTCCACGAAAAGGAACTCGACCGGCTGCTGGAAATGCTCACCGAACCGACGAGCGAGCGCCAGTTCATCCTCTACGAAGCCCTGCGCAAGGGAGCCGACGTCCAAGCGCTCTACGCCAAGACGCACATAAAACCCTACTTTCTCCAAGAGATGAAGGAACTCGTCGAACTGGAAGAAAAAATCCTTCAGTACAAGGGCAAGGAACTCCCCGATTCGCTTCTCGTGCAGGCCAAAAAGGACGGCTTTGCCGACGCCTATCTCGCCCGCATTCTCCAGGCCCCGGAAAAGAGCATTCGCGACCGCAGGAAAGCGCTCGGAGTCGAGCAGGCTTATCAGGCGGTACCCGTCAGCGGAGTGGAGAACGCCGCCTATTACTATTCCACCTACAACGGCCCCGACGAAGTGCCGGTAAGTTCGAAACGCAAGATCATGGTGCTGGGCGGAGGCCCCAACAGAATCGGGCAGGGAATCGAGTTCGATTACTGCTGCGTTCACGCGGCCTTCGCAATTCGAAAGCTCGGGCTCGAATCCATCATGGTCAACTGCAACCCCGAGACCGTATCCACGGACTACGACACTTCCGACAAGCTCTACTTCGAGCCTCTCACGGTCGAGGATGTCCTGTCGATTTACGAAAAGGAAAAGCCGGAAGGCGTTATCGTCCAGTTCGGCGGCCAGACACCGCTCAATATCGCCCAGCAATTGGCCGAGGAGGGGGTCGCGATTCTCGGGACGAGTCCCGATACCATCGATCTGGCCGAGGACCGGGACCGTTTCCGTCACATAATGAAAAACATCGGGATTCCGATGCCGGAATCGGGCATGGCGTCCAACATGGACGAGGCGATGGAGGTCGCATCCCGGATCGGCTATCCGCTCATGGTACGTCCCTCCTATGTTCTGGGCGGACGCGGCATGGAAGTGGTCCATAACGAATCCATGCTCAGGCACTACGTGGAATCGGCGGTAGGCGTGACCCCGGACAGGCCGATTCTCATCGACAAATTCCTCGAAAACGCAATCGAGTCGGAAGCCGACGCCCTCAGCGACGGAACCGACGCCTTCGTTCCCGCAGTGATGGAGCACATCGAACTTGCCGGAATCCACTCCGGCGACTCGGCCTGCGTCATCCCGCCCATCAGCATCCCTGCGCGGCACATCGAGACGATTTACGAATACACCCGCAAAATTGCCCTGGAGCTGAAGGTCGTCGGCCTCATGAACATCCAGTACGCCATAGCGCAGGACACCGTGTACGTGCTTGAAGCCAATCCAAGGGCATCGCGGACCGTTCCGCTCGTCTCCAAGGTGTGCAACATCCCCATGGCGGGTCTTGCAACCCGGCTCATGCTGGGCGAGACCCTCAAGGACCTCAATCTCAAGCCCTCGAAAATCCCGCACTTCGGCGTGAAGGAAGCCGTGTTTCCGTTCAACATGTTCCCGGAAGTCGACCCGCTGCTCGGCCCCGAAATGCGATCAACCGGCGAGGTGCTCGGAATGGCGTCCTCCTTCGGGCTCGCTTTCTACAAGGCCCAGGACGCCGCCCAGCAGAAGCTTCCCTCGGCGGGCAACGTTCTCATCACGGTTGAAGACAAGGAGAAGCCGGAGGCGCTCCAGGTCGCGCGCAGACTCAAATCTCTCGGATTCGGGATCATCGCGACCAGAGGCACCTGGCAGTACCTCGCCGATAACGGCATCGAAGCGCGCCTCATACTCAAGATGTATGAAGACAGACCCAATATCACCGACGCCATCAAAAACGGCGAAATCCAGCTCATCATCAACACGCCAAGCGGAAAGCGCGGGAAGTTCGACGATTCCTACATCCGCAAGGCTGCAATCAAATACAAAGTCCCCTACATCACGACAACGGCGGCGGCCGTGGCGGCGGCCCGAGGCATAGAAGCATTCTGCAAGGGCAAGGCCGACGTAAAATCGCTTCAGCAGTATCACAAGGATATCGGATAGGAACCAATGGAAAAGAGCGGGGGAAATGATTTCCCCCGCTCCCCCTCAGGTTCGTATCAGTCGACTGTCGTGGTATCGGCCTGAAGGGGCGGGTCCAGGGAATCCTTCGCCTCAAGCTTTGACATGATGACGTCTTCCAGGTACGGAGGGCCGTGGTCCTTGTACTCGTACCGGACCCTGAGCGCCGGCTTGTCGACTCGGAGCAGATGCGTCAGGTCGGTCGGAGTCGAGAACAGCACAAGGTCGCAATCGGCGGCATTGATCGTCGTCTCCAGGTCCGATATCTGCTCCTCCGAATACCCCATCGACGGCAGCAGGACCCCGATGCGCGGATAGAGTTCAAAGGTTTTCCGGATCGAACCCACCGCAACCGGACGCGGGTCCACTATTTCAGCCGCGCCGTGGCTCCGGGCCGCGATGGTCGCCGCCCCGAACTCCATCCCGCCGTGTGTGAGCGTCGGCCCGTCTTCCACGACGAGTACACGCTTTCCCCGGATGCGTTCCGGGGTGTCCACGAGAATCGGAGATTCCGCCAGGACTACGGTCGCATTGACGTTGCTCCGCGCAATATTTGACCGAACCAGTTCCACGTTCTCAGCCGATGCCGTGTCCACCTTGTTTATGATCGCGACATCGGCCATGATCATGTTCGTTTCACCGGGATAGTAGAGCAGCTCGTGCCCCGCCCGGTGCGGGTCGAACACGACCAGATGGACGTCAGGGGCATAAAAGGGCGTGTCGTTGTTGCCCCCGTCCCACACGATGATGTCGGCTTCGGCTTCGGCCTGCGCCAGGATCTTTCCGTAGTCCGTTCCGGCGTAAACGACGATCCCCTGCTCGACGAGAGGCTCGTATTCCTCCCTTTCCTCGATAGTGCACTTGTGGAGCTCGAAATCCTTGTACCGCGAAAACCTCTGGACAATCTGCGTCCGCAGGTCTCCATAGGGCATGGGATGCCGAACCGCCACCACTTTTTTCCCCCGATCGTTGAGGATGCGGCATACCTTTCGCGTGGTCTGGGACTTTCCGGACCCGGTGCGCACGGCACAGACGGCGATCACGGGCTTACTCGATTTCAGCATCGTGTAGGTCGCGCCGAGCAGAATGAAATCCGCTCCTTCGGCCATGACGACCGCGGCCTTGTGCATCACCTCCACATAGGGGACATCGCTGTAGGAAAACGCGACCAGGTCGATGCGGTGCGTTCGAATCAGGTGGACCAGATCGTCCTCGGCATAGATCGGAATACCCTCCGGATAGAGCTCTCCGGCAAGTTCGGGCGGATAGGTTCTGCCTTCGATATTCGGGATCTGCGCCGCGGTGAACGCGATGACGCGATAGCGCGGATTAGCGCGGAAGTAGACGTTGAAGTTGTGGAAATCCCGTCCCGCCGCTCCAACGATGATGACTTTTTCCATGAAACCCTATCCTCTCAAGTCGCATGAAGTCCTCCCGTCCGCGGGAGCTACCGGGAGGGACTATGACGACGGCGTGAAAGGCAGCCGCAATTCGCCCTGCAGGGCAAGGCTCAGGCGGATCAGGAACTCGCTTCGCGGAATTTCCCTCGCCCCGAAGTTCTGAAGATGAGACGTCGTGGTCTGGCAGTCAATGAAACAAAACCCGCGTTCCTGCGCCAGTTCGACCAGGTGGACGAAGGCCACTTTCGACGCATCCGTCACGCGCATGAACATGGACTCACCGAAAAAAGCCCTTCCCAGGGCGATCCCGTATAGTCCACCCGCCAATTCGCCGTCCCTCCAACTCTCGACCGAATGGGCGTAGCCCAGCCGGTGCAATTGGACGTAGGCGTCGATCATCTCCGGCGTGATCCAGGTCTCCCCTCCCCTGCTCGTCCGCACAAAAGCGCATGCGTCGATCACCTGTTCGAAGGCGGCATCCACCGTGACGCTGAAGACCCCTTTCCGGAGAACCCGCCGGAGACTGTGGGAAACCCGCAGTTCATCCGGGAAGAGCACGAGCCGGGGATCGGGAGACCACCACAGGATCGGGCTTGGTTCTGAATACCAGGGGAAAATGCCGTTTGCGTAGGCAAGAAGAAGCCGACCCGCAGAGAGGTCTCCTCCTACGGCCAGGAGACCTCCAGGATCGGCCAGGGACGGGTGCGGAAAAACGAGTCTATCCGTTAGGCGGTAAACCGGCATATTCTATTCGCTGGTCTGCTCAGCCTCGACCTCCCTTGCGGCAGGAGCCTTCGCGGGAAACTGGAACACGAGGTTCTCCGTCTTCAGGATGTCCTCATGCTCATCCGGTGCTTCGTCGGGGCGACAAATCCTTACCGTGCCGCCGTGCACCAGCCTTCCGAAGAGGATCTCGTCCGCCAGGACGTCCTTTACCTCGGCCTGAATGAACCTGGCCAGAGGCCGAGCGCCGAAATTCGAATCATACCCAGACTGGGCGAGCCACGTCCTGGCACTCGCGCTGAGGTCGAACCGGATATTCCTTTCGGCGAGTTGCTCTTCCACCTCGATCAGGAACTTGTCGACAATGCGTTCCATTATTTCGATCGTCAGGCCGTTGAACGGGATGATGCCGTCCAGGCGGTTCCGGAACTCGGGGCTGAAGAGATTCTCCACGGCCTTGAGCCCTTTTGCGACCCTCGTATCGGACAACTTTCCGCCGCCGAATCCAATCGATGCCGCGTGCATCTCTCTTGCCCCGGCATTGGACGTCATCAGCAGCACGACATTCCGGAAATCGGCGGCCTTGCCGTTGTTGTCCGTCAGAGTCGCGTGGTCCATTACCTGAAGCAGAATGCTGAACAGGTCCGGATGGGCCTTCTCGATCTCGTCCAGCAGCAGAACCGTGTAAGGGTTCTTGCGGATGGCGTCCGTAAGAAGCCCGCCCTGGTCGAAACCGATATAGCCCGGAGGCGCTCCCACGAGGCGGGATACGGTGTGCTTCTCCATGTACTCGCTCATGTCGAAGCGCAGGAAATTCACTCCGAGAGTACGGGCGAGCTGCCTGGCCACTTCCGTCTTTCCAACACCG
>JAJFVB010000175.1 GCA_021372055.1 Desulfobacteraceae bacterium | reverse complement strand
TCATTTCCCCCGCTCTTTTCTTTTGGTTCTATCTTGAGCGCGATTTGGCGGTTGGCGTCTCTCAGTGCGCCAGCGCCGCAATATGGTCCGCAATGATCCGGCGGAACCGGTCAAACTGCGTGGAGTTCCACACGCCTTCCTCGATGTATTTTTCCCGAACGGGTACGGCGTCCCAGATCGCCTTCAGATCCGCTTCGGCCTGCTCTGCGCGGGCCCGCCGCTCGGGGGAGTTGCCGGCCTTGGCCTCCTCTATGAGCTTGCGCAGCGTATAGATGTACTTGCCGTCGACGATGCCCTGCCTGAAGATCTCCCAGGGAATCACGGGCACGGGTTCCCCTGCGGGAGTCGATCTGTTCATGAAATCCATCACGGGGCCGTCCAGATAATTGAAGGGATCTCCGGCGACGTACTGATAGATCCAGGGAAAGACAGCTTTGTACCCGGAACGCCACAGGCCGAACCCCCAGGTCATGCGGGCGGCCGCGAAATGCGTTCGGCCGGTTTCTCCCGAAATGTGGTTCGGATAACACCAGAATTCGATTTTCTTTTCCCTGCTTAACCGCGAGACGGTGTCCGCGTCAAAGGCGAAGGGCTGACTGCACCAGATGTCGACGTGGGGCCACAGGGGATCGAACTCTTTGCGGGCGGGGTTTGCCGTTACGAAGGTCCGGACGCCTTCCACCCGTTTCACGGCCTCAAGGGTCCTGGCGGTAAACGCAACGGATTTCGCGTCCTTTTTGGGCTCGTCTATGGGATAGTAGAGAAACTCCGGCCAGCCGCGGGCCTTTCTCTCCTTTTCGACCGCGCGGACCATCCGGGTGAGTTCTTCGAAGAAAGCAGGCGAAGGTTCCTCCGGGGCGCCGCCCCCTTTCCCGATGTCCTTAACTTTGGCGAGCAGCCTTTTTTGCCAATCGTCGGGAAAGGAGAGCACGACGGCTCGCTTGTTCAGGCCGTACTTCGAGTCGAGATCAAGCTTTCTCCGCATGTCTTCAACATCCACCGCAAAGGTATTCCAGTCTCGGAAAGCCACGCTCGAATCGTGGGCGTCGATGCCGTGGTTTGCCATGTCGATCCGTTCCAGTTCGGCTTTTCGCGAAAAATAGGCGTTGGCCTCCTTCTTGTTTTCCGGATGAAGCCTTGCGAGGGGATCGCGGTAATACATACCGTAGACGATTTCCGGGTCTTTGGACAAACGGGTGGGCAAAACGTCCAGGGCCGCGTCTATGGCGGCCTTGCCGGTTTTCGCGGAAAAGGTGATTTTTCCCCGATAGGTGCCGGGGGCGGCTTTTCCCGGGATTTTGACCGTGACCCAGTACTGCTGCGTGATGTTTCTGCGCAGGGACAAAGCTCGCAGCGGCTCGAGGATATCAGGCACCTTGAGGTACTTGTGGAGTTCGAGATACGTCGGCTTGGCCAGCATGTACCTGACGGAGCGCACTTCGATCTCCGTCTTCGGAATCACTCCGGGACCCTGGAGGGGGGAGAGGGCAACCTCGCATTTTTCCAGGTCGCGCAGAGGAAGCACGACAAAGGAGCCGGACTCGTATTCCCCCGGTGCTCCGAGCAGGGCAAGAGAGGTCCGCCGTTCCTCTTTGGGGGGAAAGGTATCGGGAAAGATCGGTTCCAGGCAATTGTTGGCCGACACGATGAATCCCTTCGCCCGTTCGGCCGAGGTTGGGAGAGGGTCGGCAGGTTTTCCGGGCGGCCGAATGTCCTCCCATTTTTTCCACTCGTCGGGAGGCATGAGGCTTATCTCCTGCTCGATCGGCGCGATGACTTCGCGTTCGACCCGGTTACGGTCCGCCTCGGGATAAATCAGCACCGCCGAAAGCAGCCACGTCGTAACGGGCTGAAGCTTTATGCGGATTTGTCCGCCGGTGGCGCGGACATTGAAACGGCGCCTCTCGAAGATCTGATTCCCCGGGATTTCCACCTTGTGGGATTGATCAGCCGTCACGATGTTGAAGGCATAGTAGTCGCGGCTGCTCCCGGAACTCCTTCCGGAAATTGTGTACACACGGTATTTGCCCGGGGGGACATCGACGATGAATTCGTTTGGCGTGTCCCCGTAGATCACGTCCTCCGTAAGCGCGCTCGTGAAAATCGGCGGCGGTGCTTCGTGGTCGTAGCGTCCGTTGTGCACCCACTTGCTGTACGGCTGATCGAAGGCTTTCAGATCATCCGTATGCTTCCACCCGAAGCCGCTCGACGGCGAATAGGCGGTCTGCGTCGTCACCTGAGTGAAATTTTCCCTGACGGGCGAATCCAGTTTGCCCATATCGAAGAAAAGGGGACGGGCTAAAAGTTGTGTGGCCGGCAGGGCGAAAAAAAACGCCAGGCAGGCCACGGCTTTCAAGACTCGGTGCATCATGCTTGATACCTCTCAGGGCACCAAAGAGCGGGGGAATGGTTCCCCCGCACCCCCGCAAGCGCTCGGCGCTCGGCGCCAACGGCCGCAGTCGTGGCGCCAAGATGAGCCGCGTGTCCCGATCAGGGATTGTATTCAAACGCGCCCAGGTCCACGCCCGCCCCCTGAGGCCTGGCGACCTGGTCGAAATCGAGGGAGGGGGCCAGCAGGAGAGTGCCGATGTCGATAGCCGGACTTGTGCCCAGAAGATGCAGATTCCCCGTAGAGATGCTTGCAAAGCGCGGGTCCTTGCACAGGGTATGTGTGTCCACGAGGTTTTTTTGCTGGTATCTGAGCAGGGTGCAGTTGGCAGAGAGCCATCTCACGGGATAACCTGATGGACGATAAAACAGGTTGTAGTCGCTCCAGAATCCGGTTTCGCCGCCCAGGTCGACCCTGAGATTGGTGCTGTCCGATGAGAGCTGATAAATGATGTTGTTTCCCAAAGTGATGTTGGCGGAGGCCGGAGAGAGCCATACTGCCGGAAGTTTTGCATGGTAGATCGTGTTGTTTGCGATCGTAATATACCGTGAGGTCGGATCCTCGACCGGCGTGCTGATGGTGGCATTGTTCCCGTAGATATTGATGCCCGGTCCCTGCACTCGCGCTATCAGGTTGTTGACAACACGTATGTGTTGCGACTCGCGCAGTTCCAGGGCTCCCGACCAGCCAAGACCGCCCAGATCGTGTATGTAGTTGCCTTCGATCAGTATATTGTTGGCTCCGGCCATCGTCTTGATGCCCCCTCCGCCCTTCCATGAGTGGATGCCCGTGAAATCGTTGCGGCGAAAGGTCTGATTGGAGGATCCGAAGGAGTCGATTCCGTAGTCGCCGTAGCTGGAAAAGGAGCAGTTCTCGATCAGGTCGTCATGGTTGCCTGTGGTGTTGAATTTGATGGCATCATTTCTGAAATGACGCAGGACGAGTTTTCTGAAGGTACGGTTGCCGCCGCCGGGAACGCAGCGGATGCCGTAGTAGCCGCCTCTGAGCGTCAGATTTTCAATCACGATGAATTGATTGTTGGGGAAAAACTCGATCAACCGGCCGCTCTGGCCGATTTCCATCCGGTAGAGGCCCGGATTGCCTCCTCCCTTGGCCCATACATAGAGCCTGCCGGAACCGCGGTCGAAATAAGTCTGTCCGGCGGCCGAGAGGCTCGAAAGGCCGGATTTTTGCTGCAGCGCGGCGTCATCCTGAACCACGATCGGTATGTCTCCATCGAAGTCGCAGCCGTAGAGACCTTCCGTGTAGTAGATGTTGTTGTGGTATAGCGTCCACTGTGCGGTATCGGACCTGTCGAGCATTCCACTCAGGATTGCCGTTTCGGATTGATATCCCTTCAGGGTGATTGGCGTGGAGCTATCGGAGCCGGAATTTGCGAACACCACCGGCGCTTCGGCTTCGTAGATGGGATAGGTGCCGCCGCGCAAATAGACCGTGTCCCCCGCCGAGGCCTGCTGGGCCGCCTTGTGTGGGGTCTTCCAGGGGGCGGCAAAAGTTCCGGAGGCCGCGTCGTCTCCCGACGGGGCGACGTAGAATTCCGTAGCGTCCGCCGGGGCGGCCGCGATCAGGATCAGAAACATGAACGAAACGAAGAAACGATGCGCTGCCTGCATTTTCATAGTCCTTTGCTTTGGGGTGAGGTTCGCTGAAGCAATGGCGATCGTTTTCGGTCCGGCCAGGCCGCAAGCGCCGGAGCGTCCGGCCTGACGCGCTTGCGCGTAAGGCCGTGACAGAAATCCCGAGGGGGAGCGGGGGAAATCATTTCCCCCGCTCTTTTCCATTAGTTTTGTCTTGAACGCAAATCGGTATGAAAAGGCTATGCTATCGCTTGACGGAGACAATGTGCGCCGACGACGTCAAAAGGTCTTCATCGAACATGTTCATGAAGCGTCTGGACAGATCCTTCCGCCTGATGCCCGAGTTTCTGCTGTCGCCGAGCACCCTTGTGGAACTCACGACTTTGAAACCGACGTTTGCTAGCAGGGCCAGATGCCTGGAAAAGGGCTGCCTGTTCAGCAGGTAGGGCCTTTTCCCCCGAATGAGCTTCCACAGCAAATCATTGTAGGCCCAGTGGCCGTTCCATTTCCGGGCGGTTCCGTGACATTTGAAGTCGATCTGATGAGACATGAAACCGTCTTTGTTCAGCCATTGATACATCGCCTCGTATGTGGCCTGAAGGTTGTCAACGTGCTCGAGGACCGCCTGCGAGTAAATGAGATCAACCGAGTCATCCCGGATATTGTGACAATTGAACCAGGGAACCCGGTACTTGATTGAAACCGGTCCGTGGCTGCCGTACTCCAGTATGGAGTCTTTTATGCAGTTTAGCCTTTCCGGTGCCAATGAGCGCTGCAGAGCTTCCCTTGTCAGGATGTGTTTCGGAAATGCATAGGACTTCAGTCGCGGCTTCATTTTCGGAAACTGGACGTCATCGGGGATGCTCGTCTGTTTTTCGAATAGATCCACCAGTACCTTGAAAATCCTGAGGTTGTTCTCACGCGAAGTATATTCCACGACGTCAAAAGCGTTATAGTGATTGCAGCCGGAAAGCAGGGCGGCTATGCCTATGCCGATTGAATCTCCGGGGCCCAGCTCTGCTATGGTATCGGGAATTTTTGTCATTCCGTTTTCAAAGAGGACGACAAGATGCCGTAACCAAACCGCGTAACAGTATCTGGCTGAGCCTGTCCCTCCTGATCGCTTCAAGTATCTGGATTTCAATCCGAAAACAGGGGTGAAGCTGGACAGGCCGGTCACAAGCTGCTTAACTGATAAATTTTTCATTTTTCATTCCCTACTTGCGTGTGAATTTACCGACTCGACGGCAAGAAAACCTCCCGTGATAAAATTGTGGAGAAAGGCAGAAATACGGTCTGCCGGGGTCCCCCCTCCCACTGGCTGATGGTGCATCGCAAACTCGGTTCCACCTCTTTGACAAGCGTGGGGAGCAGGCTCCCCACACCCCACACGCAGCTGCGCTGCTCGTTTTGGCGCTTGCGGCTGCGGCCGCAGGCGCCGAGCGCTCGGCCTGACGCGCGGGCGCGTAGCGTAAGGCCGCGACAGAAAGCCCGAGGGGGCGGGGGGGAAATCATTTCCCCCGCTCTTTTCCATTAGTTTTATCTTGAACGCAAATGCGTATAAAAACCGATGATGCATATGATTTCGGGATATGGTTTAATAGAACTGGTTGCTTTCAAGAAAAAAAGCGGGAATGGCTATGCAACTTTAGTTGCAAAAGACTGCAACTATTTGATTGCCAAAAAAATACTTTTGATAGGTTGCAATCGGGAACACTAATTTATATAATCAGCCCAGATATTCAAACCTCCCCCTGCGCTAATCCCAACACACGCCGGGAGGTGAATGCAGTAAACCTCATGCATTCACCTCCCAATCTTTTTTAGATATAATGATTCATTTGATAATACCAAGGTTTTATTTTGATCTATTCAAGGATTCTAGGTTAATAAACTCTGATTTTAAAACATATTTGTATCAAGAAGTTCTTTGATCTTGAGCATCTTCTGTTGGATGCCGTTCAACTTCTCATCGAGGTTCCGATATGTCTGATGAGTGTGATACTTTGGCCATGTCATCTCAGCGAAATGGTAAATATCCTTTGATGGTTTATATGAAGCAAACTTATATTTGCTTTGTTGGAAAAAGGTCTGGTATGCGATAGCTCCCGTGTCGAATCCGGGTTGCTTACCCCATACCAGGTTCAGTTCCCTTGAAGCCGCGGTCTTGACCAGCATACCCAGAGGAAAGAACCGGCTTCTGCAGTTCCCGGCATACCCGTAGTTTTTGACTATGGATCCGACAATGGCGTTGGCTGGGTTTTTATTCATGAGGTGCAGCCGATTCTCCAGCCATGTCATTTTCATGATGCGAATGTCGTCATGCATCAATACATAGTAGTCGGTATCTACAGCTCTTACGAGATCGTCCTTAGGTCTTTGTGCATCGGTGGCGGTGATTAGTTTGATTTTGCCGGATTCTTCCAATTCAGACAGGTATTCATGGGTAGATTTGTCAATTCCGGCATCACATACTATTATCTGAAAATCAGGATGATGTGTATACTTAAATATGCTCCTGATGCATAACTCTATCACATAACGGCTATCGAACATCGTAGGAATAAGGATGCTTACACTTCCTGCAGGCATTACTCTTCTTCGCAATAATGTGAACATGATACGGCTCCGTGGTTCCTGTAGTATTGGTATTTAAAACCTTTTTGGGTCGCCCCTATTGATAACAATTTCAGTATTGCCGTCGCAATTAGAGCGATGAGGAAAAAGGGGTTGCAAGAATTCGAGAGAAGAGTAAGATGCGCGCAAATTGATCATGGATTCTTTCAAAGTTTGGTATGAAGTCTGCAATAATTTTTATCGTTAAAGAGCCACTTTGGGATCGTTCTCCGAAGTTCGAATTAATGAGGAAGCCCGCTTTTGCCGATTCATTCTGCAAGATGCAAAGTCTTGTAGAGCGTAGCATGTCCTAAGGTCAGCAATCTGCAATTGGTCCCCGGAGCGGTTCCGTGCACGGCGTTTCGGGATCATAAGCTCAGAGAGTCCGAAAAATGCTACATCATTGGCGTGGTCCATTGTCTCTGCGGTTTGCCTGAGTAGGGGAGGCCGTGCGAAAGAGTAGTAGGGTGCAAGAAGGGAAATCCTGGCCATGGTGCGCGTCGCGGTGGGGCGATCGCGTGCGTTGCCGCCGTATTGCGTTGAACCGAGCCGGTACACCGCACGCGGGGAGTCTTGCGCCCGAAGAGGGGAGTCGGATTTCATGAAGTATCTCACCGAGTTGAATCCGTCTGTGAACGCAGAAACGATCGCTCATCGCGGCATTTGCCCGAAGCCTTCCGATGCGGTTTGCCGGACGGCCGGAATTCTTCGAAAATCAAAAGAGCCTTTGAAAGCCCGTTCTGGGTTCAAGCGGGCGGGGGGCTTCGTCCTGGTATTGGGAATTTTGCTGAGTATGCTGGCTATCGACCATGTGTCGGGGGTCCTCCATGCAGCCCAGGTCCGTTCGACCTACGCTGTTTCGGCCGGGACGGACGATGTGGTGGAGAACGCGATCACCGGCTACGTCACGATCAACTATAAGTCCACCTATCCGGGAATGCACTACCTGATCGGCTATCGTTTCAACGGGATCGACATTCCGCCCGGGGCGGAAATCGTTTCGGCGGTGCTCTATCAGTACTGCGCCGGGTATGAGAACCGAAAGACGGTGTTCACGTATGGCGGCGAGGCCTCAGCGAATCCGGCGGAATTCGTGAAAGAACGCTACAATTTGAGCTCGCGGCCTCTTACCGGCGCCTCCGTTCCAGGGGTTCCCTACCCCTGGGTAAAGGCGACTTACAATGCGAGCCCGGACTTGAAAGGCATCGTGCAGGAGATCGTGAACCTTTCCGGCTGGAGTGCCGGGGATTCGCTTTGCCTCCTGTTGGACGCAACGTCCACCAGCCAGATAGACCATTACGAGCGCAATGCCTCACATGCCGCATACCTGGAGGTTGTATATTCCGATGCGCCGCAGGACTCGACTGACGTCGATCCTCCCGCGGTAACGATCTCCGAACCGTCCGGCGACTGCACGGTGTCCCAGTCCAGCGTGAATCTTCAGGGGACGGCTTCCGACAACGTCGCGGTATCGGCTGTTACGTGGGAAACCGATACGGGCGCTTCGGGCTCCGTTGTCGGGAGCGACCAGTGGTCGATAGCCGGAGTGCCGCTTCAGGAGGGAACGAACAGGATTACCGTCAAGGCTTCCGATGCCGCCGGAAACGTCACGGAGGCGGTCCGCACTCTGAGCTATGTGCCTTCTTCTCCCTATTCGGTCCTCGAGGGTTTCGGCAAAGACACGACCGGAGGACAGGGATGCAAGGTTTATACGGCCTCCAGCGCCGCCCAGTTCACAAGCGTACTGGCCACCGTCAAAAAGCTCGGAGGCAACGCGGTAATCAACCTGACGGGGAACTGGACCTATGCTTCCGACGTGAAGTTTTCGCATATGTCCAATTTTACCCTGAATGCCGCGGAGTCCTCGGTATCATTCGAGGGCAGTACGCTCTATCTCATAGACTGCACGAACGCGATCATCCAGGGGCTTCGGATCCGAAAGGACCAGACCGGAAGCGACTGCATCCAGGTGGATTCCTGCGAGCGCGTCTGGATCGATCATTGCTCCGTATCGGAAGCGGGCGACGGCAACATCGACATCACCGGCTACACCTATGGAGCGAGCAGGAAGATCACCGTCTCGTGGTGCATCCTCGCAAACACCTGGAAGCAGAGCCTCGTGAAATACAACGGAACCACGGAGATCAGCTTTCATCATAATCTCTTCTATAATGGAGGCGGGCGACTTCCGCACTTCAACGACGGCATCCACGATTTCAGAAACAATGTGATCTGGCAATGGGGCGGATATGCCACCACGCTCAGTGCGGGAGCTCAGGCCAACATAGTGAACAACTACTACAAAGTCTCCTCCGGCAGCTCCAAGGGCGGTTCGGCCATCTGGTATACGGATACCGCCTCCAAAGCCTGGATATCGGGAAATGTCCTGCCGTCCCAGGAGAAGGACGTCTCGCGGCTTTCCGCCGCCCTGACGGTGCCTGCGGTCCAAACTCAGAGCGCGACGGCGGCCAGGGACCTGGTGCTGGAAAGCGCCGGTGCATTGCCCAGGGACGCTTATGATCAGCAAATAATCGACCTGATCAGGAGCAACAGCTTCCCGTCGCTTCCTCCCTATCATGATTGAGAATAACCTGCCCGAGGGTCCCTGACCCTGAGCCGCGCCCGGTCCTCCCCGCTCATGGGACCGGGCGTCAGCCAGGGCTGGCTTCCTCAGTCGTTTGCGGCCTCCTGCTTCCCGTTGTTCAAGGCGCTTGATACCTGGGTCAGCAAATGACTGAGGCGGAACGGCTTTACCATGTAGCAATGGGCCCCGATGTTCCTGGCCCTTGCTCTCAAAAAAGTGCTGTCCTTGCCCGTCATGACGATCCCGGTCGTCCCGGCGTCGGCAGCCAGCGCCCATTCCAGAAAATCCAGGCCGGATTCGCCCGGCATGTGGACGTCGGATATGACGAGCTTGAACCGGCGCTCTTCCATGATATCTCTTGCTTCGGCTGCATTGGCGGCAAGGGTGCAGGGATACCCCTGACTGTCGAGATACAGTCGTAAGAAAGTACGGGTCTGGAGGTCGTCTTCCACGATCAGGATCATTTCCGCTCCCTTTATTATCTTATACCAATGAGCGTTCAAGATTATACCAGGCTTTCAGGCCCTGGGGAGCCAGCTCCCCACGCCCCTGCGCTGCCCTGAGGGAGGCGGGGGCGCAGTTCCCCACGTTTTTCAAAAGCGCTCTTTAACTGCTTGCGTGAATCCATGCCCCAACAACAAATTCCTTCCGGCAAAAATGCCTAAAGTCGGCCGGGAGACTATCCGATCTATAGTGCTAACGATTGCGAGATATTAGATCTCGCCTTCTCCCGGGTTCGATGGTTCGTTTCCATCGACTCGAATCAGAACGTTTCAAAGACAAGTTTGTAGCAACTCGTTTGCAAAAGGCAAACCGCACGAAAGTGCGGGACGCAAAGTCACTGGCCTAAGTCTCTTGAGATAGGGCGGCAGGACTGCCAGGCGAGCACGGTACCTCCGGTCTGTGCATACTTGGTAGCCAAGCAGTTGCGCGGAAAGGAGGTAACCACCATGCCTTGCAGCAGGCCCTTTCGAGCCAGCCACCTTTTTTACCCCATCGGTTTTGAATCACATTTTCTTTCTTTGCGGGAATTTTCAGCGTGCCGTTGAGCGAGCCGATCTCGTGCGGATTCGTCCGGGTCGGCTCGACCTGGACCGGACTTCGCCCGAGCGACGCCCTGAGCGGTAGTGTTTCAGATATTCGTTTGTCCGAAGATGAATAGACCAGGGAAAAAGAACAGCGAGTCGGGCGATTGCCCGATGAAAGGAACGGCAGAGACGTCTCTGCGAAATCAAGACGGAGCAAGAGAAATGAAGATGAATACGAGATCAATCCGATTGGCCGTTTTGGCCGCTTTCATTATTGGAATGTTTTGGACGCTGCCCTGCTTCGTCCCGATTTGCCCCGCGGCACAGGACGATACGGAAACCGTAATAGTAAAACTACGCAAAACTCCTGTTCTTACCGGAGTGGATGGCCATCAGGTGGCCGGTCGTAGGGGAGCAAGACTGGAGAAGCAGATTCCCAACCATCCCGAGGTGGTCTTGCTCAAAAAGAGCAGGGGCATGTCCATGGAAGCCTTCCTCAGCGGCTTGAAAGTGGACGGAGACGTGCTCCATGCCGAAGCCAACCTGATTATGAGCATTCCGAACCCCACTCCGGACAGGGTCTTTTCCGCCGATGAGGTCAAATCGCTTTCAACGGCTCAGGGCCTTCCCTCGGATCCCAGTCTGAGCTGGGGCTTCGAGGACATCAACGCCAATCTGGTCACCGCCTGCCCCGACGGGTCGCCCCTGGTTGCCGTCATAGATACGGGTATCGACTACAATCATCCTGAACTGGCGGGCAGGGTGGTCAAGGGACACGATTTCCATAACGGTGACGACGACCCACTCGACGACCATGGCCATGGGACCCACGTAAGCGGTATCATAGCGGCCTCGGCGAATAACAGCATCGGCAGCGCCGGGGTGTGCTCCAAGGCCCGCCTTCTGGCAATCAAGGTGCTTGACTCCGACGGCAGCGGGTCCATGTACAATGTACTCCAGGGCATCTACGCGGCAGCCGACAATCCCGAGGTCCGCGTGATCAACATAAGCCTGGGCGGTGCAATCGGCACGTCGGTTTTTCATGACGCCATCGACTATGCCGTGGCAAAGGGAAAGCTTGTAGTCGCAGCGGCTGGAAATTCAAACGACAACTACCCGTTCTTCCCGGCTTTCTGGGCGCATTGCACCAATGGGGTTCTCGCCGTGGCGGCAAATGGCCAGGATGGCTGCAAGGCATCTTTTTCAAACTACGGCTTCTGGGTCAGTGTCTCCGCGCCCGGCGTAGGCATCTTCTCCACACTTCCGAACAACAGTTACGGTTCGTGGAGCGGCACGTCCATGGCGGCCCCCTTTGTCAGCGGCGCCGCGGCACGTATGATTGCGGACAATCCCGCCATGCAGGCGAACGAAGTCGCCTCCATTATCAAGAACAACGGCAATACGAATCTGTTCAACAATTCCTGCTGGCTCGTGGACAGCGCTCCTTACCCCTACGAGGGCAGGACTTCGAGTTTCGAGCACCTCGATCTGTCCCTGGCGATGAGCGCCGTATCCGGTACTCCGCGAGTGAGCGCCCCCGTTGTCGAGCTCGTTTCGCCCACCAATGAGACGAGTTATTCCACCACCAGCCCCGAACTGAGCGTAGCCGGTCTTGCGAGCGGGGATACGCAGATCGCAACGGTTACCTGGACCAACAGCAGGGGCGGGAGCGGCACGGCTGTCGGGACGGACTCGTGGTCGATCGAAAACCTCCTTCTCTATGAAGGCACCAACGTTATAACGATCGTCGCGGTCGACTCTCTGGGAAACCAGGGCACATGCGTTCTGACGATAGACTATGTGCCAGTATCGGGCTCAACGGTGACGGCGAGTTTTCAGATCTCGGCAAAACAGGACGATGCCTATGAGATCGTCTTGGGCGGTGGGAATTCATACACCCAGGGAAGCAGCTACATCGGTAAGGGACGTATGGTGGGATATCGGTTCCAGGGAGTGTCCGTTCCCAAGGGGGCGGTAATCGTTTCGGCAAAACTTTCGCAGTTCTGCAAGGAATACCCGACGAAAGCCATCTCGCTGCTCTATAGCGCGGAAGCCGCCGGGAATGCCGCGTCCTTCACAAATGTCAAGTATACCCTGAGCAAGCGGCCCCGGACCAAAGCCGCCGTATCCGAGCAGGCTGGTGCCTGGGTCAAGGGACAGTTCAATACCGGTGCGGACCTTAGGGATATCGTTCAGGAGATCGTGAACCGATCGGACTGGCAGCCGGGAAATGCGCTCAATATCTATGCCAACGACCAGGGAAGCCAGAGCTACCGCATGGTGACGCAGTTTGACGGCAAGCCCGCACAGGCAGCCAAACTCGAAGTGGTTTACAAGCTGCCGTAGTTCGATCAGGACACCAAAGAGCGGGGGAATGATTCCCC
>JAJFVB010000170.1 GCA_021372055.1 Desulfobacteraceae bacterium | reverse complement strand
GCCAGGGCGAAGGGTACGGTGTAAATAAGGATTCCGTCGCGGTCCCCGTAGGTCTGATCCAGCGGCTGGATGGCCGGGGCGGTGATTTCGACTATGTTGCCGGCAGTCGCGCCCACAGTGAGGCTCAGTTCGGCAGACACCGCATCCTCCCAGTTGGCCCAAAACGGATGGGTGGCTTCGAGCACGGCCTCGGGATCAAAAGAGCCCTGGGGGCTCCGCCCCGTGACCTCCCAGCCTACGATGCCGCTGTCAGCATTCATCGATTTGCGCTGGGCCACCGACACGCTCATGTCGATCTCGACCTTGGTCGCGACCGCGGCGTAACTGCCTATCGTTAGGCCCGCCGCCAGCACGACGGGGGGGATCACCGTGATAAAGGTGGTAGAGCCCGGGGAGGTGTCGGTGGGGCTCTCGTAAAGGCCGCTGAATTTCCACTCGGCCACGATGTACTTGCCGACTTCGATGGTAAGCTTGACGCTCCCGCGACAGCCGACCACCTTGTGAAAAATTCCATCCTTATAGACGTAGAGGGCAACCGAGCCGAAGCTGGAGCTCTTGGGCTTATAGCTGATCGCCGTGCCCTCAACTGCCACGCCGCCCATGCCGCAAGCGGCCAGGAGTATGCCCGGCCAGCCGACCGTTGGCCACACTCCGGCAGAACCTGTGCCGGCCAGTTCCGTCTTGAAACTCACCTCCACGGACTTTATCCCGCGCACAAAGGGGAGCGGGGACAGGTTTTCCCGGAGATAATTCCGTTCGACTTTTTCGCCGGCCGGCTTAATGTCCACGTCGTACACCAGCAGCGCGTTTGCCGCGGCTGTTGGGACGGGATCGGTGCCATAGGTTACCTCGGCCTTGGCGAGCACTACGGTTTTGCGCGTGAGCATGATGACTCCTTTCTAGCGATAGCGCCACCGCGCCTCGACTTCGAGGCTCGCCGTGGCGAAAGATTCGCCCGCAAAAATCAATTGGCGCCTTTTGCCAAGGCAATCCACGCCGGTGAGCCCCAGCGCAGGATTTGCGAGGATTGCCCGGCGGCAGTCTTCGACTATTTCCCAGATACCCTTTTCTCCGCCCGCTCCGCTCCGGAGCGCGGCCACGGGCGAACGCAGGTTCCGGTTGAAGCAGAGTATGGCGAAGGTCCCCGTCTCATCCTGGGCCGCAGACATCGCATAGCTGTAATCCCCGCTCTGGGCGATGACTCCAATGGCCGGGAACTGTGTTAGGAGCGTCTTCAGCCGCTCTTCATCTAGCGATGGCATGACCAGGAATTGGCGTACATAGCCAGACAGCGTCGCGTCCGCCTGAAGGGTCGCAAGGATCGCGTCCTCGATTTCATCCACTCGATACATGGTCTACCTCGCCACGATGTACTTCTGGACCGCGGCCGCGATCCTCGGCCAGTCCGAATCCCGCACACCGAGATACGGCCTTGCCGGCATATTGATCACGTGAGCCCCGATTTCTACGGCCTGGGCGAAATTGGATTTGCCCTTCTTGACGAATTTCGTCCCGACTTCGCCGGTCCGCTTGTCCCGGCGAAAGTAGACCGTGCTTGATCTGGCCCCCACCGAGATCTGCCCGCCAAACTGGTGGATGCGCGCGTATACTCTGTTCGTTCCCACACGCACCTTGTCATCGTCGGCCTGGCGGTTAATGGAGCCCATAAGGGCGCGCCTGAGGATGAGGATGTCGGAAACATTTCGGCCTTTCTTTTCCTTCCACTTGGCGTAGGTCGCGCTGAGCGGCTTCCAGGCAGCCCCGACCGGGGCCCTGTGCTGCTCGAAATTACGCTGCACCGACTCGACGATGATCTCACCGATCTCGGCCAGGGCGGGGCGCGGGTTTGCACAGCGCGAGGCGAGCCTCGAAAAGAGCTCCCTCACCTCGGCATCGTTGACAGTCAGTTCGACAAGAGACCCGGCCATTAATTGCCCCCCTAAAAACCGTCCAGTTTGGAGCTGCTCATAACCTGCGCCGATGTCATCAGCGCGATCCCGCTCGAGGAGGGGGGATTGCCTTCGGGATCGGCCGAGCCCAACGTGATTTTCCCGGCCGCGACCTGGCCGAGGAATTTCAAGGCGTTTTCGTATCGTTTATCCCGGATCTCAGGGATGCTGTCGTGCCGCCTGGCGTAGAGGTTGTAGAGGGCGATATCGACGCTCATCTTCCGGACAATGCCGGGCACGGGCGAAAGAGGGACGGTAGCCCGGTTGCCGATATAGCCATCGATTTCCTCATCCGCGTCGGCAATGGCGCGCTCCACCACGCCGGCGTCGACGGTGCCCGCTCCGGCGTCGTCGGTGAGGCCGATGAGTTCGGCCTCGCTCAGTTGGTCCTTGATGTCGGTGATGGTTGAATAGGCCATCATTCCCCGCCAGTTTCAGGATCGAGAGTTGTGTCAGCGCTATCTTCTCCGCCAGTTTCAGGATCGGGGGTAGCGGGTGATTCTTTCTTTGGATTAGCCTCTCCCTTCTTTTCGACACGGACGAAGATGAGCTTTTTCTTCGCAAGGAGTTCCTGGGCTCGAGCCTCGTTCACTGTGAATGCTTCGCCCACCTTCACCTTGCCTATGCCCTGGATATTGGCCGTGGCCAGGTCGGGATCACTTCCAGGGAGAGGATTCCTCAAGCCTTTAAACTGCAATCTCGCCATTTTCTTGCTCCTTAATCGTGCGCTTTGCCTGTACGTTAAAATTTAACGTACAGGCGGAACCAGCACAGATGATCGATTATGTCAGAAGGCAGTCGTACCAGAGGAAGCCGAGGTCAGCGCCGGTAACGACGATGTCGGCTTCCTCGGCCACCTCGTAGACGTCCTGGTGCTCGGCGTTCTCGCGCCAGGTGGTCACGCGCCGGACCTGGCCGTTTTCGTAGGGAACCCGCGCCTGGTAGCCCGGGCAGGGTATCTTGAGTCCAGGTCCGGGTGGCCGGTAGAAGAGGAAGGCCGATCCCTTACCGGCGTTCTTCTCCCATACGTTCTTGGCGGTCCATTCGGTGCCCGCCTTGGTCTCTTTCGCTGTCGAGTAGATGGCGTCCCCGACGAGCACCTCATCGAGATCGAAGAGGGCCGCGAGGAGGGCCGCCGTCACGATCCCGCGCTCGGTGTACTTGATACGGTCGATCACCGTCGTCTCTTGCTTGAGCTGCGGCAGGACGTTCGCCGAGAGCATGAGGACGTTCGGCCTGACACCGGTGTTCGACCGGATGGTCTCGATCCGCGCCTCGACATCGGTTATGAAGGTATTCGATGCGCCGGCCGCCCATCCGCCTTCGGCATCCTCACCCGCGACGCCGCTCCAGGTGGAGCCGAGCACGAGTTCAGCAACCCGACGCTCTTTCTTGAGATCGACCTTGTCCGCGCAGAATTCGAGGGCGTCCTGGTCGGGCTTGAGGGGCGGGGCGAACTTCGATTGAGCGAACCGCCGATCTTCGTCCGTGACCTCCTTCGCGAAGGCGTATTCCTTCGTCGAGATGGAGATGTAATCCGTGGGATACCCGCCGCGCTTCGCCCGGGTTCCCGGAGCACGGATGCCCGCATCGTCGGAGAACCAGGCGCCTTTCAAATACCGCGCGATCTGGGCCTTGGGGTCCACGTTGTCGAGGATCGGGAAGATCCGGTCCCCTATGTACGTCTTGTTCCGGTAGGCGATGCTCACGTTGGCGAGCGGCCCCGAAACCATCATGCCTCTTACGTCTCGAACTGCCATCGTCCAGCCTCCTTGGTTTGGGGCCCCACGCCATGACGCGGGGCCGCAGAGAAATCTTCATTCTTCAGGAATCAAGAAATTCACAATTGATCAGTGCACCACGGTCCCGAGCGAATAGATGGTAACGGCTTCGCTCCCGGACGCTACGGCCGTGCAAACGGCCAGGAACCGCTTGGTGTTGAGTTGCGCGATGGTCATGGTCCCGGAGAGTGTCACTCCGGACCCTGCCGTGAGTGTAATCGTCTCGGCGGCATCGGCAGTGTTGCGGATCGTAAACTCGAAACTCGATCCGATCACCGCCCCGGCGATCCCCGCGACGATGGCCGCGGCCGTGGGAGTGACGTCATTGCGTGCTCCGCCCGCGGGATCGCGAAGGATGAGTCCGCCGATGAGTTCGGCCGCCGTATATGTTCTGGCCCCCGCCGTGGCATCCGTCGTAACGGTCGTGGAGTGAGAAACCGCGTCGTTGATCGCCGGGAACGTGCTCGTGAGCAGCACTGACGCCAAGTCGTCTTCCGCGCCCGACGCTTCGATCACCACGCCCCGGGTGTAGGCCGGGGCACCCGAACTGGTCTTGCCCTTGCCGGCGTCGGCCGCGCTCACGTATTCCTGCATGACAAACGTCCCTATTCCCAGAGCTGCGTTGACTTCCAGCTTGGACACCCCGAGAATCCGGACCGCCGCCGCTTCTCCGGCCGCGGGAGCGTTCTGGAGGATGCCGAGCGCCACTTCCGCTTCGGTATCCGGCCTCCGAACCGTTCCGTCCGAGGCGAGCACCACGAACTTGTACTGATCGCTCGTGAGATCCTCCGCGGCGGGGAAGGCCAGGTCAAGAATCCTGTTTTCAGTCGCCATCTGTTTGGCTCCTCTTTGCCCCGCGCGGATGCCTCCGCGCCGGGACGGATAGATTTTTAACCCCTCATCGTGTCAGCGTACTCCCGGGCAAGCTCGGGATGCTCGGACTGGACCTCGCCGAAAGCCACCGAGAAGCCGAGCTCCGGCTTCGCCTTCAACTTCTCACGAGTGAGCGCATCAAGCTTTTCAGCAGCGCCGCCCTTGCCCATGTCTTTCGCCTGGGTGGCTATCTCGCCGTATTCAATCACCTTGGGCTGCCCGCCCAGGAAATCTTTGAGCGCCTGCAGGGGAGGTTGGGCCCCTTCGCCAAAGGCGACGGTCTGCCCTTCGATGTCCGCGGCAAAATCCAGGAGGGCCAAGGCGTGGTCCTTCAGAGCCGGGATCATTTTCCCTTCCTTCATAAGCCCTTCCACGAACGCGACGTGCCCGGCATGGCGGGCGGCGATCTCGGCCTTCTTGATCTTCGCCTCGCGTTCCATGAATTCGGCTTCCTTCTGCTTCAGTTCCGCCTCTTTGGCGGCCAATTCTTCGGCTGTTGCCACTGTCTTCTCCTTTGCGGCCTGGTGGTCTTTCCCGGTTTCGGAATAGGCCGGTTGCGCCATTCCGCCGATATCCTCAGGCACCTCCGAGGCGGCCGCTTCGAGGTCCGTGATGCTATACCCCGGTACGACCTTGTCCGCCTCTTCGATGCCGAATTTCGCTATGATCCATTCCCTCATGCTGCGCCAGAGGCCCGCCGACACCCGGTCACTCCAGTCTCCGAATTCCACCACCCCCTCTTCTGCGTCCGCGAAGGCAACGGGCTTGAGTCCCTTCACAGCCGGCGGCATTGCCCCGAGAAACCCGACGTGCCTCAGGTAATAGACGCCCTGGACGGGGTTCTGCGGCGCGTCCGGGAGATAGAAAGACGCTGAGAGCTTCTTGTATTTCCCCTCGCGCACGAGCTCTGCGAAGGCTGGGTCGACCTGGTGGGGCTCCGCCATGAGCCTCGACCCGGCGAAGTTGAGGGACTTCACCCAGCCATAGGCCGGGGCATCCGCTTTCGGATGCCCGACCACGATGGGTGCCTCATGGAGGCCGGGATCGTAAGCTTTGGCCGCGGCATCAAGATCCGCCTCGCTGAAGGATATGACCGATCCGGACATGGCCGTGTGCTTGCCGGGCTTGAAGATTTCGAGTTTTTTCATGGATTCGATCCTCACAATTGGCCTTGCATCCAAGACCGTGGCGCGTTAGATTACTCGTGGACTCACTGCAAAATCTCCCGGCATTTGCTGAGAGATTGCCTGGATCTCAAAAAGTTCCGAGGGGAGCATGGGAGCCCCCTGGCGAGTCCCACGGGACGATCAGGCGCCGTCCCACCCGCCGGACTAAAGCAGGTCCCTCAATACCTTGCCCCGCTTCTTAATCGATTCGATATCGCTCTCTCTGGCTAGCCGGAACGATGTCAGGAAATTGGCGCGGCCCGTCTGCGTGGTCTTGATGGCCCCGAAATAGACCTTGTCTCCAGTACGCAAAAAAACGAAAGTATTGTCTCCATCCTGAACAATTAACTGTGCCGTATCGACGATATCCGGCAGTAACCGGTAATCACTGATTGCAAGTTCTGGATGTCTGCCTCGATTTTTTGCAAGAGTCTGGGACGAAAGCGAGACCACCTGGGATTGCGATCCTATGGCCGCCTGCAAAGCATCATCCAGGATGGCCACTGGAAAACTGCCAGCGGTGCTCCCATCAAAGAACCTCTCGAAACTGGGCGAAGAGATCTCATCTGCTACGTACTGGCTTGCCAGAACACCTGCATACCCGTCGAGATCAGGTTGCCAGGCATCCAGCCCGGCCTGCCCGACATTGTAGCGCCATCCCTCATCGGGATGGACATTCACGCCTCTTGTCTCGGCCGAGAGATTTCTCTCGCCAAGATCCTCGCCGCTCAATGCCTTCACATAGCAGCGGCAATTAAATCCATTCGGCGGATACCATTCGTTCCAGAATGGATGGCGATAGTCATAGACTTTGCCGTTTTGCGCCGCATGCTCGTAGCGCGTACGGCTGTCCACGATCGCCATGTACTGCCAGTATGGCCGGGCCTCGGCTGTCTCCTTCATCTGCTGAAAGCGGCCAACGGAATAGGCAGCCTGCAGATTGGTCTGATAGATCGTATCCAGCCTCCAGCCATTGAGCCGTTTCATCGGCTCCCCGTCCGGACCGATGGTTCTGGCCTTTTCTCCTTCAGGAGCGAACCAGCCCTTGCTTTCGAGGACGGGGCGCAAGGCTGACTTGAAATCCGCCAGGCTCGTGCCTTCGTCGAGCGCCTTTTGGAGCGCTCCCTTGATGTCTGTAAGGGCCTCCATTGACGTGACCTGAGCCGCTGTGAAAGATCGAGCGTTGGCCTGCTGCCAGATGTCTTTCCAGGAATCCGGCGAGACCGCGATACCCTTGCTTGCGAAATATTCGCAAGCCTCTTTGAAAGGCAGGTCGAATGGAAGGGCGTCAATCATCGCTGCTCTCCTGCCGGGAAGCTCCATAGCCTATCAACGAACTCGCGAACATTGCCCGAGTCAAAAGCTCCTGGAAACGCGCGCTATCGAGCTGAGGATAGAGCCCGTAAAGATGCTCTCCGATTTCCTCTAGGCTTTTGGCTTTTTCGACGAAATCGAGAGCGGGTTTAAGCAGTTTGGCAATCGCATCCTGCCCCTTGGCTGCCGCCGCCGCGGCCATGCGGTCAAGGTCGGCCTGGCCGAGCCGCCGCTTGCCGTGCTCCGCAAACGCGGCCTCCGCGCCGGCGTCCTTGTCCCGAGCGGCCCCGCTCTGCGCGCCCGACATCTGCATCCCATCCGCCATCCCCGGCTGTGCCCGCTGAGGCACCCCTATGACAGCCTCACCCGGCTGGGCGAGCGGCAGCGCATAGGTATCGCTGATGTAGGACTCGGGCACCCGCGCCCCGAAACCCATGTCCACGAGGATCACCTTGTCCCGGTTGGCCAGAGCCACCAGGTCCGTCTCGGGCTCGGTGCGCCGCCAGACACGGGGGTAATCCGTCCGGCCCTCGGCCGGGAAGTTGTAATCCACGAGCCAGCGCACGACGGTGCGGTTGAGCATCTCGCACATGCTGTCCGCATCTGCTTTGAGGACGGCCTGGCGCACTCCATCATGGACTTTGCCGAGGCCGTACGATCCGCTGTCCCCGGGTTCACGCGTGAGCGTCTGGCCGAGGAGGATTTTCGAGATCGCCCGATCGAAGTAGTTGCAGAGGTCCCCATAGGTGACCGTCCCCGTGCGGGCCGCCTCCAGGAGATCGATCACCATCGTGTCCGGGACGCGTATCCCGGTTTGCTGCTGGATCGCCGAGATGGCGTCGAGGAGCTTGTCCTTGTCGGCATCCGCGGTTCCGGCCGGATACTTCCCGATCACCGTTGGGCTGCCGAACTTCTCCGCAAAGACCATCCAGAACTTCACGCCGTTCTTCTTGAACCAGACCGGCCAGTAAAGCTGATGTCCCAGGCCGAGGCCATACGGGTTGTGATCGTGCCCCCCATGTGCCCAGACGATGAATTTCCGCAGCGGCAGCGCCTCGCCGTCCCACGTGTTCTGAGGCGTCAACAGTCGCAAATTTCCCTCGATGTCGAAGACGAAGCGGCTCGGCCTCCGCCCGCGAAACTCGCGGATCCACACTTCGCTCCCGGATATCTCCCACATGATCTCGACGGGCTTGTATCCAGTGAGCACAGCCTGCATGAGATCGGTTGACAGTCGATCGTAGTTGGCCTCCTTGAGCACGCGCTGCACAAAGTCCGCGATCTTGGTATCGGCGCGCCGATCGCTCGCCGGCTCAACCTGCCACTCGCAGGATTGGAGCGTCCCGGCCCGCACTTGGAGCTGCGAAAACACCTGCCAGTCGCGGATAAGCTCTTCATACAGCCGCACTCCGCGGCCGGCGCTCTCTGACCGCAGCACCGCATCGGGATTTTCGAGCCGCGTAAGCCAGCCTGAGAAGATGTCGATGTCCTTCTCGACGGTCGCGACTTCGACGGTTACGGGCTGCCTCAGATTTTCATCGGCCATCAAAAATTCTCCAATCTCGTATGAGCCCGCTCGACGCCGGTACCCTCGAATTCGATGGGGCCCGCATCGATCTGCGTCGCCGCATACCAGGCCATAGCGCCCGCGATGGCCGCATCTCCATGTCTCTGCCCGCCGTCCCGGCCCTTGCCCCGGTATCCTTCGGGGAGGCGTGCAATTCCCTTCTCCATCTTGATCGCTCGGTGATCATCCAGGATGTCCGCATCCCTGGGGAGAGTGATCGCTCCATCCTCGAAGGCGGCCTTGTACCTGGGCATATTGTCCCGGTACCATTCCGTCGTGAGCATGACCTGCCGGATTCGCCAAGCGCCGTAACGCTGCATGGCCACTTCGGCGAGATACTGCCCGTTCCCTCGGGCGTCCATCGCGCCGCCGCTGAAGCGGGGGAGGCGGTCCGCCAGGTAGAAAAGGACCTGTTCCTGTTGGCGGAATGGCACGTTGCGGAGATCGATGACGAATGGCGCGCGATAGTTGAGTTTCCGCGATTCCTGGAGCGGCACGATCACCGTGAGGTCTCCCGACCGTCCGAAATCCTCGCCGAAGCACGTACGCGCATTGAGATCCAGCCCATCCAGGAGACACGCAAGGTGGTCTCGGCACCATTCGTCCGCCGCATCCCTTCGGATCAATTCCGGAGCCTCCGCGAATTCGGACTTGCAACTCCACCGCAGAACGGGGATCTCCGGATCCATGCAGGACTCGACGAGAGCGCGAGGCAGGTAGGCTCCGGCCCCCCGCGCCGGGATGCAAAAGAGCTCCTGGTCCGCGGCCTCTCCATAAGACTCTATGAGTTCCCGCCGCCAGGCCGCTTCGCCTTCGGCTGTCCATTCCCGGCCGAGCTTCAGGCAGATGCGTCGATAGAGGCCCTGCTCCAGGGCGTCATCGAGAGTGATCCGATGCAGGCTGTACGGCTTCTTTCCGGCGCGGATATCGCCGACGAGCTCGTTAAAACGGTTGTCATCACCGAAATGGGTCGATATCACCACGACGCACCCTCCCCACATCAAGAGCGCGATGGCCGCATCGAGCAGGCCCGTCAGGTCATCGTGGAAGGCGGCCTCATCAATCACCACTTTGCCCTGCTTCCCGCGGAGGTTGCTCGGCCGGCTGGAGAGCGCGGTCACGCGATGTCCGGACGAAAAGCGGATGCGGTAGGCGAGGATGCTCTTGTCTACATCCTCGACCACGATCTCTTCGGCTTCGGCGGCCGCAAGGGCATAGGATTTCACCCAAAACGCCGTGTCGTTTATGAATTCAAGGGCCATGTCCTTGTTGTACCCTATGTACCAGACGTCCTTGCCGTCCCCGCGCGCGGCAAGGAGCGCGTCATCCGCCGCTTCGCACCACGAGAGCCCCACGCGCCGCGACTTTTCGCACACCTTGACCTGCGCCCGGTCGGCGATCCATGCCTGCTGGTAGGGGAGCAGGGCATATGGCACATTTGCGGTCTGGCTCATGGTTTGATCCCCAGGATCTGGCGCCTGATTTCTTCGGCCGTTTCCGGCGTGAGTCCCCCGGTCTTTGCAGGCGCAGGCGCGGGCGCCTCGGTTGCCTTCTCCGTTTGCGCTTTCGCCGGCGCGTCAGCGGGTTTCGCGGTTGCCTTCGGCTCTGCCGGCTGAACGGCTTTGACCAGTTTCCCTAGGTCGATATCCTTGATCCCCACCGTCCCATCGGCGAGCCCGGCTGTCGCCATCGCGATCACCAGGTTAGTGAGGCTCTTGAGGGACTCCTCGTAGGGCTGCGCCGCAAAGTCCGCAACGATCCTCGTGAGCTCCTGGCTCGCGTCGTGGAGCCGTCTCTCCCGCCGCACCGCGCGGTAGTAGCCCGCGATCGCCTCATGGCTCATAGAGTATCCGCGCGATCGGACCAGATCCCGGGCCGCCTCCAGGGTGAGGGCCTGCGCATCGAGCGCATCAACGATCTCATCCTGCAGCTCTTCCGGGAGGGTCAAAAAGGCGTGTTTCGCCTTCTTTCTCGCGCTTAAAACGAGCTCGCGATGATTCATTCGGCGATCCCATATTCGTCGCGGAGGTTGGCAATTTCGGCTTCAATCGCCCGCAATTGCAGCACTGAAGCGGCCATTTGTGCGGCCCTCATGGGAATCCGCTCGATGTCGTATTCCGGCGGTGCGGTAAACGGGACCAGGAGCATCCTGAGCCCCTGGCGATGATCCTCGATTTCGAGTGCGAGTTTCTTGGCTGCGAGACGCAGGTTTGCGATGCGTCCCTGTGCCGCAAGTATCTCCTGGTTCATCGCTGCACCCCCTGTGCTTCCTTTTTGAGCCTGACCTCCGGGCAAAACTGGTTGCGGTTGATATCGTCGGAGAGCCGCGTGAGAGTCTGCGTGTTCATGACGATGATGTCCTTAAGATCCCTGCTCAAGGACTGATAATCCTTGACCAGTAGTACGTTATGCTCATACATTTCACGCACTTCCTTGAGGCCGTCCTCGTAGGTTTTCCGCTGCTGGGTCGTATCCTCCCGGTATTGCGCAAGAGTACGCTCATGAGACTTGTCGCTGAGATACCAGAGGATGAGCACCAGCCCCGGTATCCCGAAATTCGAGACGAGCTTGATCGCGCCGTCCAGCCCAATGCCCAGATGCTCCATGTGTTCATCCTCCGCCGAGTATCATTTCTTCGTAGCAGCCGTTGACTTCTTGTCCCACGAGCGTGCGATGCTGTAGCCCGAGTACCCGATACCAAACGTTGCCCATAGGCCGTCCGGTATGCTGGAAAGCCACGCCTGCATGCCTTTGGCAACGGCAATGGCCAGATCCGGCTTAAAGGCCGAAAGCACACCCATCGGGATTGCCGCCAAAATCATGAGGTAGACCACGTAGAGGAATGTGGGCCGAGCACGCGACGTCCACGGATCGCTTGATTTTGCTTCCGCTACAATCGCCGACATGGACAGCTCCAACTCTTTCAGTTCACCATCCTGAGTGAGCTTCATGAGCTCCAGTTGAGCCTTAGCCTTCTGTTCCGGGTCTGGGAACAGCCGATCGATGAGCTTTCCACCGATCCCGAGTGCCACTTCAACCGCGCTTAAAATGCCCATGCATACCTCCTAAGCAAGCGCCCGCCGCACCCAGCCGGCCAGGAATCTGCCCATGCCTTTTTTGATCGCCAGATCCACGTAATAGGCTATGCGGGAGAGCTTCAATTCCGCGGCCAGCAGCGCCGGCTGCGGAAATTCGTTGGCTGCCTCCAGCGACTTGATGCCAAGCTTGCCATCTTCGGCCAGGCCATCGGGGCCAATCCGGTTGAGTGTCCGTTGGAGCAGCCTTACGGCCGCCACGGGCCCCGCGTTGACAGCCATGTCGAATACACCGCCGGCGACAGCCGGGTCGGTGATCATGTCGCAGCCCAGCGCCTGCCAGTAATCGCGGTAGTAAATTTCGATGGCCGCCTGTTTCGTGAGTGCCTTGATGTTGAGGTGCGGATAGGCGCGCGCCGATATGCCGAAATTGGTCTCACCTCCCGGATCTGCCGGGTCATTTGCGTAACCACCCTCGAACCCGAGGGTCTTTTCGACAGCCTGCAAAAACTTTGCATCCATACAATCCTCCCGATGTTTGGGTGACGTTTGGGGCGGCCGGGGAGTACGATCTTGAGAGGGGAGACGAGGCACGCTACACATTGCAGCCTCCGGTGTATCCACTTGGGTCTCCCCGGCCGTGTTGCCGCATCCTTCGCGGCTCCTGGTTACTTCGCGCGTCGCGCGGCTGTGTTATCGTTGCCATTGCCCCCGCCTGGATGGGGCGAGCGCGGGGAGTCGCGCCCGCCCCTGGGGTTAGGGGGTGTTGATGTGATCGGTGAGACGCTAGCACACCGCTGTGACACGGGTTGGCACAGCAAAATTGGCCTTCTTCACTTTTTTTGCAATAGGCTGAATTTGTTCGATTTTTTACGTCATTTTTTTGTTGCAAAAAAGCCCCTCGCGGAAGAGGGGCGGATGGATTGATGATCCCAGAACGAAATAGGTCACGGTGAGCAAATTTCTTAGATTATATGCAAATCCCGCTTCCTGACGATGATGACTCCCGCCTCTATGCGTAGATCCAGGCAATTACTGAATGATTCGAGCCACCTGTATACTGACCTGACGCTGATGCCCAGGTCATTCGCCAGATCACGAATCGGGAAGCACCCCCCTCCCGACAGACGGTCAGATATTGCCACAGCTTGCTCTGCCAGCCGCTGCCGGGTGGTACCGGCACTCTCATACCGTCCACGCACCCTTAGTACATCACCCATAGTTCCCCCTTTCCCCAAATGGTTCATCATAAGGTCCTTTTGAAAAGGTCAAACATCTGCTTGACTTTCGCCCGCTCCTCATCGCTCGCCGGTGCATCGTCATCCCGATCCGGGATATGCACCCGGTGCTTTGCCGCTGCCTCGCGCTGGCGCTCGGCCTCGGCGGCCAGGCTCGCCGCCATCTCCCAGGCCGTGCGCCGCAGATAGTTGTGATTGGTGAGATGTTCCGGCCGCCTGTCTATCGTGGCCTGCATCGCCTGCGCCCAGAGCTGAGGAGGTGCCGGCCGAGACTCGCATCCGTCCCACTGCACCTGGCCGGGCAACACCAGGTCAAGGAGACCGGTCAGGATTTTCAGCGCCCGCTGCCATGAAAGCCCCGATTTGGCCGGCCGGAAGAGGGCGATGTATTGCAGAGCCAGGGGTTGCACCGCGGCCGGCAGCCGGAGCAGCGCATCCATGAATTGCCTGCAGGCAGCGTCATTGGCACCGGCCTCAGCGGACCATGTAGCGCCACAACACGGGCAGATGAGACGCATCAGCGCTTAGCCTTTTGCGTTCTGAGCAATCGATCTATCTCCGCGGCGATGAGGGCACCCGCTTTCGCTAGGTTCCGTATCCGCTTTTCTAAAGGCAACTCCGACGCTCTCGGGACTGCGAATCCATTGTATTCCCGCTTGTCCATTTCCTCCCAGCTCGCCGGCCACGGATCAGAAATTTGAATTACACCCGTGTGGATGCTCGCCAGGTAAAGCGGCTTCGGGGCAGCATAACAGACCGCGGCCATTGCCATTTCATGGTCTATGTACTGGTCGTCATTCTCGACCGTGAAACCCTCGACCTTGACCTGCCGACTCCGTTCTTTGGCTATCAAGTCCACTCCTGGGCTGTGGAAGTTCATACATTTCCTCCTCTGGGCATTCCCACCTTATTCTTCTTCGCCGTCAGTCTCATCTGGCAGCGCACGCAATTACCTGGATCTCCATCCCTGCCGAACAATGGCATCTGGAAGGGTCGATTATGTCGCCCACAAAGCGATTTCCCTTCAGCATCGAAGAAATGCCATTTCCTTGCTCTTATCGTTATCCCCCATCCCTCCTTCATCCCCTTTCACCCTCCAGTCACAAGCACACTTACGCCGCCACCTCCTCGAGCTTCGTCTCGAAAGGCATGATAATGAAATCCTCGCCCTGGGTGACCGAAATCCCCTTGATGCCGGCCACCGCGGCGGGCTCCAGCAATATCGCCTCTTTGTTGATCTCTTCCTTCGTGCGCACAAACCTCGAAAATCCTAGTTGCTTGAGCGCCTGGAGCACGGAGTCCACGGCGCGCACCACCACCTTCGGCGGCCGCATTCGCCATTTAACTTCCCCGGAGGGGAGACTCGCCGTTTTTGTCTTTCCTCCCCCCGTCAGGCTCTCCCTGTTCGCCTCGCACCATGTGCGGACACCGCGGGAGAGGGCAACTATCGCCTCGTTATGCGGCTCGGCCTGCTTCTCATGCCGTTCCTTCACCGCGGCCAACTCGTCATTCATGTCCGCCTGGATTCTGTCCCTCTCTCTCTGGTGCTCCCCGATCTCCGCTATCGCGGCTGTGACCTGCTCCCGCGTCTGAGGTACCCACTCGGACGCCTCCTGTTTCACCTTCTTCGGCTTCCCCGCTGCCTTTGCCTTTCCCACGCTAACCCTCCTCGTCACATTCGAATTTAATTCTCAACTGTCCCATGACCACATCCGCGGCCGCCTTGTCGATGCACCGTGCCCGGCGAATGATCCGGGCCCCGTGCCTCACCAACCTCGCACATGTGTCCGCCACTTCGTCGGGGTAGGCCGGCCAGTAGTAGCCCGGCCGCCTGGGATCGTAGCTGGAGCAGATGGGCAGATAGTGATCGTTTATGAGCCCTTCGACGGCGGCCCGGACCTTCCGGGGCGACATCCCGATTGCTGCAGCCAGGTCCTTGTAAGAGATGGCCGCTTCGGCCCCGATCCGCGCACGCAGGATATTGAGGCATCTCTTTTCGAGCTCGGTCATGTCCCGCATTTTTGCCCCCTCAGGCTCTCAGCCCGGCGCACCGCATAGTAGCAGGGGCCGCAGAGCCCCCTGCCCGCATTGGGCGCACTGCATCCGCATGTACGGCATCGCTGCCTGGTTTTAGGCCTCGTTGGCCTCTTGTTGACAGGGGCCAACGAGACAGCATGGGCAGGGGGCTCGCAGGGCCGCAGCCGCCCCAGTGCATCTTTGCGGCGAGCCTCCAGCGCCTCAGGAGACGACACCCCGAGGATGTGATGCCGGGGTGCGGCAGGATGCCGTGGGGCCGCCAGAGTCAAAGGCCCCGCGGATACCTGCCGGTCCGGACCCACGTCGCGCAAGAGGATCGCCGCGATCCGCTCAGCGGCCCAATCGATGGACCGCACCTCTCCATCCCGCATCCGTCCCATGCCTCGCCCTCGTTTATGCGTAAGCTCCGGTACCCCGGCCCGTGCGCGCGGGGACATTTTGTGCGACGAAATCCCCGGTTGGCCGGTCGACTCGGCTGTAAAATGGCAGATCGTACCTCAGCCCGGCGCTCTTTGTGCGCGCACGGATAATCCCGATCGCCTCACTGTAGGTGAGCGCGGCCCGCAGGATCGCCGCGAATTCGGCGGCCGATATCCGGACCTCCGGGTACACCGGTGGGTTGTCCACCGCTCCGTGCGGAGTGCGCTGGCGCTGCGCCCTGGTCTCAACGATTTCGTCTTTTGCCTTGCAGGCTGCCATTTGGTTCATGCGTCACCTCCGCAGAGTGCTTCCCTCAGCTCCCAGATAGCCTGTTCGACCGGCGTCCGGATTTCGAATTCGGCTTTCCGCCTCAGAGCTACGAGGACATCTGGGTAACTGGTCCCGTGGATTGGGACAAGCAGACCTTCTACAGCCATCTCCGCGACGGATGCCTCAGCCGATTTCAGCGACATCGCAATAGCTGTCGGAGCAGACGCCTTTGCGAGTGCCCGCCGCTGCACCTCGATGGCTCGGCGGCATGTCTTGCAGATCGATGCCAGGCCGGCAAATCCCTTGGGGTCCTTGTGGAAATATTCCTCCGTCAGGGGATACTCCGTATGGCAGCGCGAGCACTCGCGCACACCGGCAATCCCCGCCTCCATCTTGATTCGTGCCATAGTTGCCTCCTCATAGTGTTCCATCCTATTCTCCGAGCGTCCCACCAATGCAGTGTCCGCAATCCCGGCACTTGAATCCGACATAGACCTCCCCCTTCTTTTCAGGCCAGGACTCATAGAGCTCCATTTCCCCATTGCATTTCGGACATTCAACTGTTTGCGCCATGTTCGCCCCCCACTATCGGGATTATTAAGCTGCCGCCCTAAAAGCCATCCACCCGGCCCGGATACGGGCCCCGAATCCCATCCGCCCCTGTTGCGTCCTGGCTAGGCAGAATGCCCATCGTGTCCCACCTGATCGCAACGGCTCGACGCGGGCGCCCCATCCTGCGATCAGGTACGACAGGATGGTCTCAAATCTGTCCGGGGCCCGGACGTACGCCGCGAAGCTGGCTCCCGTGAGGCTCCTGATATTCAACCTCTCGAAACGTTCGCCGAGCATTTCCAACCGTTCCTCCGTGAGCTCTGCCAACTCATCCAACGCACGGTCCGAAATCATGACCCACTCTCTCACAGCATCCCCCTTTCCAGCGCCCGGAGGCGCACATATCAAGATTTCCGGCCGCCATGCCGGCGCTGATACACGGCCAGGGCCTGCAGCACCCGAAACGTCTGGTCAGCATCGCACCAGGTCAGCTTCTCGATCGCGAACATCTTGCGCGCGATCCCGTCCGCATAAGACCAGGGCAGCTCCCGGTCCGCGAGGATCGCCTCGATTTTCCGGACCATCGCCTCCTTCTCAGGGGCTGGCTTTCGATGCATCCCGGACGCCTTGGCCGACTTATGGAGCGGTTTCCAGGTGTCCTTCCCGGCCGGCTTCGCCTCGGCTCGGCGATCCTGCTGGCGCTCCACCTGCTTCATGCGCTTGAGCAGCACGTCAAATTGCCGATTGTCGAGCTCCGTTGTGGACGAGACACCCACGGACTCTTTCATTGCGTCGTAGAGCTCGTCATCGATCCCCAGGCCGCGCCTGAGCGCCTGGATGTACTTGATCTGCGCCTTGGTGATTGGTGCTTCCCATCCTGCCGCTCGCATGATCATCCCCCCCTGTGCGCCGTGATCACCGTCACGGCCGTCCCGGACCACTCGTCGATCTTGAGGATCATGCCCGATTTGTGGCACCAGTACTCGGCAAGGCGAGTGCACGGCTTTAACCCGATCCCGTCGACCATTTCGTACAGCCGTTTCTGGCCGCACAGCTTGTGCGACCGGTCAAGTATTCGGTTGACCCCCTCGACCGAGGGCGCCGCCCCGATCCGTTCGGTCCACCGCTCCCGGAAGTGCCTGGACAACTGCCTCACGATGGCCATCAGCGCCCCCTCTCATCGCCTTTTGCACGCCATTTCGACTCAGCCCCGCCAATCCCGAGCCGCGCCTTTTCGGGCGTGCATCCGCCCTCGTAGGTGCACTTCCCGAATCCCCCGGAGACACGGCGGCCCTTCGTTTTGCTGCTCAGTGATTTCGAAAACCCGCAGGTATTGCAGTCGCGTGTGGGTTTCATTGTCTGCTCCTATCCAACATTTCTCAGGTTATGCGCAAATTCCTTCGACCTGCGACCTGCGAAGTTGCCACGTCTCGATCACTACCGGCACAGGAGGCACGCGCACAGGATTGCCAGCCGCCCTCAGATGCGTCGCCACCGCCCACCTGGCCGCCAAACCGCACTCCAACGCCGTCCATTCTTCGATCTCTCCAATGCCCGGAGGGGTAAGCATCACCAGAGCCAACAGCAGGTGCACCTGGCGAGGCTCGGGGATCTCGATCCATCCCATCCTCTGTGCATACCGGTTGAGATTTCTCCGTGCGATCGCCGCCGAGTCCACAAGCGGGAGCCACGGGCTTGCAACCCGCTGCAGGTTGCCATCGGCAGCGTAGTAGAAGGCCCCGAATTCGGAGTTCGTTGCAATGTCGCCGGCGAGGAAGACCACCCGTTCGTTCTTCGGGTCCAGCCACCGCTCCACGATGGAGATCAATCTGAATTCCTTCTTCTGCTTAGGCTTCTTCGGCATCCCCAATCCCCCTTAATTTTCTCAGGTTGTGTGCAAATCAGAGTCTATCCAAACGACTCACCCGTGCCATCATCCAGGATCGTCGCTATCAATGACTTTCCTGGTGGCACATAGTCAGCGCCCCTGAACCACCGGATTATCTCCAGTTCCTGCATGGTGTATCCCTCCGGAGTATCGCGGTCGGTCCAGATTGAGACATTCGGGGCCGAGATGTCCGGGTGGTATTTGCGTATTGCCTCCTCGTAAAACCATGCGGTGAATCTGGACCAGATCACGAATAGAGTAGACGGCTTATTTTCGATCTGATTGAGCAACTCGCCGAACTGGCTCACGATGGTGTCTTCACATCCGGGCAAGACGCCCCCGAAGTCGATGACATACAGGTCAAGAGACTCGTTGTTGAGCTGGTGCGGAAAAACTTCAGTCTTGTAAGTCATGTTCGCCGGAGATATGTCGAGCAACTCACAGAGCCTTCTTTTAATCTCCGCGTACTCTTCCTCTGGCGTCTGTTCCGATGTTCCAACAAAGTCAACCAATGCACAGACCTTCATCCTTCCCCCTTCCCCCTTTCCCAATTTTCTCAATTTGCCTGCAAACCGGCCTCAGTGCGGTCCGTAAGGGCCGGAGGTTGCGCTCTGGCCAGACAAATCATCCACTGGCGTATCCTCGGCCACCATGTGGCCCAGACACTTTTGGATCATTCCTATCGTGTCCGCGCCCCGCACCGCGAACACGGCCATCGTGGCGTCTTCTTTGGGCCCCGGTGACAGCAGGATGCCTATGCTGCGCCCGTGTCCGATCTCCATCACCGCATCCAGGAGGTCCGCCACGGTCATTTTTTCGTAGCCATCCCGCATGTCGCGGAATATCTCAGCTCGCTTTTTCTCATCCATCCCCTTTTTCCCCTTTCCCCTCGGCGGCTGCCTCCGCCTCGGTTGACTCATCCATCCCCCCGAGCGCCCGCGCGATCTCGCCGCAGAGCTTGATCGCTTCGGCCCGCGCATCCTCAAATCTCACAACCATCCCGGTGCAGATGAGGCGATTCAGCTTGACCGCCATCGCTATCTGCGGGTCCGGCGTCCATTCTGGGAGGATCGGGCGATCCCGCTGGCTTCTCCCCTTCGGCGTAAGCCTCCAGAGCTTCTCCATGCTGCCGGTGAGGGCCGCTCTCCGGCCCGCCTGCGCAACGAATCCATCCGCCCTATAGGTCCTGAGCAGCCTGTATACATAGTTGGCCGTAGTGCCCCCCTGCGAGGCGAGTTCCGCGACACTGAAGCTCGGCTTGATCATCCTGCATAGACGCCAGATCCGATCCTCGACGGATGCCTCTCGCGCCTGGGCTTTCTGCTCGTTGAAACGATAGATTCCGTGCTCTTCGCGGATGAGCCAACCCCAACGCACCAGGTTTTCAAAAGCGGAGACTGACTGATCCACCGTCAGACCGAGGACTTCCCTGGCCTGTTTTTTTGTGATGAAAGTGTTGCTTGCGGCAAGCTGGCGTACGGATTCGGACATACCGTTATCTCGGGCCATTTCTCGCCCCCTTCCTCCCTGCAGACGGGAGCGCACGCGATCCCGCACGCCTCGCTGGGATGGCCTCGACCATCGATGCGTCGACGGCGTCCACCCGGTTGGCTCTCGCCATACCTTCGAGCGCATGCACGTCCTGCCAGATGAGCCGAAAATCGCCACCCGATCTCGATGCGATCGCACGGGCCGCGTCAGCGTCGACCCTTATCGATGCCGTCTTCATCGCAAAAAGCATGATGTCTTCAGGTCCGATGGGGCCGAATTCGACCGTTTCGGTAACGCGCGACCAGAGACGCCGGCGTGCGTTCAGGGTGGGGAAGAGGATCTCCTCGCCGATGAGCACAATGGGGATGCCCGAAAGATCGTGGATGTCCCTGAGGTGTTCGACGAGGCCAACGCTCAGGCGATCCGCCTCGTCCACCAGGATGACCCGGCGTGCAGCGTCAAGGGCTTCACAGGCCGTGCGCTTGCACCGGTCCACCGTAGCCGGCTCCGAGCCGTTGAGCTCGGAGCAGAGGGCCGCGAGCATGGCCCGTGGAGACCAGTCTTCCAATACCCGGAGATAGACCGCCCCTGTACGCGCCGCGAGTTCCCGGGCGAATTCGGTTTTCCCGCGGCCGGAGCGGCCCCAGAAAACACCGATCCCCGGCTGTCCCATCCGCGTGTCCTCAAGGCGCGCGACCGATGCCCGTCCGGCCTGCACGCTCGCCGTTTCTACAAATACTGGTTTCATTCCCCCATCCCCCTTGAAGTTACCTGCCACTCTGCAGCGCGAACAATTCGCGCAAATCGGCATAGCGCTGCCGATGGATCTCGTAATCCGGTTCGAGTTCGAACCAGCCCATGAATGCCGCATCCACCTCATCGAGTACCTGATCGTGCTCGTACAGGGTCCGGAAACACCAGTCGTATCGGACCCACGGCAGCGCGAAATTCTCGGGCTTCGGGATGGCCCAGCCTGGAGGGTCGACTTTGGCGTCATCGGATTCGAGCCTGCTGTAAACGAGCTGCAGGCGGGCGCGTTCGGCGTCATCGTCCTGGCCGAGAGTATCTGATACGCTGGGCACATCATGGACACCCTGGCGTGTCTCGCGGCCGGGGCCTGCATCCTGTCTGGCATCCGCGTCATCGCCGCCTGTCCTGGTGTCGGATTTCCCGCCCGGCAGCACCGCCGCCCGTTGATTCCACGGCAGGGCTTGCAGCCCGTCGACAGTTTCCGGTGCAGCCCCCAGGGCCTTGAGCCCTTCGGCCGTCTGCTTCGCCAGGCGGCGCTGCCGCGTGAGCGCAGTCTTGACCTGGTCGACGCTCACCTCATCCCCAAACAGCTTTGCAAGCGGATGCAGTGCCTGCACCGGCTCGGCATCGCCGAGGTATGCGCCATCCGGGCTGTAGAGATAGATCCTGCTGAGATCGGCCGTATCGTAGTGGGCGATAGCCGGACCGGACCATCCATGCAGACAGTCTGATTCGTAGTCTATCGAGTAGAGTGTTACCCGGCAGCGACGCGGGTGGACCTCCTCGCGCCATAAGAATTCACGATTCAGCGCCTCGACGTCCACCCCCGGCCCCCGGCCGGCGTTGAGCACATCGATGGGGCGTTGCCCGCCGAGCCCCTCATGGGGCTGCTCGCCATACCACTCTATGTAGCGCTGGATCATGTAGGCGGCCTCGCGGATGTTCGGCACCCATCCCTGCGTACGAGCCTGCTGCCAGGCGCGGTGGAGTTTCTCATTGCGGGATAGCCAGGCGGGTTTATCGGCGATGGACGCCCCGGTGTACGTGGGGATGATCCGCTCGCATTGCTCATTCAGGGTGAGATGCCAGCGCTCAATGATCTTGGCTCTGGCATTGTACGGCTGGGAAAACTGTGTCGCGATCCCGAGGCGGGCATAGATGCCGGTGAGATCCTGGAGGTCGACGTCATTTTGTGTAAACACTCGGGCCTTAAACGCCTTACCGTTATCCAAGTAAACGCACCGGGGGATCTTGCCCAGGGAGATAATGGCGGCTCTCAGCGCCGCCTGGATAGCGATGGTCGATTCGGTCGGCATGATCTGGATGCCCACGGGCATGCGCGACGCCCAGTCGAAAAATGTAATAAGCGCCATTCGGACGGGTTTACCCGTCGAGGGATGGAGGATCTGGAAATTGAGATCGTGCCCATCGGCCACAAGGACCTGCCCGACATCGAGCACCGAATCGTCGCGCGTGATATAGGGTCCGACATTGTCGTCGTAGGCTTTCTCCCCTTCGCGGGCGAGGACGATGACATGCTGGTTGCGTTGCTCATAGTCCTGGAGCCAACGCCGCCAGGTGGCATCCGATGCATCCTCAGCCACCCCTCTCTTCTTGAGGAGCATCCGCGCCGCCCGGATCGAGAGCGCGACACTCCAGCGATCGGGCCGCAGGTAACACCGCAGCAGCTCTTCCTGTGCCTCCCGGCAGAGCTCGCGCGTCCGCCATTTCGTTGTGCCATGCAGCCGCCACCCGCCCCGGCCGTCGCTCAGAGCCCGATAATCATCGCCACTCTCCCGGAGTCGCTTGTCATTCCGGTACAACGTTTTCTCGCCCACCTGCCCCAGCACCTCATAAACCGATGGGAGCAACCGTCCGGTGTTGTACGCGGCCAGAAATGCCTGGGTAGCTTCGTCCTTCTTCCCCCAGGGTTGAGCTGCGATCATTTTCCGCCACTCGGTCACCAGGCGGTACTTCGCCAGGCCGTCCGCCTCTGCCCGATCCGGGACGATGGGTTGACAGGCAGCGGGCCCCAACGATCGAGGCACACC
>JAJFVB010000158.1 GCA_021372055.1 Desulfobacteraceae bacterium | reverse complement strand
AAAACCTTGGTCGTGTCCCGGTTGAAGAAATACCCTTTCGGCTCCTGGGCTTTCTTAAGCATTTCATAGAGTTGTTCGACCGTCATTGGAGGTTCAACGCCTCCTTGATCTCGTCCTGACGGAAGCCGATGATGACCTTGTCGCCGATGATCAACATGGGAAAAGCACAGCTGGGATTTGCCTGCTTGATCTCCTCGATGATCTGTTGTCTCTCTTCGCCCACCAGCTTATCGACATCTATGCAGTGGTATTCGATACCGCACTTGTCGAGGAACTCCTTGGTGTTTCTGCAGTGGATGCAGGTGCTTAGCGCGTAGAGTTTGATTCCGCAGTCTGACATGGGTTCCCCCCCGGTTGATGGTTAAGGAAAGCTAATAATCACGCTGAAAGCAATAGTCAGCAAGTATGGCGTCACTGGTAAAAGAATTATTCATTCCGAGCCTGGTCAGTGCGAAATCGTAGCGGACCGGATCTTCGGATTTCAGCTTGCCGAAGCCTTCGGTTATCTCCACCGCGCAACGCATGTCCGCCTGCTTCCTTCCGGTAAGACCCAGGGATAGAGCGATCCGGTGCATGTGGGTGTCGAGCGGCACAACCAGATGCGAGGCCGGGATCCGATCCCACGCTCCCGGATCGACGTTGTCACGCCTGACCATCCAGCGCAGAAAAAGATTCAGCCTCTTGCAGGCGCTCCCGCCCGAAGGAGAAGGCAGGAACATCGGCATCTTTTGGCCGGCGGCGGTTTCGAGCTTATCCACAAAATCGGACAGTGCGGGAATGGCGCTGCGTTCCGTTCTGCGAAATCCCGCGTGAAAACAGGCTTCGAGCGATCCGAACTCGAGGAGGGCTCCCCTGGTGCCGCTGAGAAAAGCGGCGAGCGTTTCTCCGGTGGTGAACCTGTGTTTGAAGGCGCGGAATACATGCCGGAAATCCGCGGTCGAATTCCCGATGAGAAAACCGTGGGGTGACGGCCCCATCGCGTCCAGTACCGAGCGCACGCTGCAAAGGATCTGGGCCACTCGCCCGTATGCGAGGGCGGAGGCGATCAGTCCGGCCACTTCCCTGTCCCTTTTCTCTTCGTAGAGATAGACGAACTCGAGCGGATCGGGATGAATGCATTCGAACCGATTGAAACGCTCATAGACGGACTCGAGGGCCTCTTTCAGGGAGGCGCCCCGGTGCGTGCGCGATCGACGGGATACGGCAATGCTCAATACTGACCTCGCTTCTCGTCCGATTACAAAATCTCCGACAACCGCAGCATATCACACGACAGGCGATGAGAACAGGTTGACGGCGCAATTCAACGCCCCCGACCGTCCGAAGCATTCCTGTTGAATCATTGTCTTTTCTGGTATAAGTGACTTTCCACGAAGACTTGGAGAGTGTTTCCGAAACACCTCCGGTCCGGTGTTGATGAGGATAATCACGAATCTCTTGGAGCAAAGAATGCGACGTTTCCTTCTCATAATCCTGCCGGCGCTGGTTCTGACGACCTGGGGCGCCGGAGCGCTCTTTTCGCAGGTCCCGGAGGGAGAACCGGTCCCCTCGTCGACGGGGCAGCCCGGAGAATCCTGCGTTGCATGTCACGGCCGCATCACTCCGGGAATCGTTGCCGACTGGCAACTGAGCAAGCACGGCCGCAACGACGTGGGCTGCAATGCCTGCCACGGTGACGCTCACAACTCCATGACGGATGTGTCCAACGCAAAACTCGCCCTCCCGGGCACGTGTGCGACGTGCCATGAGGCCCAGGCGGACCAGTTCAAAAAGGGAAAGCACGCGCTTGCCTGGGGTGCGATGAAAGCCATGCCGGGGCTGCATTTCCAGCCCATGGCGCAGATCGAGGGACTTAAGGGCTGCGGCGGGTGTCACCGCATCGGAACCAAGACGGAGGGAGAGATCGAAGATCTCGCGAGCAAGGGATCGGGATTTGGCGCATCCTCATGCGACGTATGCCATACCCGCCATCTTTTTTCCAAGGATGAAGCCAGGTCTCCGCAGGCATGCCGGACCTGTCACATGGGTGTGGACCACCCCCAGTGGGAAATGTATTCCTCGTCCAAGCATGGCGTGCGTTTTCTCCTCAAGCAAAGCAGGATGCTCCCCGAGGACGCCGCGGCCCCGACCTGCCAGAGCTGCCACATGCAGGACGGGAACCACGCGAACCGCACGGCCTGGGGGTATCTGGCCCTGCGCCTGCCATTCCCCGAAGATGCTCAATGGGCTGGGGACCGCACGACCATACTGCAGGGACTGGGTATTCTCGACATGAGCGGCAATCCGGTTCCGCGCTGGGCCGCTCTGGAGTCTTCCGACGTATTCCGGACTACCGATGAAGCCTGGCGGGAGGAGCGGGAGAAAGCCCTGAAAAGCTGCAACGACTGTCATTCGATAAACTTCGCGCGGACCGAACTGGAAAAGGGCGATCAACTGATCCGGGAAGCCGATTCCGTTCTCGCGGAAGGAATCAGGGTGGTTGCCGGGCTCTATCGCGACGGGATACTCAAGAAGCCGGAAAATTTCCTCTACCCTTTTCCCGACCTCTTCGCCATGAACGATGCGCCCACGGTCATCGAACAGAAGCTTTTCTCGCTCTTTCACGAATACCGCATGAGAACCTTCCAGGGCGCGTTTCACGCGAACCCCGACTACACCTACTGGTACGGATGGAGTTCCATGCAGAAGTGCCTGACCGAAATCAGGGAGCGGGCGGCCGAAATGCGGGCGGGCGCCGCGGCCAAAAGCGGCGAAACGCCCAAGGGGCCGAGGAGGAAGTGATGAGTCCCTCCCGGACCGCACCGATTCCCGGTCGACCTTTCGGTTCGGGCAGGATACTGGACTCTTTGCGCGAAATCCTTCTGCGGACGTGGTACGCTCCGGGCGCGAGGCCGCCGGCAAGCTCCCCGAACAGGCTTCTCGACGCAGCCTCCGGGATTTACCTGAACTGCCTTCTGAAGGATCAGAAACGGCTGCGAAGGAACCGCGCGAGGCTTTCGGTCCCTGTTATCAGCATCGGGAACATGACCGTCGGAGGCACGGGGAAGACTCCTCTTGCGCTCTGGCTCTGCAGGGTTTTGCTCGAATGCGGGCTTGCCCCCGCCGTCCTCAGCAGGGGATATGGGAGGCGCTCCGCTCTTCCTGCGCGCGTTTCCACCGGGGGCGATCCGAAGGAGCTTTCGGAGCTTTTCGGAGACGAACCCGTCATGATGGCGCTTGAGCTGCCTTCGGTGCCGGTCTGGGTAGGGTCGCGGAGGGCGGTTTCGGGGCGGGCGGCATTATCGGCGGGGCCGGTCGATGTGCTTGTCCTGGACGATGCCTTTCAACACCTCGCGCTTGAGCGCGACCTGGACATCGTGCTGCTCGATGCGCGAAACCCTTTCGGTAACGGCCGCACGTTGCCCGCGGGACCTCTTCGCGAGCCGATATCGCACCTCAAAAGGGCGGATGCCCTCATCCTGACCAACTCAGACCGTCCTCGCGCCTTTTCGGAAGCCGGGCACATCCTCGAAAACCTCTTTCCCGAAAAACGCGTCTTTTCCTGCCGCCACGAATTGCTTCATCTCCGGAGCGGTGCGGGAGGACCGCCGCTTTCCTGCAGCGTTCTCCGGGGGCGAAAGGTCGCCGCATTCGCGGGGATCGCCCGGCCCGAAAGGTTCTTCAGGAGCATCGAAGATCTCGGCGCCGATGTCTGCGTGGCGCTTGCTTTCCCCGACCACCACTGCTACCGGGACTGCGACGTGAGAAAGATCCTGACGGTCGCCTCGGACCATTGCGCCTCGGCCGTCGTAACCACCGCCAAGGACGCCGTGCGGCTGCCCGCTCCATTCCGGGAGCTTGTCCTCTTCCCTCGCATGGGAATCGAATTCGGCGTGGACGACGGGCCGTTTCGCGCCTTCCTCAAAGACAGCCTGCAAATCTCGCCAAGATAGAATTGATGGAAAAGAGCGGGGGAAATGGTTTCCCCCCCGCCCCCTCGGGTTCGCCCGGGCGCAAAAATGAGCAGCGCAGTTGCGTGTGGGGTGCAGCCTCCCCACGGTCTGAAAGACTGGTATCATCTTGAACGCTCATTGGCATTACTGCTTTCGGATTGGATCCAGAGAAAGGGCTTTGTAAATTTGCGCGGCTATGAGAGCGTACCCCGCCGCACTGGGGTGATGGTCGCCCGAGCGAGGATAGATCGTCCGGTTTTGCAGGGCCGCCTCCTCCATTTGGGGCTGGACGTCGATAAAGCGGAAACCGTTCTTCCTCAGTTCGCCGGCGATGAAGCGCGAGATCTCCCGTTCGTAATGGACCTGGCACTCGAAGCTCGGCGGAAGCTCGATCCCGTCCCGCTTGAGCCGCTTGTGGTAGATGTTCTCACGTGTCGGAATGATAACGAATAGAAGCTCTTCCCGGGCGTTTTGCTTCTGGGCCATGAGCGCAAGGATGCGGCGAATGATTTTGCATCCGCACCGTATGTGGTCGTGCCTGAGATCCAGGGTGGTAAGATTCATGGACGGCGTGAAGATGAGACCAAGGGAGGCCGGGGCAAAGCTGCCGGGAGTGATCTGCCGGCTTTTTTCGAACAGCGCCTGAACGGCGGGCTTGAGCGCCGACTCGTAGGCCATGGCGTAAAAAACGGAGTTCAAGCGCAGGTATGAATGGATCGTCCAGAGAACCGAGCCCGATTGCTTGAGCTGGATGGTCGGCAGATCCGGTTCCCAATAGCTCGGGTCGCGGATTTCACACGGGACAGGACATAACTCGAAGGGGGGCAAATCGTCCGTTTCGCATTCACGGCGCAGGAAGGCCCATTTTTCCAGGCGGTTGGGCAGCCCGAAGGCATCCGTCACATCGTTTCCCAGGTAAAAGGCGATGACGATGCGTTGGGCCCCCATTTTCCTGGCCTCGTCTATGAGATAATAGTACTGCACGGGCCCGTAGCCGCCCATTCCCA
>JAJFVB010000144.1 GCA_021372055.1 Desulfobacteraceae bacterium | reverse complement strand
GCCGCGAAAGCCGAGGACGCCGGGGCGATGCTCGCGTGCAACATCTGCGTGGACGACCTTCTTTTCGAAAAAGGCAAGGTCGTGGGAATCCGGGCCGGGGACGATGAAATGTTCGCCGACGTGGTGATCGCCGCGGACGGCGTCAACTCCATCCTGGCCCAAAAAGCCGGTCTGGCCCGGATGTTTTCCGCCCATCAGGTTGCCACGGGAGTCAAACAGATAATAGAGCTGCCCGCCGAGGCCATAAGCCAGCGCTTCGGGGTCGAGCCCGGGTGCGGGGCAGCGCAGCTTTTTGTGGGGGATTGCAGTCAGGGGATGCAGGGCGGGGGCTTTCTCTACACCAACAAGAAAAGCATTTCCCTGGGCCTTGTGTTGAATGCGGGGGCTTTGCGGGAAAGCAAGACGAGGGTCCCCGATATCATCGAGGATTTCAAAGCAAATCCTGCGATTGCACCTCTCATTGACGGGGGGACGGTAGTCGAGTACTCGGCCCACCTGATTCCTGAGGCCGGGCTCGCCATGACGCCGCAGCTCTTTTCCGACGGAATCCTGGTGGCGGGGGATGCGGCCGGGTTCGTGCTCAACCTCGGATACGTCGTTCGCGGGATGGACTTTGCCATAGCCTCGGGGGAAGCCGCGGCAAATGCCGTCAAGGCTGCCAAGGCAAGCGGCGATTTTTCGAAAGCCGGGCTCGCGCCGTACCATTCGATGCTCAAGGAAAGCTTCGTCCTGCGGGATCTCGAAGCCTACCGCAGATCGCCCGAGTTTACCGAAAACCGGCGCCTCTACGGGTCCTATCCCGCCCTGGTCACCTCGCTTGCCAGCAGCCTCTTCACCGTGGACGGTTCGCCTCCGGTACATCTGATGGGCAGGGTGATCGATCATGTCCGGAAAAACGGCGTCAGCCTCGGCGGGTTGGCTATCGACGGATGGAGGGGGGCGAGATGGCTGTAAAGAAGATGAGCATCGAACAGCTCCTGGGGCTCGACAAGTTCCAGGTGGACGACGAGCAGGCGCACATAAAGGTCGACAAGGAAGTATGCAGAGCCTGCTCCGGCAAGCCCTGCACTCTCGCGTGCCCCGCGGGTCTTTACACGGAAAAGGAAGGGGAGTTGAGCTTCGACTACGCCGGATGCCTCGAATGCGGGACCTGCCGCGTGGTTTGCCCAAACGCCGAAAAGGCCCTCGTCTGGGCCTATCCGCGAGGAGGGTTCGGCATCCAGTTCCGCTACGGATGACAATGGGGCAAAAGAGGCTCGCTTCAGGCTCCACGCGGACAACCATGCCGCCCGGAGCTCAGCCGAGTCCTTCGGCCTTTCAACCATTTCGTATGAAGCAGTACTTCGCGCCCGGTTGTATCGAGTCGGCCTTCTCGAGGCCGCAGACGACCCCGTCCGGGTCCCGGGGATGGAAAGGCCGCACTGCAAAAGGCGGAACAAACGGTACAGCACACAGGAGAAGGGAGGTTCATAACCCGAAAGTGGCTCACCGCAATGACGATCGAGCGGAGTCGGGGCTCGTTTGGCGCCCTGCTGAACTTTGAACTTCATATTCATTCGGAGGAACTCATGACTCAGTTAGCCGGTGGAGTTGCGATCGCAAAGGATCATTTCGCTGACCTTGCGAAAAAGATGCTAGCATATCGATGGGTTTGTTATGGAATGCTGCTTCTTACCTATATCTTTGTCTATTTCGACCGCGTCGCTCCCGCGGTGGTCGCCCCCGAACTCATGAAAGAGTTTGGCCTGACGGCAACCAGCCTCGGGATCCTGTCGTCGATGTATTTCTATCCCTATGCGGCCATGCAGATCCCCTCGGGGATTTTGTCGGATTACCTGGGCCCGAGACTCTCGGTCGGGACCTTCTTTATCATTGCGGCAATCGGCACCGCGCTTTTCGGCCTGGCGCACAGCTTCGGCACGATCATTTTCGGCCGTTTTCTCATGGGGGTGGGCGTCGCAGTCGTCTGGATTCCCTGTATGAGAATTCTCGCGAACTGGTTCCGGCCCAACGAGTTCTCCACTCTCACGGGGATGATGCTCACCTGGGGCAACGCCGGGGCAATCCTCGCGTCCGCTCCGCTCGCCTTCCTGGTCGGGCTCGTTGGCTGGCGGTATTCGTTCTTCTGGCTCGGCGCCTTCATGATCATCCTGGCCGTTCTCAACTTCCTGATCCTGAGGAACAAGCCTTCCGACAAGGGCTATCCCACCGTATCGGAGATTGACGGCGTTGCCTATTACGGCGGCAAGACCGAACAGGTTCCCTTCATGGAAAACGTGAAGAAGCTGTTCCGGATGAAGAATTACTGGCTCATTGCGATCTACGCCTTCATGATCTACGGGACCGTGATGGGCTTCCAGGGACTCTGGTGCATTCCCTACCTGCAGCAGACCTACGGCCTGCCGAAGCAGGAAGCCGCCAACATCCTCATGTTCTGGCCGATCGGCATGGCCCTGGGTTGCCTCAGCATCGGGTGGGCCTCCGATAGGATCCTCAGGTCCCGCAGGAAAGCTTCTCTCTACGGCATCATTGTCTACGCCGCAACCTGGCTCCCGGTAATTATCTGGCCCGGATCCATCCCTGTCTGGGTTTTCTACCCGCTTCTCTTCGTGATGGGCTTCTGGTGCGGGGCCTACGTACCGAATTACGCGCACATTTCCGAAGGCCAGCCGCACAGCTTTATCGCGACGGCCAACGGAATGGTCAACATCTGGTACTTCGTCGGCGGCGCGCTCTTCCAGGCCGTGATGGGGCTCGTTCTGGACGGATACGGGAAGGTCGGAGACAAGTTCCCGGTCCAGGCCTACCAGATGGCTTTCGTTCTCTGCCTCGTGTCGCTCGTCATCGGCGCGATCGCGATGTACTTCACCGAGGATACGAAAGTGGTTGTTAAGGAAACATAGCCTTGATCTCATAAGAACCGGGGCGGGGGGATTCAGATCCCCGGTTCTTTCCCGGATCACATGGATCCGCACGGGCATGGGGAAGGGCGGATCCAGGGGCTTGGGCAAATTGGGGGAGGGAAATGTCTCATATCGGAAAGTCCGCGTTCTTAATCCTGGTACTTGCCGTCCTTCTTCATGGACCGGGATTTTCTGTGGCTGAAGAAGCGAAAAAGGGGCCGCCGCTGCCGCTGATAGGCATAGAAGGATACGGCGGGGTCGCGCTTACGTACAGCGCGTACCTGGTAAATCCGGCGAGCCCCGGAATGGTTCTCGGCAGACCCAGCATGGAGGTCGGAGCCGTCGGATCGCCCTCCGGAAGATGGGTCACGTTCGGCATGATCACGGAAAACATCGGAGGCCGCCTGGAGATCGGGTACGGTTTCGATGCAATCGATCTGCACAATCTGCCGGGTAAGGTCTACAAGGAAACGGGTATGTCGATAAGCGACTCCGCGACGTACCTGCACAACTTCAATGCCCGTCTTATGCTCGTCAAGGAGGGCGAGTTCAACCTTTCCTGGCTGCCGGCCCTTACGTTCGGGGTGCATTACAAATACAACCCCAACGTGAAGGACATCGACAGCGACCTCGCGGGAACTCTCACGGCGATCGGCATAGAGGACAATCAGGGCTATGAGTTCACCCTCTATGCTTCGAAGATGCTGAAGTGTTTTCCCAGGCCGGTACTCATCAATGTCGGCTGCAGGAACTCCGATGCCGCGCACATCGGCTTTCTCGGGTTTACGGGCACCAGGGAATTTCTCGCCGAAGGAAACGTGCTCTTCTTCATCACCGACCGGCTGCTGGTCGGGGCCGAGTATCGGATGAAGCCCAACGCGTATAAGGCGATTCCGGGCCTGGTCAATGGCGAGGATGACTGGTTTTCCTTCGTCGCAGCCTATGTCGTCAACGAGCGTTTCACCATCGCGGGCGGGGTTTTCAACTTCGGAGAAGTCCTGAATCACGTCGATGACGGAGCGCTGGGATTGAAATTCAAGTACGAGTTTTAAAATCCGGTATGGAAGCCGGCCCCGAAACGTGCTATGTCGGGGCCGCGTTTCCGCATCCGGGCTGGGCATTAACATAATTCTCTTCTCTTCACCGGAGTTGCGGGTCGATGTTCGATATAGGGCGTTTTCCGCCTGACGAAATAGCTCCACGGAAAGCGGAAGCGGCGCGTGCCCGAATCCGCTGATAAGGAGAGGAATATGATTAGTCTGGCAGTTTATCCAGGTTCGTTCGATCCCATCACCAACGGCCATCTGGACCTGCTTGAACGTGGACTGAAGGTTTTCGACAAGATTTTGATCGCCATAGCCCGGAATGCCGGGAAAAAGCCGCTCTTTTCCATCGATGAACGTGTAGAGCTGATTGAAGACTCGCTGCGCGGCAGGAGTTATGAGGATCGGCTCGAAGTCGTCAGTTTCGACGGACTCCTCGTCGACTATGTGAGAAAAGTTAACGCCAAAGCCATCCTGCGGGGGCTCCGGGCGATCAGCGACTTCGAATACGAGTTCCCGATGTCCCTTATGAACCGGAAGCTGAACGAGGAAGTGGAAACCTTCTTCCTGATGACCGGTTTGCGCTACAACTACATCAGCTCCACCATCATAAAGGAAGTCGTCATCTCGGGCGGATCCGTTTCCGGCCTGGTTCCCGAACCGGTCGAACGCAAGCTTAGGGAGAAGTTCATGAAGCTTGACGAGGGGAGTTCCGATGTGCCCCGCGTTGTGGTTCCCCTCGCCGACCCCAAGCTGGTGCTGCGCAAGAAGGCTTCATGAGTCAGGATTTATCGCGTGTCCGTTAAGCCGGCCTCGATGCGAACCCGGGGGAGGTCGCAAAATCCGGCCGGAACAGGAGAGAACGATGCCGGTAGCTTCCATCCCCGAAGTGCTCGAAGACATTCGGCAGGGCAAAATGGTCATCCTCGTCGACGACGAGGATCGCGAGAACGAAGGCGATCTGTGTATGGCGGCCGAGAAGGTGACTCCCGCCGCAGTCAACTTCATGGCGACTCACGGGCGCGGCCTGATTTGCCTGTCGCTTACGCCGGAGAAACTGGACGAACTGCATCTTCCGCTGATGGTCCAGAACAATCTTTCCCGGTTCGAAACGGGTTTCACCGTCTCGATTGAAGCCAGGAACGGAGTCACTACCGGCATCAGCGCGGCGGATCGCGCTCGGACCATTCTCGCGGCCATTGCAGACGATGCGAAACCGGAAGACATCGTGAGCCCCGGCCACATCTTTCCTCTCAGGGCAAAGAGCGGCGGGGTGCTCCGCCGGACCGGGCAGACCGAAGGCTCGGTGGATCTGGCGCGTCTTGCGGGCATGAAGCCAGCCGGAGTCATCTGCGAGATCATGAACGATGACGGCACAATGGCCCGCCTGCCCGATCTCGAAATAGTCGCCAAAAGATTCGATCTGAAGATCACCACCATTGCCGACCTCATAAATTATCGCATGCAGCGGGAGTCTTTCGTCCGGAAAGCCGCCTCCGCCCACCTACCCACGAGGTGGGGCGGTGATTTCCGCGTCATAGCCTACACGAGCGACATCGATGCGCATACGCATCTGGCTCTGGTGAAGGGGGAGATATCCCCGGACAGGGAAATCCTTGTGCGGGTGCATTCCGAATGCGCGACCGGTGACATTTTCGGTTCCCTGCGGTGCGACTGCGGCGGGCAACTGCGGGCCGCGATGGCTCAGATAGACAAGGCCGGCTGCGGGGTTGTGCTCTACATGCGCAATCACGAAGGGCGCGGCATCGGACTGCTCAACAAGATCAAGGCCTACGCGCTGCAGGACGAAGGCTATGATACGGTTGATGCGAACAAGGCTCTCGGATTTCCCTCCGATCTTCGGGATTACGGTATCGGCGCGCAAATACTGGCCGACCTCGGTGTCAGGAAGATCCGGCTGATGACCAACAACCCGAAAAAGGTGATCGGACTTCAAGGCTACGGGATAGCCATCACGGAGCGGGTGCCGCTCGAAATGGCTCCAAACAAGTGCAACCTCCGCTACCTCAGCACCAAATCCATCAAGATGGGCCATCTTTTGAACCACCTGGCCGAAGACGACGCGAGCCATGAGCCCGGGGCGCCGGACGCGGCAAGTTCGGGGGACTGAGTTCTCGGGGGCAAATTTGTCCTGCTCAGGGTTAATCGAAGGGAGCGGGGATTGTTGAGCGCAAATGCGTTGATGCAAAATTGCATCGATGTGACGCGAACCGGTCCCGCCTCTCAAAAAATCTGTGCTCCGAATTCAAACCTGCTATAAGCAATACCAAAGAGCGGGGGAAATGATTTCCCCCGCGCCCCCTCGGATTCGGCCTTACGGTCCGGCCAAAAGCCCGCCGCAAGCGCCAAAATGAGCAGCGCAGCTGCGTGTGGGGTGTGGGGAGCCTGCTCCCCACGGTCTGAAAGCCTGGTATCATCTTGAACGCTCATTGGTATGAAAAGTCCGTTCATGGCATCTGCGACTCTTTTCATTATTTTCCTGAGCGGTTTTGCTTCGGCTATCGGACAGGTGGTGGTCCTGCGCGAGTTGCTGGTGCTCTTCTCGGGAAACGAACTCTCAGCCGGGATCGTTCTCGCCTGCTGGATGCTTTGGACGGCAACGGGCAGCCTTGCGGGAAAAGGGCTCGCGCGCCGAGTTGATCCAGTACTTTTCCTTGTTCTCGGAACCGCTTTTTTTTGCGCCGCACTACCGGCAACGGTGGTATGGGTGCGGGCGTCCCGGCTCATCTGGTCCATACCGCCCGGAGAATTGCTCGGCTTCGGAAAGATGGCCGTCATCGCCTTGAGCGTAACCGGGCCTTTATGCCTCGTGACGGGCTGCCTGTTTGCTTTTGGCCTGGCCGCTTATTCTCGCCAACCGGATACGGCCGGCAAGGGAACCATCCGCGTATACCTTGCCGAGGCCGGAGGCGCGGGGGCGGGCGGACCGGTCTTCTATTTTGTCCTGCTTCCGGCTCTTTCGACCCTTGCGGGGACCCTTATCCTGACTACGATCGTTGCCGGGCTCTGCTGCATGTTGGCGGCGTTGACCCGGACCTCCCGGCATGCTTTGCTGACGCCGGTAATGGCGGGGCTCTTTCTTGCCTCGTGCGCCGCGTTTGTCTTTTCCGGCGACCTCAACGCGTGGAGCCGCAATCTCCAATGGGGCCGGACCTATCTGGATTCGCGCGACACGCCTTACCACAATCTTGCGCTGCTCCGAAGCGCCGAACAGTTTTCGCTCTTTGCAAACGGGCTCTGGCTCTATTCCGCGCCGGACCCGCACACCAGCGAACCAGCCGCGCACATCCCGCTGCTTGTGCATCCCTCTCCCAAAAACGTCCTTTTGCTGGGAGATTACTCGCCCGGCATCGTCGCCGAAATCCTCCGGCATCCCGGTGTCGAACGTCTGGACTGCGTCCAGCCGGACGCGCAACTCTCCGAATTTATCGCCGAGGCCGCCCCGGAAATCCGCCCGGCGGCGAACCGCGGAAGGCTCGCCGTGGTCCATGCCGATCCGAAGCGCTTCATGGGGTTGGCTGCTCCCGGCAGCTACGATGTCGTCATTTTGAGCGGAGGAGAACCCGTCAACGCGGAGATGAACAGGTTCTACACCGTTGAGTTCTTCAGCGGGATGAAAACTCTGCTGCGTCCGGAAGGAATTCTCACGTTCGGTATCCCTTCATCACCCGACATCCTGGGCGAAAGACAGGCATTGCTCCTGAAGTCCCTGTACGGGACGCTGAAGGAATGCTTCGAGGCGGTGATCGTCGTGCCGGGGGAAACCGCGCGTTTTTTTGCCGCGCGCAGCCCGGATCATCTCAGCGTCGAACCGGGACGAATCACCGAGCGGTTGCGCTCGCGGGGGATTGCAACTCTTTACCTCAAGGATTTTTATATCGTAGACCTCCTGAATCCCATGCGGCTTTCCTATCTCGATTCGGTCCTCCGCCGGACGATGCAAGTCAGGGTAAACAGGGACCTGGAGCCATCGTGCTATCTCTATGGCCTTGCGGTATGGTCTTCACAGGTGCATCCGGAATTGGGGCGGATGCTCGAGCTGGCTTTGCGGCCGGAGGGACGGCCCTGGCTCTGGACAGCGCTTTTGCTCCCCATGTTCGTGGCGGTCGCCGCGCTGAAAAAATGGGGCGGGCGAGATGCGGCCGTTGCTTTCAACACGGCCGTTGCGGGCGCGGTGGTCATTGTCTCGGAAATAATCCTGATCCTTCTTTTCCAGATTATCTACGGAACGGCGTACGGACAGATCGCTCTGATCGTCTCGGCATTCATGGCGGGGATGGCCGCGGGAAGCGGCATCGGATCCATGATGGGCACGGAGGGCGACGCCGTGCGGCGGTTGAGGGCGGCTCAGGTGTCCCTCGCCCTGTACGCCGGGATGCTGTTTGCGCTCCTGACGCTGTTTCCCACGGCTGAAATCGGCCGGGCGAAAGATTCCGGGCCGGTGCTGTTTCTTGTGATCGCGCTTGTCGGAGGAATTCTTGGCGGTTTTCAGTTCGCGTGCGCCGCGAGGGCAACCGGGCCGGACAAAGGAACCGTTCTGTATGCGGCCGACCTGGCAGGTGCGGCGGCAGGGGCCGTTGCGGCTTCGCTCTTCCTGCTTCCCGTACTGGGAATTCCCCGGACGTTGCTGCTCCTGGGACTGTGGTCCGTTGCCGCGGCGTTCGGTTCAAGAGCGTAAAGAATGGTGGAATGATTCCCCCCGCGCCTCCGGTATCGACCATACGCGCACGTTAAGTTGTTAGATTTTTTGTTTTTCCGATTCAGGCCGGTTTCCAGATCCCGGCTATTTTTTGTCCGCATGAGCCGCAACTACCGTCTTTCAGCGAAATGGAGGAAATGCTGTAGCCGGTCCTCTTGATCACCGTCTGCTTGCAGCGGGGGCAGATCGTGTCTTCGGCGGGATGCCCGGGAATATTGCCGATATAGGCATGGTTGAGCCCCTCTTCACGTGCCGCCTTCCATGCGTTCTCCAGTACCGAAACAGGCGTGGGCTCGAGGCTTTTCAGCTTATACATCGGGTAGAATCGGGTGAAGTGCACTGGGACATCCGGGCCGAGTTCCTTTAAAATCCAGCGGCACATGGTCCTGATCCGGGTCATGTCGTCATTTTTCCCGGGCACGATCAGATTCACCAGTTCCGTGTGCACCTTTCTCGCCTTGAGGTGCTGCAGGGTCTCAAGGACCGGGGCAAGGGAGCCTCCGGTCAGTTCCCGGTAGTAATCCTCGGTAAAACCTTTGAGGTCGATGCACGCGGCGTCGAGGCAATCGCACAGGTCGTCGAGCGGTTTCGGGCTGATATAGCCGTTTGAGTGCATCGTGTTGAGGATCTTCGCGCTTTTTGCAAGCTTTCCGACTTCGATCATGTATTCGATGAAGATAGTGGGTTCGACGTAGGTGGACGCAATCGATTCGCACTGGAATTGCTGCGCGTTCCGGATGAGGGCTTCGGGGGGGAGGTCGTAGTTCATCGTGTCGTCCGGGCTCGCCTGCGAGATCTCCCAGTTCTGGCAGAATTTGCAGTTGAAATTGCAGCCTGCGGTGGCGATGGAAAACGAGCGGGTGGACGGGAGCACGTGGAAGAAGGGTTTCTTTTCGATCGGATCGACATGCACAGCGCACGGGTTGCCGTAAACCAGGGAGTAGTATTTCCCGTCGCGATTTTCCCTGACGCGGCAGTGCCCGCGTTCACCGTGGGCCGTTTCACACTGGCGGGGGCACAGGTCGCAGCGGACGTGTCCTCCCGAAAGCGGTGTGAAATAGGGCGAGAGCTTGAGGCCCTTGCGGCCCTTCTGGATTTCCTGGGCGCGGGAAGGAGCAGGAAAAGCTGCATTACCGGCAAGCCCCGAGCCGGCGCACAGAAGTGCGCACCGGAAACAGCCCGAGAGAAACTGCCTCCTGTCCATTCTCGAAGGGCAAGGCGCAAGAGGTTCGCTCATATTCGAATCCCGCTCTCTGTTAAAAGACATCGGCCGAAAAGAGATATATCTCCGTATTCTTGTCCTTCCAGGCGTCTTTCGGAAGCCCGGCCTTCACGCAGGTCTGTTCGAGGAAGGTCTTTGCGTCCCAGCCGTAGTCGCTCGCGACTTGCGGGAGAAGCAGCCCGCTTGAGATCCCGCGGCGGATGATGAGCCCGTGTTTGCCGATGACGATTTCATCCGGCGATTGCATCTTTTCAAAAGGCGTCAGGACGGAAATTTCGATGGTGATGTCGGGAAGTTCGTCCGGCCGAAGGGGAGAAAAGCGCGGGTCGTGCAGGGCGGCCGCTTCGGCCATTTCCGCAACGGAGTCCGCAAGCGGCTGGGTGGCGACGACCTGTCCGATGCATCCGCGAAGCTGGCCTTTCTTGTTGATGGTGACAAAGGCGCCCCGGTGCTCTTTGAGTTTCGGCGAGGTCACAAAAGCGGCCTGGCCGACGGGTTTCGTCCCGAGACACTTCGATTCGATGACTTCCCTGGCTATTGCGTGAAGCTTCGCCTTATCGGCATCGCTCAATCCCAGATCGATGCCCGCCCGCTTATTTTCGGACTTGTCACGGTCGGATGTGGATTTGAGGAAGGCGGCGGCAACGTATCCGACAACGCCGCGCGGGGACGCCTTTTCTCCCGTCACATCGCCCGAATTGGCATAATCGAGCACCCGGCACGTTTTTGCTCCGAGCTTTTCGGAGAGGATCATCGCGGTGACGACGGGCCCGCGCCCGCAGGCCTCGCACCTTTGGGTCTCCAGGCAGTTGTAGAGACGGGAGACATCCATCGCTTTAAGGCAATCGACGAAGTGCCTGTCGAGCTCGTTTGCGGTTTCATAAGGGTGGAAGTGGGAGAGGTCGGAACTGGCGACAACCAGTACGGACTTGCCCCGGATCGCGTCAACTATGGCATCGGCAAGCGAGCGGCAGGTCGCCATATCGGCCTCGCCCATAATGATGGGAACGAGCTTGAATCCCGGGAGAACAGATTGCAGGAATGGGAGCTGAATCTCAATGGAATGCTCTTTGGCAAACGGTTCCGGCAAATTGCGGATTTTCGGCTCCCGTTTCATGAGGTCCGCCATCAGGGTCCGGTCAACGGGAACAACACCCAGCGGAGTGCTGAATCCCGCGCAATCCAGGGTCGCCATTCCGCGAAAAGCGACCTGGTGGCTCGGGCCAATGACGATGACGGAATCGAATTTGCTGCCCTGGAGCGCGGCATAGGAGCGGGCGGCGATCTGTCCTGAATAGACATATCCCGCGTGGGGCGAAACGATGGCAATCGGCTTTTCGTCGATCCGCGACGGAGGAACGCGGGAGAGGAATTCTTTCACGACAGCCCGGAGTTCCTGTTCGCTGCCGGGGTACCACGTGCCGGCGAGCAGTGGTTTCTGGACCTGTGCGAGATTGGGCTCCGGTGCTCCCGATGCAGGTTCGGTCATAATCGGGAAAAGGGCGAAGACGACGAGGATCGCAGATACCGAGAGCGTCCTGGCGAAAATTCCGGACATGACTTGTCTCCTGATGCTGCTCCTTGCCGAAATAAGCAGCGTAGAGCGAGGTGAGTTTCCTGAGACTTTGCGCCGGCAATTGTTAAGTAGAGTATAGAGAAGCAGGAGCGGAAGCGTCAACAATTATGAAATGCGGCGCAAATCGGAGGCGGCTTCCGCGCGGCAACGCTTCCCGCAGCCGCCAGCGCCGCGCGAAGGGTGCGCGAGGAAATCCGGTGCAGCGGCCATGCCGGAGCCTCCCGAAGCGGCGCCGTTATTTCATGCCGTATTTTTTCAATTTGTAGCGCAGCATCCTTTCGCTCAATCCAAGCAGCCTGGCCGCCTGCGTCTGGTTGAATCCGGTTTTCTCCAGGGCGTCGCGTATCATCTGGCTTTCGAGTTTTTCCAGTGCCGCGGAAAGCACCCCGCCCGAATCCTCCTCCTGAGTCTCATCCCTGCACTGCGCATCGTGGAAGGGCAGGTCGGCGACCGAGAGCACAGGACTTCGCGAAATGACGATGGCACGCTCGATGATGTTTTCCAACTCTCTGACATTGCCGGGATAATCGTATTTGATGAGCAGGTCGCGGGCTTCGAGACTCACTCCTTCGTATTTTTTCCTGTTCTCGCGGGCAAAGCGTTTGACGAAATGGTCGATCAGCACGGGGATGTCTTCGCGGCGTTCCCGGAGCGGCGGGATCTTCATCGTAACCACGTTGATCCGGTAGTAGAGGTCCTCGCGGAAACTGCCCTCCTTCACCCCGGCTTCAAGGTCCTGATGGGTGGCGCTGATGATGCGCACATCCGCCTTGATCGTTCTGTCGCCTCCGATTCTTTGGAACTCGCGGTCCTGCAGAAATCTCAGGAGCTTCACCTGCACGGGAAGAGTGAGTTCCCCGATTTCGTCGAGAAACAGCGTGCCGCCGTCAGCCTGTTCGAACATTCCGATACGCCTTTGCGTGGCGCCCGTGAAAGCTCCTTTCTCGTGCCCGAAAAGTTCGCTTTCGAGCAGAGTCTCGGGGATTGCGGCACAGTTTACCGTCACCAGAGGCTGCTCGCAGCGGGGGCTGAGGTGGTGGATCAACCGCGCGAAAAGCTCCTTTCCTGTTCCGGTTTCGCCCTGGATCAGGACGGTTGCCTGGCTTGGCGCTATCCTCCCCGCAAGGTTTATGAGCTCGCCCATGATGCGGCTTTTGTGGCGAATGGTCGCCGAGGAGACTCCCTTGACCATGAGTTGCTGCTTGAGGACTTCGTTTTCCCGGAGAAGCAGGCGGTGTTCCGCCGTGCGGTTGACAAGGATGGAGAGTTCTTCGAGATCGATGGGCTTGGTAACGTAGTCCCTTGCCCCGGCATGCATGGCTTCGACCGCCGTCTCGACGGTGCCGTAGGCGGTCACCATCACGGCATCGATCAGGGGATTTATCCTCTTTATTTCTTTGAGGGTTTCCAGACCGGAAAGGCCGGGCATCCTGAAATCGAGGAGCACAAGGTCGAAGTAGTTCCGCGAGATCAGTTGCAGGGCCGTTTCCCCGTTCGCTGCTTCCGCGATACGGTGCCCATCTTTGAGAAGGAAATCCCGAAGCATCTCCCTCTGGAACGGTTCATCGTCGACGATGAGGATATCAAGACTGCTCATGGCGCGGTGTCCTTACCCATGAATGATCGGCTTCATCCTTTTTTCTCACGGAAGCCGGGGGAGCAGCACATGGAATGTCGTGCCCTTTTGGGCTTCGCTTTCGACGCGGATTTCTCCGCCGTGCGCAACGACAATCTCATGGGAGATGGCAAGGCCCAATCCGATTCCGTTCTTCTTGCTGGTATAGAACGGGTCGAATATGCGTTTCTCCTCTCCGGCGGGGATTCCCGAGCCGGTATCGGAAATGGTGATGCAGGCCCGGTACTTTCCCTGAATGTCGCATGATACCGTGATGCAGCCCTCACCGGAAATGGATTCCATTGCGTTGCGGATAATATTGAGAAGGGCCTGCTCCATTTTGCCCGCGTCCATGAGAACACGTATCCCGGGATCCGAGCGTCCTTTTTCGATCCGTATGCCCTTTGGAGCGCCTTCCTCGCGCGCGAGGAAAAGAATCTGGTCCAGAAGAGGCGTGAGGGACTGCTCGCGTAACTCCATGCGGTCGCTCCTGGAAAGGCTCAGGAAATCCTCAACGATCTTGTTCAACCGCCTTATTTCGTTCCGGATGATGTGGGAGATGCGCTCGAACTTTTCCTTCCGGTCGTCTTCGCCTGGAACGAATTCCTGCTGAAGCCTTTGGGCGGCCATGCTGATTGCATTGAGCGGATTGCGGATCTCGTGCGCCACGCCTGCGGCAAGCTTTCCCAGGGAGGAGAGGCGTTCGGCGTGGTGAAGCCGTTCGCTTATGTCTTGGATCCTGGAAATGTGCCTGTTTTGAGTCCGATACAGCATCCCGAGTGCGAAAAGGCCCACGAGCATCATAAGGGCTGTCCAGAGGAAGATCCGTTTTTGGTTTTCCAGCAAAAGCTGTTCGGTCTCATGGGTTTCGAGCCCCACGAAAGCGGTTCCCAGGGGCTTGCCGCCACTTTGAAAAGGAAGGGAGAGTTCAAGAAACTTGGTATCTCCCACCATCACGCACTGGCCTTCGGGCGCTCCGGCCTCCCTTGCCGCGCCCGCCATGAGCAGGCACTCTTCGACCTTCTCCCGGGGAATGTTCCCATACCCGGCCAGGATCCGGCCGTTTCTATCCGCAACGGACAGGTATGCGATTCCGGTTCCCCAGTGCAGGTCGTCGATTGCGGCCTGTATGGCAACCCTCCATCCCCAGTGTTCAAGTCCCTGCCTGTCGAGCACCAGCACAACGGCTCCCTTGCCGTCCTGACGCCTTATCGCGATGTAGCCGGGTTCCTGCGCCTGCAATGCGTGAAACAGGTTTATCGAGATTTCCTCCCTGCCTCGTATTATGGCTTCGATCTGGGTGAGGATCTCAGGGGGAAGGGGAGCGCTCTGTGCGGAGATCGAGGCGAAATCGTCGAAAAGCCCCGCCTCGCGGATATACTCCGATTCGCACAGTTCGCGGAGCTTTTCCTCGACGGGGCCGCCGCTTCGCGCCTCTCGATCGGCCTGCCGGGCAACGCCGATCAATTCCCGCACGAGGGCTTCCTGAAGAGAGAAGCCTTGATGGTTGAGGACAGTGCCTCCGGACATGCTTCTGTACTGCTCCCCGACGCGCATCAGTTGCGTGTGCTTTTCCAGGGATGCTTTCTCGGTTACATCCACGACATAGGTGGCTTTTTTCCGGAGTGAGTCCATAAGCAGATTTTCGAGACGGCCAAGGTCCATCATGGCCATGCCGAAAAAGAGAAGCGCGAAGAGGAGAAAAACGAGGGCGACCGCCAGGGGCTGTATAAAGTGGCGGCGGCTTTCCGTTTTGAGGCCTCTGAACAGACCTTTCAATAGGTGCATTGCGGTTTCCCACTCCACCGCGTAAGACAGGGCTCCGTCGAAGCGCACCAGATGCGCAGCTGATCGGGTGAAAGCAGCGCCCTTACGGCAAGCTGAAAATCCAGCATCGCCTGAAGGCATTCTCTTTGAAGGTCGGATACCTCGACTGCTTTTGCCCTGAGGTTTGCCTCGTTGATTTCGGGGTCTCTAAAACCCTGCTGCATCTCCAGCCGCTTCCCCATGAGCCTGTTCTGAAGGCGGTTCACGCGATCTTTGTATTGGCTCTCGATTCGAGCGATGGCAGATCTCTGCTCCTCCGAAAGCTGCAACTCGCCAGTGGAGAGGCAGTCGCCCGAAATGCGCGCAACCGGGCTCGACGTCCGCTGCTGTCCGGCGCACGCCGGATGGAGTTCGGACAGGAAAGCCAAAAGGAGCAACAAGACAATCCAACCATTTTTCATCGCAGGGACCTTCCGGTGAGTATTATTCCAAACTTCGGCCTCATGACCGAGAGCAAGGTCCATACCATCCGCATTATAGTTGCACGGGAGGATTGCTTCCAGTCAATTCGGGATATTAGCCGGTATCGTTCGTTTGTTGCCCCGATACGTCCGACAAAAATGTCGAGATCGCGCATCCTCGGAGAAAAATCCGTCGAACCGGTAAGCTCTTGAAACGTATGCAAAACATCCGGTAAGCCGTGATTCGCGGCGCGACGTTTTTTGCCGCTGCCCGAGAGTGTGCTGCCGCGCTCCGTGGAAAGACAAGCGGCTAAGTCATGCGATTCCGAAAGCTTGAGGCGGGGCCACGGTCAAATGCGACTCCTGGCACGGCAATTGCCGTTGTAACGCGGGACGTGGAGCGTCTCCACGCCTGGATGGGGCTGTTTGTCTTCAAAAATCCCGTTTACCTGAAATGACTTCTTTGAGATTCTGCAGGGGACCGTCCCTGGTGTCCGGCCCGGATATTACTAGAGAATAATTGATTTTTCGGGGGGCCGGGCGGTAATGTGTCAATCAAAGGAATTTGGAGGAAGATGTGAAAAAAATCGGATCGTTTGTGCCCGCGATGGTCGTGGCATTGCTCCTCGTGTTCTGCTTTTCGACCGTGTGTCTCAGCACCGATGAAAAGGCGCCGGTGCCGCAGGTGCCGGTTGAGGGCAAGGTTACGATGGTCGATATCGGAGCGAAGAAATGCATTCCGTGCAAAATGATGCTTCCGATCCTCAAGGAACTTGAGGAGGAATACACCTCGACGGGCAAGGCAGCCATTGTCTTTATAGACGTCTGGGAAAATCCCGCCGTAGGACACAAGTTCGGCATCAAGTCCATTCCCACTCAGATCTTTTATGACGCGGAAGGCAAGGAAGTCTCCCGCCATGAGGGTTTTCTGGACAAGAACAGCATCATCACGCGACTGGAGACAATGGGGGTCAAATAGCGCGAGGCGGGAAAATGGGGCGCAGGCGAAGTTTCCGAAATGCTTGACGTTGCTCGCGTTTGAGGAGGGGGTAACATGTTCGACCAGTTTTTGATCACGATAAACGGCTGGATGAGCGGCGGATTGCTCATTGCCGCGGTGGGCTGTCTTCTCTGGGGTATGGTGAGCGTGGCTTTCAGCCCTTGTCACATCGCCTCCATACCTCTTATTGTTAGCTATGTGGCGGGGCAGGATAAAGCGATGCGGGCACGAGAAGCCGCCTTCTACGCCGTGGCCTTCAGCATCGGGCTATTCATCAGCATCGCGGCGGTCGGCATTGCATGTTCACTTCTCGGCCGCATGCTTGGCGAGGTTGGACCGTACTGGACGATCCTGGTTGGAGCGATCCTCATCTGGGTGGCCATGGACATGATGGGAGTGAGCCGATGCTCGATGTCGGGCAGGCTTATGGGCAGAATAAAAATCAAGGGCATTGCAGGCGCTTTCCTCCTTGGTCTGGCCTACGGAATCCTCTCCGGCTCATGCACTTTCGGCTTCATCGCACCCATTCTTGCCATAATCACCATCCAGCAGAAAATAATGGTTGGCGTTTTCTACATTGTACTCTTCGGCATCGGACACTGCATCCCCATTGCGGTGGCGGGGAGTTCAACGGCAACGGTCAGGAAGATGCTCGACAGCAGCTCCTTTCACGAAGGGAGCCAGTGGTTCAGAAAATGCGCGGGTGTTGCCATAGGAGTGCTCGGGTTGTATTTCGTGCTGAGACCCTTTATCGATATCTCCTAGGCGCATGCTGGGAATTGGAATTGACCGGGGGATCGGGACATGGCGGAACGCGAAGCTACCCAGATCAAAGTTGGCAAGTTCGTCGTAAGCATAATAGGGATCAGGCGGCTTATAGGTGAAATGGCTTCCACCCACGCGGACCTGAGCGACGAAGAAGTGCGCTCCGTCATGCTCGAACGGCTGGGCCGGGACAACTATATACCTGGCGGCGCAAAAGAGGACTACGGCAAAGCCTTTGTGCGTGAGTTTCGAAAGTCCCTCGGGCAACCCGTGCAGGAGGATGCGCCGGAGGGACTCGATATCAAGGTGCTCGGTGCGGGCTGCAACCAGTGTCATGATCTGTCCCGGATTATCATGGACGCGCTCACCGAGCTGAATATTTCGGCCGGCTTCGAACACGTGACGGACATGCGGGAAATCGCGCGATACGGCATCATGGGATCGCCGGCATTGCTGATCAACGGCAAGGTTGTCGCCGTGGGAAGCGTACCGCCGAAGAACAGAATCAAAAATTGGATCCTTGAGGCCGCGGAAGCTCTTGGCGTGAGGCAAAAGTGATGCCGGCGGGTGCCGGAGCGCCGGATAACGTGCGCGGCGACGCGCGGGGGCGGCTCTTGTAAAATACTCTTTGGCGCGCTCTTGAACGCAAAACCGTATGAGACAAGTCCGATCGGGTCAAATAGATACCTGCCAACGGCTAAGACTTGCGAAATCAATAACTCCTTTCGTCTAATTTACCGTCCGGTAATACACTCCACAAACATTTTCGTTTTGAAATTGTGTTTTTGCAAAACTTGAGGCAAACAGTAAAGGTGATGTTGCTGGTGCAGTGCATGATAATTCGCTATCTCCGGTCGTCTCGGGCGACCGGGGGCTTTGTGCGGATGAATGAATTCCGATTTCAAGCACTCAACGCGCGCTCATGTCTTTAACGCCCCCTGATGGATCGTTCAAGGGCGGCCTGGGCCAGGAGAAGATTTAATGACAAATCGTTTGGACCGGCCTGAAGCAACCGGCAGACTCTTCCTGAAGGCGCCGCTTTGCGGGGTGCTCGTTCCCATGGAACAAGTGCCCGATCCGGTTTTTGCGCAAAAGATGGTCGGCGAGGGAATCGCCATAGATCCGGTGAGCCAGACGCTGGTGGCGCCGTGCGACGGCAAGATCGTCATGCTCCACCCTGCGGGTCACGCCTTGACCCTTGCGACTCCGGAAGGGATCGAGGTGCTGATGCACGTCGGTCTGGACACGGTCGGGCTCAAGGGCGAAGGGTTTACGTCACACGTCAAGGACGGCGATTCCGTCCGGGCGGGGCAACCGCTGATAGACTTCGATGCCGATTTCATCGCGACTCACGCAAAGAGCCTCATGTCGATGATCGTTGTGACCAACCCCGACAAGGTTGTATCTTTCGGGCCCAGGTCGGGAAGCGTCACGGCGGAGCGAGACATTATTCTCGAATTGGAGGTGGTTTCCGCCGAGATCCGGCAGAGTCTGGATGAAGGCGGCGCGGTTACTTCGGAAGCCATCCTGATCGCCAACACTTCGGGCCTGCATGCCCGCCCCGCTGCCGTGCTGGCAAACGTCGCCAAAAAGTATTCGTCGGATATCCAGGTCGTGCGCGGCGAAGACCGGGCAAACGCAAAAAGCGTTACACGTCTCATGGGGATGGATCTGCGCTTCAACGACAAGGTGAATCTTGTCGCTGCCGGGCCGGATTCCCGCGAGGCGGTGGCCGCACTCAAGGCGCTTATCATTTCCGGCCTGGGGGAGGAAGGCGCGCCCGCGTCCGCGCCCGCAAGCAGGGTAGTGGCCGACACGGCCAAATACGCGCCCGCCGAGCGCTCGAAGGACCCGAATGTCCTTCTGGGGGTTACTTCGTCTCCAGGGCTTGCCGTGGGCGTTGTGTTTCAGGTGCGTCACCGGGATATGGATGTCGAAGAGAACGCGGAAGACCCCCGGGCGGAAATCGCAAGGCTGGAGGATGCCATGGAGAAGGCCGGGCGTCAGCTCGAAGCGCTCCAGGTTCAGCTTCATGGGCAGGCGGACGCGAACAAGGCCGCGATATTCGCGGCTCATCAGGAGGTCCTGAACGATCCCGAGCTGCTGGAGCTCGTACGGAGCGCCATCCTCAAGGGGAAGAGCGCCCCTTTTGCCTGGCAGCAGGCCGTAAACATGCTGGCCCAAAACCTCGCCGGGATGAACAATGCGCTTCTGGCCGCCCGAGCGGCCGACGTGCGGGATGTCGGCCAGCGGGTCGTCGAGAACCTCGTTGGAGAAACGTCTCGCGCCATCCAGGCGCCCCCGGATTCCATACTCATCGCGGAGGAACTCACGCCTTCGGATGTGACGAACATGGACCGTGTCAATATCCGCGGTTTTTGCACGACGCTCGGAAGCCCGACATCCCACGTGGCCATCATCGCCCGATCGCTTGACCTGCCGACCATCGCGGGGATCGACCCCAGGGCGCTGGAGATATCGAACGGCACTGCGGTGATACTGGACGCTTCTCATGGATCGTTGAAGAAGAACGTGTCCGGCGAAGAGATCGATGCTCTGAAGGCAAGGCTGGAAAAGGTAGCCGAGCGGAAAAGAGTCAACCTGGAAAATGCCTGGAAGCCCGCCGTGACCACTGACGGACATACGGTCGAAGTGGTGGCGAACATCGGCGGCCTTGCCGATGCGAAGTCGGCTGTTGCGCTGGGCGGAGAAGGGGTCGGGTTGCTCAGGACGGAGTTCCTCTTCCTGGACAGGGTGAGCGCTCCGAGCGAAGACGAACAGACGGAAGTCTACAGCGATATAGCGCGTGCGCTGGGGCCCGATCGTCCCCTCGTGATACGCACTCTGGACGTCGGCGGAGACAAACCCCTTGCCTACCTTCCGATGCCGAAGGAAGAAAACCCCTTTCTTGGTGAACGCGGGTTGCGGGTCGGGCTGAACCGCCCAGAGATGCTGCGGGCCCAGATGAGGGCCGTCCTGCGGGCGTCAGGCTTCGGGAAGGTGCTTGTGATGTTTCCGATGGTGGCGACGCTGACGGAGTACCGGTCGGCAAGAACGATGTTCGAAGAGGAGCGAGAGAGGCTCGGCATCGCTCCCATACCGGTGGGCATCATGATCGAAATCCCTGCGGCGGCAATCATGGCCGAGCAATTCGCCCGCGAAGCCGATTTCTTTTCCATCGGGACCAACGACCTGACGCAGTACACGCTGGCCATGGACCGCGGGCACCCCAAACTGGCTTCCCAGGTGGATGCATTGAACCCCGGAGTGCTGCACCTGATAGCGAAGACGGTTGAAGGCTCGGAAAAGCATGGCCGATGGACGGGGGTGTGCGGCGGCATCGCAAGCGATCCGCAAGCGGTGCCCATCCTTATCGGACTGGGAGTCAGGGAACTGAGCGTAAGCCTGCCGTCGATCCCGGCCATAAAGGCGCAGATAAGGGAAATCAGCCTGGAGAAATGTCGCGGACTGGCCAAGGCCGCATTGAAGCTCGATACCGCGGCCGAAGTTCGAAAACTCGTATCCGATAATCGGGCCTGAGCGCCTGAAGGATAACTCCAACGCGAGGCATAAATCATGGCCACACTGCAATCAGCCTTACCTGAGGCCGTATCCCATCGCCAGGGAATCGGCAGCCGCATGTTCGGATTCGCTCAGAAGCTCGGTCGGGCCCTGATGATACCGGTTGCGGTCCTGCCTGCCGCCGGCATCCTCCTGGGGGTCGGGGGCGGCATCCTGGGCGGCGTGCAAACGGGCGCGTTCCCGATTGAGTCGTCGTTTCTTCTCGGATTGCTCGAAGTGATGAAGGTATCGGGCGATGCCGTGTTCGGGGCCATGCCGATCATGTTCGCAATCGGAGTGGTAATCGCCTACACGAACAACGACGGCGTTGCAGCTTTGGCCGCAGGCGTGGGTTACCTCGTGCTTTTGGGCGCCATGTCGGCGATAGCGGGGATCTTCGGTATTCAGACCGCGAAGGTTCTAGGTTTCGAAACGGTGAACACAGGCGTCTTTGGCGGCATCATCATGGGGCTGGTTGCGGCGTACCTGTACAATCGATTTTACCGCATAGAGCTGCCGCCCTACCTCGGATTTTTCGCAGGAAAACGGTTTGTCCCGATCGCCACCTCTTTTTGCGCCATCATCATCGGGTTCATTCTGAGCTTTGCGTGGGCGCCTATTCAGACGGGCCTAAACGGGCTGGCGCAATGGTCCATCGCTCAGAATCCGGTCCTGGGCGTATCCATCTACGGACTGGTCGAGCGCTCGCTGCTGCCATTCGGTCTACACCATATCTGGAACGCGGTGTGGTTTTATCAGTTCGGGAGCTTCACACCCGCCGGCGGGACGACGGTATACGGGCTTACCAACATCTGTTTTGCAGGAGACCCGATGCAGGGGGGCATATTGGCGGGCGGGTTTCTTTTTAAAATGTTCGGCCTGCCCGGCGCGGCTCTGGCCATCTGGAGGACGGCAAAACCTGAAAAAAAGGCCCTGATCGGAAGCCTCATGGCTTCGGCCGCATTCACCTCGTTTCTCACCGGGATCACCGAACCGATCGAATATTCGTTCCTCTTCGTCGCGCCTCTCCTGTATGGCCTCCATGTGATTCTCGCCGGCATTGCTTTCCCCGTTCTCTACCTCCTGGGAGCAAGGCTTTGCTACAGCTTCTCGCACGGGGCGATCGACTATGCTCTTTTCTCGATACTCGACGTCCAGCCCTGGATTGTGCTCGTGGTCGGGCCGATATACTTCATTCTGTACTTCGGCATCTTTTACGGGATCATCCGGTGGCGTGACCTGAAGACGCCGGGACGGGAGGACGAAAAGGACACTACGGCCGCTCTGGCGCCTTCCCCGGCCGTGAGCAAAGAGCATGAGATGGCGCACCAACTGGTGCTGGCCTTTGGAGGGAGAAGCAACATTACGTCCCTGGACGCCTGCATCACGAGACTTCGCGTCAGCGTCGCCGATCCCGCCAAGGTCAATCAGGCAATGCTCAAAGCCCTCGGAGCAGCGGGCGTGGTCACTTTCGGGAACAACATGCAGGCGATCTTCGGGCCCAAGTCCGAAGGATACAAGACGGAAATGGACGAATATATGCGGGTCGCCGGGCCCGAGGCCGAACTCTCTCAAATGGACCGCATTGCCGCGGGAATGGCGGCAACTTCCCCCGTAAAATCAAAGCTGCGCGATCCGAACAGCGCAACGAAGGCCCGGGACTTCATCGGAGGACTCGGAGGCGTTGCGAACATCGAGCGGGTCGAGGCCGTGGCCGAGACGCGCCTGCGCGCGGTGGTGCGGGACGAAGGCAAAGTGGACGAGGAAGCGCTGAAGGGCGCGGGCGTTGACGGCATCATGCTTTTGCCGGGTCGCATAATGCATTTGATCGTCGGCGCGAACGCTGATCAGTACGCGGCCGAAATGGCGGGACAGATGGCGCACACGGGCGGGTAGACGATGCGCGGGGAACTGCGCCACCCCCCCCTACGCCGCTACGCGGCTCATTGTGGCGCTACGGCTGCGGCCGTTGGCCGGCAGTCGCCAGCGCCGAGCGCTCGGCCACGCGCGCTCGGGCGTGTAGCCGATACTTGCGGGGGTGCGGGGGAATCATTCCCCGCAGTTCGCATCACATAAAGAACACATAAGTGATCACAAGAAAAAGGGGAATCAAAATGCCGATAGAGTACAGCATGTACTGAAAAAAATGAGGCGCTTTGACTCCTTGCTCCTCCACGATGGCCTTCACCATGAGATTGGGGCCGTTCCCGATGTAGGTATTTGCTCCCATGAACACCGCCCCGCAGCTTATTGCTTTCAGGAGATCGGCTCTGACCTCAATTCCGGCTACGACCGTTCCCGAATGCTCGATGACTCGTGTGACGCTTTCGGCAAGGCTTGTCAGGGCCACGTAGGTGGGAGCGTTATCCAGGAAGGAACTGAGGCCTCCGGTTACCCAGAAAAACTGCCATGGCTGCGTTATGCCAAGAGAGCTTCCCTTCGCATGGAGCAGTCCGAGCAGCGGGACCATCGTCACGAATATCCCGGCAAAAAGGACCGCCACCTCGATAATCGGATAGTAGGTAAAACCATTCGCGTTGCGGATGTCTTTTTTTGTCAAATAGACGGAAAGCAGCATCATCGCTACAAAGACAATCTCCCGATACGGGGCGGGAGTTTGGAAAAATACCGCGGCAACGACGCCCATCAGCAAAATCAGATTTATCATCCCCTTTACCGACAAGGGAGCGCGGATTTCGATGTCTTTGCGGATATCGGTTACGGTTTCCTTACTGTAGCTGTATTTCTCCCAAAAGTAGAAAATGACAAGCAAAATTCCCACTGCCGTCATCCACTGAGGGATCAGAGAAAAGGTCCAGGTGAAAGGGACTCCCCGTATATAGCCCAGGAATAATGGCGGGTCGCCGAGAGGAGTCAGACTGCCTCCAATATTGGACACAATGAAGATGAAGAATACCGGAATGTGAAGGGTGTGTTTTCTTTCGCTGATTGTCTTCAGCAGAGGACGGATCAGCAGCATGCTGGCGCCCGTCGTTCCGATGAAGTTCGCAATTACCGCTCCTATGAGCATAAACGTGGTGGTCGTCAGGGGGGTTGCCTGCAGATCGCCTTCGACCAGAATTCCCCCGGAGATGACGAAAAGAGCCGCCAGCATGAGGATGAAAGAGATATATTCTTCCATCGTCACGACAAGTTCCATCGGCGTGTAGGAAAGGTTGAAAATGAGAGCAGGAAGGCTGACAATCAGGCATACTATCGCTTTATTTCGGTTCTTTTCCCAGAAGTGAGGAAAGGCAAGCGGCATTACGGCGATGAGCAGCAACAGCAGCACGAAAGGGAGGCAGATCCAGATTGGTATATCCATTTTGAACGAATTATTTCCCCCGCTTATGTCAATGTGTCGTTGAATCGATTAGAAGGAGCGAACTCTGAGATTCTGTTTCAGGATTCCGGTGTTCTATTTTCTTATCTTTCACAAATCATCCTCCTGATTTCCGGTCTATCCGAGAAGACCATGTTTTGTTCGGCACGCACTGGAAACATCCCCGCGCATGAGTGCACTCCAGCGACCGATTGGGCCAATATCTCCGAATAATTGATGAAATTCGGGATAAAACGCGAAACGGCGCAGCAAAGAGATCATACAGCAGCGCACCCTCGAAATGCAATGTTTTTGAGCGAAAAAGTCCCTTCCGCCCTTTGCCGCAAAGGCTGTGCAGCCTTTGCCCAGGCCGCTAGCGCCGGAGCGACAGAACTCCCGAGGGGGCGCGGGGGAAATCATTTTCCCCGCTCTTTTCCAAATGGAACGCTTGCCTCGGGCGGAAAACCCTGACAAGCAGGCCATTCTCATAGCCGCAATCTCAACATAGAAACCCGATATAATCGACAACTTCGGAATTCCGCCTAAAGCTAAACCTGGACATCGTTGAAACACGATACGTCATGGGAGTTGCATTCTTAATAAAAGCAGCCGTTTAAAGCATTCAGTAATAATCAGGTTCCAGGATCGGCTGCAATTATAGTTGTAATTTTCCGCAACTATATATTCATCGTATCTGCAACTTTTGCTGACTTGACAATCCGCATCGACCAGTGTTTATTGATTTTATAGTTGAGTTCCAGTCATTGTCAAATTGTTATCCATTTCGAAAGGCCCTTTTCTTTGTCAAAACTGCGTTAGGCATGAAGCTGGTCGCGCGTTTGCGGCAAATGTTATTGTAAACGGGGGCTCCGTTTTGAGACGGCATCAGAAAAATGGATGCGCTTGAGGCAGCCATCTGCCGCGTAATGCATGACGCACTCTGACCAATTACAATGTTGCTGCTGCGCCTTTTCTCGATGAGCATGGATTTGCTCTGTGCACGCTAATCCTCCTTCTCGTCCTGGCTTTGGCTATGCTGGCGTTCAGGCCTGCCGGATGTTCATACCCGCGGACCCGCCCTTCCCGCCAATGGCCCGCAGAGCGGCAACTGCGGCATTTGGGCTGGAAGCGTCTGAACGACAGTTGGCAGGGAACCGACGCAACGCATCGCACATCGAGGAGAAAGTCATGAAATCGCGCAATTCGAGGTGCCGAGAAGTGGTTTCGAAGTGTACATCGTTCAGGGTGCGGTCCCTTGTGGCCGTATTGGCACTGTGTTTCCTGGTGCTCCCCCTGCAGGCCCGGGCGGGCAGTAACGTATCCATGATTCCGCCGGATTTGCTGGACCCCACGAGCCCGGTCTATTTTTCCGCATTGAGCGATGACGCCAACTACGCCGCCTACACCTGGCAAAACCGTCTTTACTGGTACAATACCACAACCCAGCTCCATGACGCGATCAGCCCCAGCGGCCTTTTTGTTACTCCCTTTCTGTGGGGGGCGGACGGCCGGAATGAAGGCCGCGGCGTTTCCATGAGCAAGGACGGCCGATATACGGCCTACACCGGCTGGGCCAACGGACATTACAATGTCTACCGCTGGGACAAAAGCGCGCTGCCTGCCCTTGCCACGATTGTGGTCTGCGAAAACTGCCAGAATCCGAGCATCAGTTCAGACGGACGCTATGTTGCGTTCGAAACCAACTCCACCGCATTTCCTAACAACCCAGGGCCCTATTATCAGATCTATCGCTGGGACTACACAAAGCGAACGGCGTCCTTAACCGAAAAGTACAAGCTCATCAGCCGCGCGCTTACGGGAGGACTGGCGGGCAACGGTTCCAGTTTTGATCCATCCATCAGCGCCGATGGGCGATTCATCGCCTATACTTCACTAGCGACTAACCTGATCATCGCCGATAACAACAACAAGTCGGACGTGTTCGTATATGACTACAATAACGTCAAAACGAAGCGGGTGAGCGGCACGGACCCGGACGGCGTGGAACTGCCGGATGACCCTTCCGGAACAATCCCGTATCGTGCCTTCGATGCCTACAGTCCCGGGATAAGCGGAAATGGCCAGTTCGTGGTTTTCGAAACGCAAGCCCCGTTGCGTCACGAAGACACGAACGCCAAGCCGGGTGATCCACAGCAATACATTTCCGATATCTATATCTACGACCGGTGGGCCGACAATTTCACCCGCGTCAGCATGAGGGGCCAGGGCGAGGAGGGGCAGTCAAAGCAGGGAAACGGCAGTCATAGCCCTTCGATTAGCTCCGATGGAGGCTGGATCGTCTTTCACTCGGACGATCAGTGCCTCGCAGATCAGGACCCGATCGAAGACTGTGATAACCCCCCCACGGTCTCGAACCAGGTTTTTATGCGTGACCGGGTGGGTGGGAGAACATTCCTTCTGAGCCGCAATGGGGATTCTGTCCCGGGCAATTCAACCAGCTTTCTGGCCAGCGTCTCCAAAGGCGGGCTCATGGTGGGTTTCACTTCGCAAGCCACCGATCTTGACCCGCCAGACCCCAACGGATCATGGGACAATGCCTTCCTCTTCGACCGCAAGTACGCGGAGATAGAGCTTAACTCGTTGACAAAGGAAAACCGCGATCCCGTGACCTCCGGAGACGGCATGGTCTTCACGATCGTCGTCAAGAACACCGGTCCTCTTTCCGCCACCGGGGTCCGCTATGCGAACCTTACAATCAAGGCGGAGACATCCACACCGGCCGATCCCCTCAAGGACACGGCTTTCGATATTATGTGGGGCTCGTCGGTTTTCAAGAATTTCCAGTCCTGCACAAAGGTCTTCAACGGAGGGACGCCCAGCAGGCTGATTAGACTGTCCTGCCCGAATATCCCGCTGGACGCCACTGTCGCTCCCGGTCAGTCGGTCTCGAGGCAGATAGCGGTGCGGCCCTATGATAGCCTTGACGGGAAGATTACGCTCGATGTGTCGATCGATAACACAAAGGAGAAGGACAATACACCGGACAACAATTGGGCACAAGTAGTCACCGGCGTGTGTGCCAAAGGAAACGCCGCCTGCTTGGCAACTCCGTTGGACAACCATTATCCCCAATAAACTGAACAGTTGCGCCGTGGAGACCGCAACGCTCAATACGCATTGCGTTCAAGAATGTACCAAAGAACGCTCTTGAAAACCGTGGGGAGCTGCACTCCCCCACACGGCTCATTTTGGCGTTACGGTTGCGGCCGTTGGCCCGCAGCCGTGGCGCCGAGAGCTTGCGGGGGCGCGGGGGAATCATTCCCCCGCTCTTTGGTGTCCTGAAATGAGGATTTCCCGGCGCTTGTCATCGGGCAACGACCGGGCTTTGCTCCCTCGGGCTACGGCTTACCCATTCGTATCGACGGGCACCAGTCTGCTTATGACGGAGTCTCTCGGAACCATGGTTATCGATGCGACCTGTTTCGGATCGAAGCCCAGGCAAAGGGCGAGCAACTGGTTGTAATCGAACACGGGTATCGCGTATCGCTTTTCGCCGAGGCGTTCATTCAGGGTTTTTTGAACCCTTTCCAGGTGCATCAGGCAAGTGCCGCAGGAGACCGCGATAAAATCGGCCTTCGTTTCCTCGAGTATCGCATCCAGTTTGGATTGCGCGAATTCGATAGCCTGCTCCGGAGTGCTTTTCATGAATCCGCCGGCGCCGCCGCAGCATTGCAGTTCACGGCTGTACGCGTCCACCGTGGCTCCCAGAGCTTCGGTCAGCACGCGCATGCCTTTCGGCACTCTCGGAGAATCCTCGAACCCCACAACCTCGCTTGGAAACAGAGTATGGCAGGGATACTGGACTACGCCATGCAGTCCCTTCAGACTCAACTTGATACTGGCGGCGATCTTCTCGGGGCCGATCTCCCTGTAGAGGACCTCGGATATATGGCGCACCTTCGATTTTCCCGTGACTGTCCGTCCGGACGGCTCGAGCAGTTCATTCAGGCGGGCCATCTTTTCAGGATCATGCATCACATGCTCCCGCGCCATGCGCAGAACGCTGTAGCATGAACCGCACTGGACGACGAAATCACAACCTTTCTGCTCGGCAATCGAAAGATTCCAGCCGCTTGTCGCCATCCAGGCTTCCTCGTCGCATGACGGGAAAGCACCGAATGCCGGACAGCAGACATAGTTGTCGGCATCCACCAGGTCGATGCCAAGAACGGACAGCGACCCTCGTATTGCCCGCTCCACATCCGGTCGGACGGCAGGGATGTTACAGCCTGGGAAAAAACATAGTTGCATTTGTCAGCCCTCATATGTTTGAAACATGATCGCTCAAAGCCGCACCGCCGACCGATCATGTCCAAAGTTCACCTGTGATAGTGCAAGCTCAGCCGGATATCGCTTCTCAGCCGCCGAACATATAGTCGTTGTCGCTGACCACCTGCGTCTTCATGAGCATCTCACGAAAGAATTCCAGCTGTTCCGGATTGTCCGTGATCGTATTCAACTGAGGCAATCCCAGAGACTCGCGCAGTTCCTTGTTCACTCCGACCGCCTGGGTATAGCCTCTCTTGTAGATTTCCACGATTGCCGGCGGCACTCTGGTCTCATCGTTTCTGCACTGCCATTGCCGAATGGCGAGAATCATCTCGAACGGCATGACATTCATCGGGCACATCTCCTCGCATCTGGAACAGGAGACGCAGGCCCACGGAGTATCATCCTGGAGGAGGTCCTCCTCGAGCCCCAGGATCACCTTTCGGGCCAGGTTCCTGACCAGGAGGGGCGGGTCCCCGTGGGAGGCGGGACATCCGGACACGCATGTGCTGCAGTTGAAGCAGAAATGGAGATTGCCCGTGCCGTAGATATCCTTCCACAAATCCTTGATCGATTCTTTCAAGTCCATGAGCAGCACCCCTTATTTCACAGTCGATGAGACCATGGCGTCGATGATCTTCGCATCGATGACGGCCATCAACTGTTTGTCATTCCACCCGGCGACTTCGGCCGCATTGTTCTGACACTCGACGGCACACATCCCGCACGCCTGGCACGCGGCCGGATCGACATGAATGCACCTGTCCACCTCATCGTAGGACCTGGCCCCATACGGACAGATGTTCACACACCTCTGGCAGCGGATGCACAGAGCGTCTTTCACCCTGGAGGTGACCGCGGCCGAATGAACCTCTCGTCCCGAGAGATAGGTATATGCCTTCTGTGCCGCGGCTTCAGCCTGCATGATCACACTCTTGAGAGGCATCGGGGAATGGGCAGTACCGGCCAGATAGAGGCCGACCTTCTGGAACTCGACAGGGCGCCATTTCGAATCCGCCTCGGCCAGAAATCCGTCTTCGGTCAGCGAGACGCCAAAGGCATCGGCGAGTCTGCGGTTCGACTCTTCCGGATCGACGCCGGTGGAAAGAACCAGCAGGTCGGCAGGCAGCTCCATCTCTTCTTGGAGGACCGGATCCATGAGCTTGACGACCGGCTTTCCCTCGACCATTTCCACCTCAGGCTTATGATCCGGGTTGTAGTTCATAAAGATGATCCCGGCCGACCTCGCCCTGGAATAATACTGTTCGAAAAAGCCATATGTCATCACATCACGGTAGAGTATGAAGATACGGGCATCGGGATTGCTTTCCTTGATCTTCAAGGCATTCCCGATCGCTCCCATGCAGCAGATACGGCTGCAGTACCGGCGCCCCTCCTTTTGCCGGGAACCGACACACTGGATCATGACGACGTCTTCGAGCTCTCCGGCGTCGATATCGCCGTTTGCCAGGCCCTTTTTCAATTCCGCCTGGGTCAGCACCGAATCCGATTCGCCGTAGCCGTATTCGGTCGTGGCTCCCTCATGGCCGCCGGTCGCGATGATCGCCGCGCCGTAGTGCAGGTAAGTGTCCTGTCCGTTTTCCGGGGAGCGCAGCTTTGACTCGAAGCAGCCGAGGGTGCCGACGGTTTTCTCGACCTCGCTGCTCAGATGCACGGTTATGTTCCTGTTTTCGAACACCTTCAGCTTCATGTCGTTGGCAAGAGCCACGGGAGTCATTCCATCGATGGTGTGCTCCACCCGGGTGCCGATATACCCGCCCAGGCGGTCTTCCTTCTCGACGAGATGAACCGGCACGCCGCGATCCGCAAGCGACAGGGCGGCCCGCATCCCGCCGATGCCGCCGCCGACCACAAGGGCGCTCCGGTTGATGGGCACTGTGTTCACGCGCAGGGCGGGTTTGTATTTGAGCTTCTCTATATCGGATTTGATTTCCCTTGCCGTCTGAAGCGTCCAGTCGCCGCTGGACGGCTCGACCATGCCCCTGCGGGCCATTCCGAAGAGATCGAAGATTTCGACCATCGACGAGCTAAATCCCGCCTGTCTTGCCGTATCCTTGAGCTTGCGCCTGTACATGAACGGCTGACAGGCCCCGATCAGCATCCTGTTGCATTTCGTTTTGCCAAGGAGGCCCGCGACCGATGTCCCTCCATCCTCCCTGCACATGGAGTCGATGACGGTTACTTCGCCCACTGCCCGGCAGCGCCGCAATTCGGCGCTGAGCAGATCGTAATCGAGGCCCTTCGCCCCCGGCTTTTCACCGCACCTGCAAAGGGCGACCGACACAAGGGGAAGTTCCCGCTCGGGGGAGGGCGGGTCCGGAATCGGCTCCTCCTGAAACCTCTCCACGCCAAGGGTGCTCAGGAATTTGTCGGCTTCGCCCGCTGCGGCAATGCCGCTGCTCATCGCCTCGCTGACATCCGTAAGCCCCATCAGGGAGCCGGAGATAAAAAGGCCCGGGTGTCCGGCAACCTTGATCCGGCTGTGTTGCTCGGTCGCAATAAGGCCGGTCGAATCGAGGTCCACCTTCAGCAGGTCGGCCCATTTCCCGTGGGTCTCAAAGGGCACCTGGCCTGTGGACATGACGACCAGGTCGTAATTCTCGACGTGGAACTCGTTGTCCTCCGGATCGAGATAGCGCATCGCCAGAGTGCCGTCGGGCTGGAGCGCCACCGACTGCACCCTGCAGCGGACGAGCCTTACGCCGTGCTCTTCGACAGCCTTGTCCCTGTATTGCTGGAAGCCCTTGCCGAAGGTGCGCATGTCCATGTAGAAAATGGTGGTTTCGACATCCGGTCCGCCGTGTTCCTTTGCCAGAACGGCTTCTTTCAGGGCGAACATGCAGCAGATCGAGGAACAGTAGTCCCTTTTCTGACGCCTGTTACGGGACCCCATGCATTGTATCCAGGCGATCTTTTTTGCGGGCTTGCCGTCGGAGGGCCGCCTGATCGCATCCCCCCTGTAGGTGCCGGAACCGCTCACCAGCCGCTCGAAGGCAAGCGAGGTTACGACATCCGGCGATACGGCATACGACTTGGCGTCCTCGAACTCCTCGGTGTTGTAGAGCTTCACGCCGGAAGCCAGGATAATGGAGTGGACTTCCCTGGTCTCGATCTCGTCCTTTGCGTCCAGGTTGATCGCCCCGGTCGGACACGCCTTGACGCACTCACCGCAGCGCGTGCAGGCCTGCCTGTCGATGAGCAGCATCTTCGGAGTATTATGGGGGACGGGCTGGTAGACCGCCTTTCGCTTCGTCAGTCCGTGGTTGAACTCGTCATCGACCTCCACCGGGCAAACGCCTATGCATTCCCCCATTTCATCGCAGACGGCCGGATCGATGAAGCGGGCCCTTTTCAGAAGCTCGACCTTGTAGTTCCCCGCATCGCCCTGGACCGAGGTGATTTCCGTAAACGGAAGGATCTCTATGTTGTCATGAAACAGGCTTTTTCGCATACAGTACTGCGAGGCGTACTCGCGGCCCACCAGGGGCAGCATCCTGCACATGCCGCAATGATCTGTCGGAAACTGGTAATCGAGCTTGGCCAGGATGCCGCCGATCTGAGGAGAATCATCGGTCAGCAAGACCTTGTAGCCCGATTCAGCCAGCTCGATGGCCGCCTTGATTCCTGAAATGCCGGCACCAGCCACGAGGACTGTGCCTCTGGGCTTGCTTTCAGCCATAATACAACTCCTAGTTGACTTGACCGGTCACTTCAACCAGCTCATCCGATTCAAATCCAGCCATCGGTTGCTGTTCATCGAGAGACCTTCCCGCCTGATAGTTGAACCGGGCCTGGGTCTTGTCGGCGCACGTCCTGAACAGCGGCATAAGATCGATTCCGTTCGGGCATGCGCTCGTGCACTGACCGCAGCCGACGCAGAAAAGGCTCATGTGGGTCATTCGAGTCAGATGATAGAACAGGGTGTCGCTCGGCAGTTTCAGCGCGCCGGTTTGCTCGGCCCACGTGAAGAACTGCTCGCCGGAATGCCGGAAGGTATCCGTGACGAAGACGCATTCCTTGCAGTAGCAAACCGGGCATGCGACGCGGCAGTTGTAGCAGTTGACGCAGGCGGAAAGCTTTTCTTCCAGTTTCTCGAAGCTGTCGGCTTCACTCCGGAACTCGGCAAACTTCCCGTTCCTGGCCTCGGTACGAGCGGCGGCCAGCTTTTTTACCGCCTCGTCTCTGCCCGCGGGAACATCGGCCAAGGTCAAACCGGCTTTTGTCAGGACTTCCTCGCCCTTTTCGGTTACCGCTTCGATATAGACACTGCCGGCTCCAGCACCGATCGCGCACAACCTGAGATCGACACTGTCGGCCTGCGGGAACTCACAGATTCGGCAAGCGCCGACGATATCGAAGTCGGCCACGGAAGTCTTTCCGGCCTGGGCATTGTCCAGGAAGGTTTCGGACGTTCCGCCCTGCTCCAGGAATTTCGCGAAATCGGTGTTTTCATATCGGCCGAGACAATCCATGCCGATCAGAAGAACGTCATCGAGATTTGCCTGCTTCAACTTGACGAGTTCAACAAGGGCCCGCACCTCGCAGGGCCGCAAAACCATCGCAATCTTGCGTCCCGAGGGGCGCGCGGTCATCGATGAGGCGATTTTTGCGCCGCTCACGGCTGCAATCGGGGCAAAAGGATCGACCTGCTCGCAGCTCGCAGCGGAAGTAACGAGTGTCAGACGAACACCTTTCTTGGCCTGAGCCATCGGAACAAGAACGGCATCGACAGCGCCATTTTCAAGCATGCCCTTGAAGAACCCGGACAATCCCTTATTCAGTTCGCCTTTGTTAAAAGGCAGTTTTGCGAATTTAGCCATTTTCAATCGTCTCCCTGTACTCAAACTGCCATTTGACCCAGATTACGCAGAGGGGCAGGTCCAAGCTGCCGCAGCTTCTCGGTCATGTCGGTTGCGATTTCCTTCAGCATGGTTCCCTCGCTGGCCGCAATCCATCTCAGCCAGAAACGCTCCTCGCCGATCCCGTATTGTTTGAGGACCTCGGTGAGCAGCGCCACCCGGCGCCGCGCCTTCAGGTTGCCGTTGATGTAATGACAGTCGCCGGGCCAGCATCCCCCGATCAGGACGCCGTCGGCGCCGTTGAGGAATGCCTTGATGACGAATTTCGGGTCAACCATGCCGCTGCACATGACCCTGACGATCTTCAGGTTGGGCGGATAGGAAAGACGGGAGGTACCGGCAAGATCCGCTGCTGTGAACGTGCACCAGTTGCAAAAGAAAGCCACGATTTTGGGTTCGAACTCGCTCATTCCGAAAGACTCCTCAATTGAGTAAAAGCCCATCTATTTCCGCAAAGATCTGTTTGTCCGTAAAGTGTCTCACCTTGGCGGCGCCGCTGGGGCAGGCTCCGGAGCAGCTTCCGCACCCCTTGCAGACGGCGCTGTTGACGACGCTGATTCCGGCATTCGCATTGAATTCGATCGCCGAATAGGCACAGAGCCCGAGACAGAGCTGGCACCCGACGCATATGTCGGGATCGATATAGGATATCATCGGCGGGATCTCGACCTCTCCCGCGGAGCTGAGAGCCAGACATTCCGCTGCGGCCCCCTTCGCCTGGGCGACCGTATCCGGAATATCCTTCGGTCCCTGACACCCTCCGGCCAGGAAGATTCCGTTTGTCGGAGTGGACACGGGAGCCAGTTTCGGGTGCTCCTCCTGGAAGAATCCGTCCTGTCCGATGCCGATGCCGAATTTGCGCATGACATCTTGCGCATCGGGCCTGGGTTCCATGGCGGTGCAGAGAATGACCATCTCCACCTTGACCTCGATCAGACGGTTGGAGAGGGTATCCTCGCCCTTGACGGTGAGGATGCCGTTCCGGTCCTCGGTGATCGAACCCGCCTTGCCGCGGATCATCTTGACCCCTTCGGACTGCACCTTCTTGTAGAACTCCTCGTACCCCTTCCCGAAGCAGCGCATGTCGATATAGAAGTTATAGACCTCCGTGTCGTGGCCGCATTTGTCCTTGAGCAGGTGCGCATACTTGAGGCCGTACATGCAGCAGGTGCGGGAGCAGTACTCGTGATAGTTTTTGTCCCTGCTGCCGATGCAGTGAAGAATCGCCACGCTTTTCGGCGCTTCGGTGAACTTCAGGGGATCTTTCATGTCGCGTTTCAGGAGTTTGCCGGATGTGGGGCCGGTGGCGTTGGAAAGACGCTCGAATTCGATGTTGGTGAAGACGTTGCGGTACTTTCCATAGCCGTACTGGGTCATCTTGGCGGGATTCATCGGATCGAAGCCGGTGGCCACGATGATGGATCCGACTTCGATTGTCTCCTTCACGTCTTTCATCTCATGGTCGATCGCGCCCGCCTTGCACTGGCCGACACAGAGCTTGCACTCGCAGCAACTGCCGCACGCAACGCAGCGGGACGCCTCCGTCCTTGCCTGCTCCTCACTGAGTCCCAGCTCGACTTCATTGTAGTTGTGTATGCGCTGCGCGACCGGAAGGACCGGCATTTTTGCGCGGGCGATCGGCTTGAGGTCCTTGGGAATTCCTTTCCAGTTGGTTCCGGTCGGCCTGCCGGGCCTTTTTTCAGCAAGTTCCTCGCCCTGCAGGTATTTCTCTATCGAAACGGCGGCCTGCTGTCCTGCCGCCACCGCCTGGACCGCATTGGACGGGCCTGTAAACACGTCGCCGCCCGCGAATATCCCCGGCGCGCTTGTCTGATACGTCACGGGATCGGCCGCGACGGTTCCCCGGCGGGTCATGGCTATTCCCTCGGTGCCTTCCAGGAATTTCGAGCTGACCTGCTGGCCGATGGCGGGGATGATCATGTCGCATTCGATGGTGAATTCCGAACCGGCAACAGGAACCGGCCTCCTCCTGCCCGATTGGTCGGGTTCGCCGAGCTCGTTTCTGAGGCAGCGAAGTCCGGCGACCTTGCCGCCTTCGGTCAGGACCGCAACGGGGGTCACCAGCAGCTCGATCTTTATTCCTTCTTCCTCCGCGGCGAGGATCTCGCTCTTCACCGCCGGCATTTCCGATCTGCTCCGCCGGTAGACGATCTTCACTTCCGAAGCCCCCTGCCTGAGGGCTTCGCGGGATGCGTCGATGGCAACGTCGCCGCCTCCGACGATCACCACTTTCTGCCCGGTCTTTACATCCATTCTCAGGTTCAGGAAGTTGAGGTAATCGATTCCGGCGATGACGCCTTCAGCGTCCTCGTTTTCGATGTTCAGCCTGATATTTTTCGGCGCGCCCGCCGCAAGAAAGACTGCCCTGAAGCCCTCGTCGAAGAGGCCGCCGACCGGACGCTCCCTGCCTATCGTCACGCCCAGCTGGATATCCACTCCCAGCCTCTTGATGTAATCGATCTCCTGATCGAGGACGGCGGGCGGCAGGCGGTAGTCGGGAATGCCGTAGCGAAGAACGCCTCCGGCTTGGGGAGACTTGTCGAATATGGTGGGATGGTAGCCTTTTCTGGCCAGGAAGTAGGCGGCGGAAAGGCCTGCGGGACCTGCCCCGAGGATGGCCACCTTCTCGCTTTCGGGTTTTTTCTCGATCTCCGGCAGCGGCAAGGTGGACCAGTCGACCATGTCCGCGGCAAAGCGCTTCAGCTTTGAGATCAGCAGAGGCGCATCGGCCTCCTGCCTGCGACACTTGCCCTCGCAGGGCGCCGGGCAGACCCGGCCGAGCGATCCGGGCAGTGGCATCTTTTCCATGATCAGGTTGAGAGCCTCCCGGTACTTGCCGACCCGGATCAGGGTCACAAACCCCTGGATATTGATTCCTGCGGGGCAGGTCTGCACGCAGGGAGCGCGGTCCTTCTTGTCTATCGCATATCGTACCGGAACGGCCTGGGGGAAGGAGATATAGATTGCCTTGCGCGTCTTGGTCTGGACGTCCCACTCGTTCGGGGCCTCGATGGGACAGGCCTTTGCGCAGTCGCCGCAACCGGTGCAGTTGGACTTTACATACCTGGCGTGCTGGTTGACCGTGACCTTGAAATTGCCGACAAAACCGCTGACGCTCTCCACCTCGGCGTTGGTCATGAGATGAACGTTTTTATCCTGACCGACCGCCACCATCTTCGGAGTACCGATGCAGGCCGCGCAGTCAAGCGTCGGGAAGGTCTTGTCGTACTGGAGCATGTGCCCCCCGACGGTGGGCTGCCGTTCGACGAGATAGACCTTGTTGCCCGATTTTGCGATATTCAGGGCCGCTTCCATCCCGGCGATGCCCCCACCGACCACCAGGGTGTTCGGATTCACCGAAAACCGGCTCGGAGTGAGCGCACTCTGATTGGTCACACGCATCAGACCGGCCCGGACAATGGCAATCGCCTTCGCGGTTGCCTCGTCCTCGCTCTCCGTAACCCACGAACCGTGTTCGCGGACACAGACCATGTGGAATGCCCGGTAGGGATTGAGGCCGGCCCTCTGGCAGGCTGCACGGAAGGTATTTTCGTGCATGCGGGGAGAACAGGAGGCCACGACGACACGGGTGAGGTCGTGATTTTTGACTTCCTTTTCGATGAGATCCTGCCCCGGGTCCGAGCACATGAACAGATAATCTCTGGAAACGGCCACACCCGGAAAAGTGGCCGCATATGCCGCCACCTCCGCCACTCTGACCCGATAAGCGATATTGATACCGCAGTGGCAGATGAAAAATCCTATTCGCTCAGACATGAGTGTCCTCCTGAGAAAAGCCCAAATCGAAATTCCGCTTCAAAACGATTTATGAGATAGAAAGATCCACCGACTGCAGAAGCAGTACAGTTACATCTTGGACCTTGATTCTGCTTTCGACGCCAGCTTCGCGCTCTTTTCAGTATTCGTATGCAGTAAGGACACGCGGTAGCGATCAGTCTCGCCCCGTTCGCGATTTCCTTTTCTATCCGTACCTTGCCTCAGACATAAGCGACCTCCGGGTGAAAACTCAAATCGTCGGCTTCAGCATCACTTATCGGATGGATCCACCGACCGCAGAAGCAGTTCGGCCACATCGCAGACCTTGATCCTGTTTGCAACGCCAAGCTTCGCAATACTTTCGTTCAATGTTCGCATGCAGTACGGGCACGCCGTGGCGATTATCCCCGCGCCGGTATCCAGCGCCTCCCTTATCCGGATCTCTCCGAGGGACTCGCCGCCGCTGCTGTCCTTCCACGGGCCGCCCCCGCCCCCTCCGCAGCAGAAGCTCCGTTCCCGGTCATTTTGCATCTCGAAAAGCGTTACTCCCGGTATCGACTTGAGGATTCTGCGCGGCGCATCGTATATCGACAGGTGTCTTCCGAGGTAGCAGGGGTCGTGGTAGGTGACTTTGAGATCGAGCCTGTTCGCGGGTTTGATCCTGCCTTCCCGGACGAGTTGGTCCAAAAGCTCGGTGGAATGGACGGCGGCAATGTTTTTCAGCCCTTCGTAATTCTTGCGGAAGGAATTCAGACAATGGGGAGATGTCGTCAGGATCTTGGAAACGCCCGCCTCAAGAAACATTTCGGTATTCTTCGCGGCCAGATCGGATGCCAATCCCGCAGTACCGATCTTGTCGGCCATGTCGCCGCAGCAGCTCTCCCGGTTCCCCAGGGTCCCATAGGAGACACCGGCATGCTCAAGCAGGCGCAAAAACGCGATTCCGGCAGTTTGATTGCTCTTGCCGGCGCTTGTGTCGAAAGCCGTGGCACAGCAGGTGAACAGGCAGTATTCATGCTCCCGGGCATACTCCGGCAGCTTCGCGTTCCCGACCCAGTCGAGGCGACTTGCCTTTTGCCCTCCCCACGGGTTTGCGTTGTCCTTCAGGCTCTTCACCGGCGCTTTGAAATATCCCGGCAGGTTTCCGGCATCGACGATCTGGCGGCGCACGGACTTTATCAGGTCCAGTATTCCGATACCCCGCGGGCATTGCTCGACACAGCTGTTGCAGGTCGCGCAGGTCCATGAGGCATCATCGACCGATACGTTCGAGGAGGTGCCCATAGCGATGTTGCGGATGATCTTCCTGGGGCTGTAGCTCACGACTTCGCCCTGGGGGCAAATCCCGGCGCAGGCGCCGCACTGCATGCAGCTCTGGAAAGTCTCGCCCGTTTCCTTCAGGAGCACGGCTGGATCGACCTCGGATTTCCGCTGCGCTTTCTCTTTTACCGTTGTCAAAAAGACGGCCAGCGGCCGGTAGAAAAGATGCGACCATTTGCCGAAAGGAACCTCGACAACGAGCATCGGGACCGCAATGGCAAGGTGAATGACATATATGACGTAGGTTCCCATCGGCCAGCCGATGAGCCGGACGAGGTGCATAATGATGCCGGTCAAAGTCGTGAAAAAAAGCAGGGTCAGGAAGAGCCAGTCGGAGGGGTGGGAAAATCGGTGGATTTTTTCCTGCTTTTCGATGCGGCTTCGGAACATCTCCACGGTCACGATTAACAGGACCGCCGTCGCGTAGTATCCGAAAATCGCCGAGAAGTGCCAGCTGCTGTCATCGACCTGGAACCAGCGGATAAAAACGATGACCAGGGTCATCATGGTCAGATAGCCGGAGACCAATACGAGGTGCTTCAACCATCTGCTCTTGTCTTCCCCGCATTGCCCCCAGCGGCGCTGGGTAAGAAAGTGCTGGACAAAGGTCCTGCCTTCCGTGACGTAGAGGTGGAGAGGCACTTTCGTTCCGTTCATGACTAGGCGATACATTCTGAAGGCGTTTGACAGCAGAAAAAACGACAGGATTGCGGCCATTGTCAAATCGCCGATCTCAACCCACATGACGGGAGCGAAGGAATTCACCGCGACACGGTCGGTGATGACGGGTCCATGGAAGAACGTAAAGAGAAGAATAACGAAAAGCGAAACCGCCCCCAGCGCTCCGAACTCCCACTTTTCGGAAAGGTAGAAACGCCTGGCAAGGCCGGTCCAGTCATACTCGGTGGTCAGCCAGCGGCGAGCGGCCATCATCGTCTCGGCGGGTTCGGCTCCGCGCGGACAGTCGATATTGCATTCCCCGCAATAGTAGCAGAGCCAGGGTTCGGGAGATTCCAGCAGCTTGTCTTTCAGGCCGAGTTGGAGATAGCGGTAAATTTTCCGAGGAAACGTGTTTTCCCCGGTGGACAAAGGACATGCAGACGCACAGTTGCCGCATTGCATGCAGGCTTCCATGTCTCTGGCCCCAAGTCTTTCGACCTCGCCGTACAAATCCGGGTTGATGTTGTTTTTCTTCACAATCTTCCCCTTGCAAATCCTCACCTGGGCGTTAGGAATCACCTTTAGAATGCCTGAAACGCGTATTTTCAAAGTACAAAAGACCTGCCTTCGGCTTCAACACCAAACGGCCTACCGGTACAGAGTGCGATAATGTATCTCTGCCTTGACCTCACACGGCGGCAGAGTGCGGCATCCGGAGCCTGTGCTCATCACAGCCCGGAGACATGTTCGGCGGAGTACTATCTCGTGCAGTGGAATGCCAGAGCCGGTTTGGAATCTGATTCGGTTTGATCGGTTTCCAGGCAGTCGGAGCTTCGGGAAGGCGTTCCCCTGCGGCCGGAGGGGCTCCGCCGTGCCCGATCCTGCCTGGAGAGACTTCCATATCCAGATCGTCATAAGAGCCCATACCAGTGGGCATTTTTTCAGGATTATGCACAAATTTAAACTGAGGAAGAGGATCGACTTCCGTGCATATCACGGAATTTACAGGGAAGTTTGGGATGGCGAACAGCGGATGGAACCGGGTAGTGCCTAAAGATGCAAAGGAAGGGTCTGTTTTGTTCGTGATGAGAGCGTCACTGTCGGATGTCGTCACCTTCTGCATCGCTTTTGGAGGCCTGATCCATGTGTCCGCGAAAGAATTTGAATCCTCCTAGTCGCACGATCAAGACTATTTCTATACTTTGCGGATTGAGTAGGCAACTAAAATATCACAGTATTCGAGAGTGTGTCGAGATTCACATAATCAGGCTAAAGGAATAGGCTTCACGGGTGAGGAAGGAGTTGCATAAATGATGGAATCGTACAAATTGCCTATGTATTTTTTGGAGGTCCCCAACGCCTCTCTGGTCCCCTCAATGATGTATTGTTCAAACTTTCACAGCAAGGGTTGCCAGTGCGTCCCGGCTGAATTCCAAGCGGCTTGCGTCCTGATCCGGAAATTGCGATTCAAAGTCTCGACATTAAATAAAATCGTAACAAGATCAAGCGCATCCACCTCTTCGCATTTCGGTGAACCTGATATGGTTCGGAATAATTTGTGCCATCACCAGCGCGATTCTGAACAATTCCAGGGAGTGATTCCCAATCTGCACTTGAACCGGATCGCCCGATGAGCCAAACGATCCGGTTTGCCAGCCAAAATATGCATCCGGTTGACCCCGCGTCGCTCCGGCCAAGACGGCCTCATTGCCAGGGGAGGCTGGTGCAGGGCGGGACTCGTTCGTGTGAGCGGCTCTTTCCGGATCAATAACACTTAAGGATCTGGTTGAGCAACTGGAGCCGGGCCGCCTGCAGGCGCTGTGAAACGATGTCGGCGCAGCCGACCATGATTTCATACCCGAACTGATGGTCCTCCTTGCATTTTGCGAGAAGGTATTCGGCGTCAAGGACTATGGCCTTTGTCCTTTTGACGACTCGGCAATCGTAATAGTAGCGATGAGGTGGATAAGCCCATGCGTACCCCACGATCCCCCCGCCGTCGGCGGTCATAAACGTCCAGACTTCCTTTCCGGGAACCTGGAACTCCAGAGCGACCAAACCCTCCGTCAGGAGGAATTGACGGGTTGCCCTCTCATTCTCACGGAAGAGAAAGCTTTGCGGCTCGTATTCGGCCCAGGAAGCTCCCCCTTCTAAAACAGAAATGAATTCGGGTTTTAATCTTTTGAAATAGGGATGGGATTCGACAGTCAGCTTTAATGCGGTTTCGCTCATGGCCTGAACCTCCGTGTGCGTGCGTGAACCGGGGTCGATCTTGAAGAAGCCTTCCGCCTGGCATCGGATTCCAACGCCAACTCTACTTGTGGGTTACCCAAATCCTCTTCGAGATTTGCACAAATAAAACAACCCAACGAAGCATAGAATCGTGCTGATGTAATTCTGATTTCTCTATAGGACTCCTTCCTATTCGAAAGATACATCATATCCTACAAGGAAACTATAGATTGTCAAGCGTGACTTGCGCGGATTGGGTTTCGTCAACAACAGCGGATTTTTTCTTCAGGAAGTAAGGACCGGGAACAACCAGAAGATTCGAATCGTGGGAACTCCGCCCGGCGAGCAGGATCTGGAGGCTGGATGGGCGGCATCGTCTCCTGGCGATGAATGCCACGATGGCAACGATTCTGCTGAACCCGTTGCCATTTTGCTTGAATCGCTTGCCTGCACTGCTTTCATATATGCAGAACTGTGCGAGAAAGCCATGTCACATGGGAACCATGGATGCGGATGTGCAAAACTATCGTCTACTGGATTTCTGTTCTCGAACCATTATAGTGAACGCATTAAATAAGTTTGCATAGCTGCTTCACTTTTCGTGGCTTCCATCTTTGAGATCGCGAAAATACCGCGACCTCAAGGTGCAACATGGTTTCATAGTATGTGTCGGTTGTTTCTTCATAACGTAGTGTCCGCCAAAGCCGTTCCTGGGGATTGAGTTCGGGATGGTATGGCGGCAAATAATGAATCCTCAGGTTCGTGTGCTCGGAAAGAAACTGACTCACCCGAGGTCCTTTATGCCAGGAAGCGTTGTCGGCCCAAAGATCAACGACCAAGCCCTTGAATCGGAATACTATCCTGGTGAGCATTTTCAAGAAACCATCTGTATTTCCTCGCACCCACTTCATAACACCATGATGGCCGTTGAGTGGATCGACCCAGCCAAACAGATTGAGTCGCTTGTGGTGCTGACTTTTGGTGTAGATGTAGGATCTTGTTCCCTTCTTTCCCCAGATTCTTCCGAGCTTCGGATGGAGAGAGAAGCCGGTTTCGTCCTCAAACAGTACCACGCGTTCGCCGTTGCTTTCTCGGGCGAGAAGGAGTTTTTTTTACCTCCTGCTGAAACTCGGCTACCCCTTCGTCAGTCGCCTGAACGTATTGGTACATTGGCCGGCGCAAAGAGTATCCCAGCTTCTTTATTATTCCCTGGGCATGTCGCACCTGAATCTTTATGTAATGGAACCTTTTCAGGTATTCGACAACCACAACGCCGTCCCAACGGTTCCTGGACAGGCCGTACTCCTGGGGCGACTTGGACAATGCCTCATCAAGATCCTTCAGAACTTTCTCGTCAAATTGAGACGGTCTGCCGGGCCGGGGATGATCCTCAACCGCTCCCAATCCTTCCCGGTTGGCCTTTTGAATCATTTTTACCGCGCCCCATCGACTCAATCCAAAGAGGTCAGCAATGTGGGTGGATTTCCATCCAGCCAGCATCAGCAGAAGGGCAGCAATCCGAATCCCGACCCAAGCCCCCGGTATCTCCTCTGCCTTGCGCAGCAAGGCTTCTCGGGTTAAATCTTGATGCGATAACGTCAATGCTTTCATTGTCCCC
>JAJFVB010000136.1 GCA_021372055.1 Desulfobacteraceae bacterium | reverse complement strand
CAGCGTGGATGCATACGTGAAGCATGACAGGAGCAATCCTCAGTTCACCGACGAGAGCATGGGGCAAAGCCGCGTCATTCGCGGCGGCTACTGGCACGGCGGTCCCGATTCGACCCGCGCTGCGGTACGCGGCAGCGGACTTCCGGGCGGCATGAACGACGATCTGGGCTTTCGCATCATACGCGAGCCCTGAGGAGAATGTCGGAACCGGAAACCTTTTGCCATGGAGGCTTTGGATGAAAGTCATCGGAATCAACGGTAGCGCGAGGAAAGACGGGAACACCGCAATCCTTGTAAAGTACGTTTTTGAAGAACTCCGGAAGGCCGGAATCGAAACGGAACTGATTCAGCTCGCGGGGCATGACATCCGGGGCTGCAAGGCGTGTTACAAGTGCTTCGAGAAGCTGGACGGCCGCTGCGCCATGTCCAAGGATTACCTGAACACCTGTTTGGACAAGATGAAAAGCGCGGACGGAATTATTCTGGCATCCCCGACCTACTTCACGGACGTAAGCGCAGAAATGAAAGCGCTGATCGACCGCGCCGGACTGGTCGCGAAGGCCAATGGGGACCTTCTGCGACGCAAGGTCGGTGCCGGGGTCGTCGCGGTGCGCCGTGCCGGTTCGACCCATGTCTTCGATACTCTCAACCATTTCTTCTTCATCAGCCAGATGATAGTCCCCGGCTCCTCCTACTGGAACATGGGCTTCGGGCTCGAAAAGGGAGAGGTCGAAAAAGACGAAGAAGGCATCCAGACCATGAGGCTCCTCGGACAGAATATGGCCTGGCTGCTCAAGAGGATTCATGCTGACGAATCCTGCGCAAGGAGCGACGAATCATGAAGCGCATACTCTTTTGCGCAGTACTGGGACTGCTCTTTTTGGTCCGGCCGGCCGTTTTCGCGGCGGATACGCGTCCGGGGGGGCAGCCCGCGATTCCCGATGTGGATTTCCGCTGGGCCTTCGCGGTCCTTTCCAGCCAGGACGGCAAGCACACCGTCAGTCCGGTGACCAGCGACCTCACGCTCAAGTCCGGCGACCAGCTGAAGATGATGGTCGAACTGCAGAGAAGATGCTACGTGTATCTTTTCCACTACAACCCGCGTGAGGGCCTGCAGCTTCTTTTTCCGTACACTTTCCAGCAGTTCTCGGCCGACTATCAGCCCAACCGCAGGTACTATGTCCCGCGCGGCGAATCCTGGTTCAAGCTCGACTCCAATCCGGGGCAGGAGGTTTTCTATCTCGTCTCCTCGGCCGAGCGGTTGAAGGAACTCGAAAGCGCCTACATGAAGCATGAGACGGCCGCCGCGCCCCAAAAGGCCGAGACCGCAAAAGCCGTGCTCGACCAAATCCGCACGCTCAGGCGGGAACACCGCGAGCTTGCCACTCCGGCCGAGCGCCCGGTTCCCATCGGTGGAGCGCTTCGGGGAGTCCAGAGGGTGGACGATGCCGCCCGCTTCGACATTGCCGCCTTCTCCGACGAGGTGCTGTCGACGGGGTTTGTAGCCAGGACTTACACGATTGAGCACAGATAGCGGCAAACGGATCCGGGTTTATGCAGCCCTGGCGATCATTGCCTTCGCTCTTCTCCATGCGCTCTCTCACCTCGCGCCGGGGCTGTTTGAAAACTGGAACTCGCAAATCCTGGACAGATTCTTCCAGATCCGGTCCTCGCTTTCCGCCTTCCGGCCGCCCTACGACCCGACCGTCGTGCACGTGGACTTAAACGATACCGCAATTCGTCAAATCAAGACCTTCTACCTTACCCGGTCTCATTATGCCCATGCCATACGGAACCTCTCGGGCATGAAGACGGCCGCGCAGGTCTACGATCTCATTTTTGCCGCCCGGACGGCCCGGGAGGAAGACCAGGCTATTATCGATGCGACCGAACAGGCCGGAAACGCTTACTTCGGCATGGCGGTCGCGCTCGTATCCGGCGCGCAGGCCCGGCAGGACCGGACGCCTCCCGAAACCCGGGAGTACCTTGAAAAAGCTCTGTGGCGGGTCAAAATCGAGGGCAACGCCGAAGACCTCTACACCGGCGCAAAGCCGATCATCACCTTTTCCCCTCTGGCCACGGTTTCCCGGGGCACCGGTTTTCTCAGCCTGAACGCCGACCCGGACGGCGTCATCCGGCGGGTCCCGCTCCTGGTCCGCTACGGAGAGGGTGTGATCCCCAGCCTTCCCTTCCGCGTTCTTTGCGACTACCTCGGCGTTCCCCCGGAGCGCATCACCGTCAACCCCGGCCTTTTCATCAGGCTCGAAGGCGCAAGGAAACCCGGAGGGCCCCTCCATGACCTGCGGATACCGATCGACAGGCAGGGAAACATGATCGTCAACTTCGCGGGCCCCTGGGAAACGATGCTTCACTACAACTTCGCGCAGATACTCGCCGCATCGGGGGACCGGGACGAGTTCGAGATCTGGACGGAAGAACTGGCCGGCAAGATCGCCGTGATCTCCGACATCTCGACCGGGGCGACCGACCTCGGGCCGGTTCCGGTCGACGTCAATTTCCCGCTGGCGGGCCTTCATGCAAACGTCATCCACACGATCCTGACGGAGAACTTCCTCGTCGAGGTGGCCGGATGGAAAGTTTCGATCCTGGAACTCGCCCTTCTGGCCCTCTTGACTCTCATGTGCCTGCGCCTCTCCCCCTCGGCCTTCATCGGGGGCTCGGTCGCCCTGATCGCCGGTTACGGATGCCTGACCCTGCTCGCGTTTCTCACCCGGGGGCTTCTCATGCCGGTTGCGTTCCCGCTTACGGCCACGGCCGTCGGAACCGGGCTTATGCTGACCTACCGGTACTTCCAGGATGCGAAGGAAAAGGAGGCGTACAAGAGGATGCTCGAGTCCTACTTCCCGCCGCCCGTTGTAAGGAAGATACTGGCCAATCCCGAAATGATAAACCGGGGGCAGAGAAAAGAGCTTACGATCCTTTTCAGCGACATAAAGGATTTCACCACGCATTCCTCGACGCTTTCTCCCGACGCGATCCGTTCTTTTCTCAACGAATACTTCGAATCCATGGTCGACGTCGTCTTCACGCACCAGGGAACGGTGGACAAGTACATAGGCGACGGGCTGATGGTCTTCTTCGGAGACCCCGAGGCGGTGCCGGATCATGCCCTTCACGCCGCCCGCGCAGCCATTGCGATGCTGGAAAAGGTCCGCGAGATGGCGGTCAAGTGGGAGGCGGAGGGCGGTTTCCCCCTCCAGATCCGGATAGGCATAAACACGGGCGAGGTGGTCGTCGGGAATATGGGCTCATCGAGAAGGCCGTCCTACACCGTTCTCGGCTCGGCTGTAAACCTTGCAAAGCGCCTTGAGTCCAGTGCGCCCGTGGGTGGAATCCTCATCTCGGAGCGCACGCACGAACTGATCACGCCCCATGTCCCCACGGAGTTTTTCGGAGAAATCCGCGTAAAGGGATACAAAGACCCGGTGAGCACGCATGTGGTGGTGGTCCCGGTTCCGGAAGCCGAGTCTTCTTGACGGCAATCCCACGCCCATTTGATCTCCCCCGATGACCTTCTGCCCGTTCGTGCTTAAGGATTCCTCCATGTAGACTATTTTTCCTGTTCGTTCGTTTAGTCAAGTGAAGGTTGGCTAAAATGGAATTGGCTATTTTCGAACAGGATAAACTGGATCATAATTACGGAATCGTGGGGGAACCAAATCCATACGCGACGGGATACGCTCTGTTTCCAATGAGTCTTACGGAGAATCAAAATCTGAGAGATTCCACCCCCCCCGGCGGTTCCGACCAAATCCTCGCCCTGGTCGAACGGGCCAGAGCCGGAGACAGGGATGCCTTCGAGAAGATCATCCTTGCGCATCAAAACGAGATTTACCGGCTCGCTTACCTTCGGACGCGATCACGGATGGATGCCGAGGACCTGACGCAGGAAGTTTTCCTCGCTGCGTTCAGATACCTGCCTCAGCTCAAAGATTCCGACAGATTCCGTCCATGGCTCTACAGGATAGCCATAAATCGGGTGCGGGATTTCCACCGCAGAAAGAAATTTCTTTCATTTTTCGGCATGAACAGGGAAGAACGGGAGGAAGCGGACCCGGCGGACTTTGAACCCCACAGGGTCCCGGGAGCGCTGGACAAGGTGATCCGGGACGAATTCTGGTCCCAGGTGAGGGAGTTGTCGAAGAGGTTTTCTCCCGTGGAAAAAGAGGTTTTCTTTCTGAGATTCGTGGACAACTTCAATCTCCGGGAGATAGCCCAGGTGTTGAAAAAGAGCGAAAGCGCCGTAAAGACGCACTTATACAGGGCGATCAAGAAGTTCAAAGAGGATTCCGCGATGAGCGGGTTTCTGGAAGGAGAATGGCATGGAGACAACCGGCCATCTTGAGGGAAAGCAGATAATCGAGGCGGTGATGGACGAGACCGGCCTGGAAGCGCGCCTTCGCACGCACCTGCTCGATTGCCCCGCCTGCCGAGCGCAAGTGGAGTCACTCGCAAGCAAGCTCGCGCGGTTCGGGCAGATGGTGGTGGAATACGCACCGGCCCCTTCGAAGATGCCGAGGATTTTGCCGAGGAAATCCCGTACATTCGGACTGCAATGGCGGCTCCATCCAGCGATCGGCATGGGATTGGCCGCAGCCTCCATACTGGTGCTGCTCCTGATTCCCACGACTTTGCGGCACGGCAGGACTCCCAGTATGGACAAGATCTATCAGGAAATGGTTCTGGACGCGAAGTTCATGACTGAGATCAGGAATCTGGAAGAAAACCCCCTTCCCCGGTTTCTCGTTGACATCTCGGAACCGGGAGAAGCCGATGACCAGGACAGCAGGCTCCCCGGCGGGCTCAATGAGAGACTCTCATAATATGGCGGATCGCGATATGCTCAAGAAGAGTATTTTACTGCTCATTGCGATTGTTCTGCTCCTGATGCCGGCAGTGTCGGAGGGCAAGGACATTCCTCCCGGCCGGTGGTGGCGGATACCTTACTTCGCGGACCAGCTGAACCTGACCGACCAGCAGAAAGACGAGCTGGACAGGCTCTTCGACTATAACAGGAACCGGCTTGCGGAGCTGAAAAAGCAAATGGAGCAGGAGCGCAACGATCTGACAGCATTGATGGAAGGCGAACACAATCTCAACGAGAATGCCGCGATCGTACAAATGAAGAAACTGGAAAACACCAGAACGGTTCTGGCCGCAACCCGTTTCAGCTATTCTCTCGAGGTGCGTAAGCTGCTTGGATACGAAAAGTTCCAGCAGCTGAAATCCCTGTATCATAACTGGCACGGGATGCAGTGATTCCCGGACATTGCACACATGGAACGGCAAAGGAATAAGGAATCAACCGAGGCTCCCCCGATTGCCGGGCGGGGCTCAAGACCGGCCCCGTAGCGATAACGGGCGCAAGTCGCCGCTACGGGGACTCTGAGCGATAGGGGTCAATTGCCGGGAGGCTTCTCTCCGAGTTTGTGAATTTCCTCCATGGCCCTTTGATAGAATTCCCGTTCTTCCATCCCGCCGTGAACAAACTCCTGCCATGTGAGGAAGTTCTTGAAAAAACACAAATTCTTTCCGGAATCCACGCAGGCCTGCCTGTAGATTTTGCTTGCGGTTTTGGCCCGCTCCCGCGCAAGGTCGCTTCCGTCAATAGTTTCGGAGACATTCTCTTCCTTGTCGCTTTTCAGATACTTGCCGAAGGTCTGGTTCAACTCGGCCAAGTCCTCCCTCGCCTGCTCGGATAGCTGCGCTTCGTCTATTTCACCCTTCATGAAACTGTCCCATCCCGGCATGTTCTCCCAGGAACACACCTCGACGCCCGCCTGATCGGCCCCTTCACAATATGTTTTCTTGGCGTGCGCGATGCGCTTTCGCTTCTCTTCCATTTTCCACCTCCGCAGTGATAGTTCAAAACATTCGGCAAGAGGAAATCGATACGTTCACTCCTATAGAAAATCGAAGCTTTTCTCAAGGCCGAACTGTGTCGACCCCCAAAATGGTCACCCTATTGAGTATTCAGGATCCTGGATGTGTTCTCCCCTGCACTTGGGACACTTTCCAGGGGAAGTGTAACGGTTTCTGCTCTCGAAGACAAAATTGCATTCAAGATAAAACTAATGGAAAAGAGCGGGGGAAATGATTTCCCCCCCGCCCCCTCGGGATTTCTGTCGCGGCCTTACGCGCACGCGCCTCAGGCCGGGCTTCGGCAAAAGGCCGTTGCGAGATTGTAAAATGTTGCTATTGTATAAGAATCCGACGTGTGATCGCCAACTTATTCTCATCACGGCAGGATGCCGAAAAGGAGGCCTGAAATGCTTGAAGCCCTGAAAAAGAGTATCTATGCGGGAATTGGGGCGGCGGCCCTTACCCGGGATAAAATTCGCGCCGCGACCAAAAAGTATGTGGATGAGGGCAAGCTCACGGCAGATGAGGCCGAGAGGCTGGCCGAAGACCTCGCCAAGACCGGCGAGCGGGAAGTAGAGGATATAAACGCCAAGATGCAGTCCTACTTCAAAAAGTTCTCGGAAAGCGTCGAAGTCGTCAGGAAGAAGGAATTTCTGGAGCTTAAGGCAAGAGTGGACGCGCTCGAAGAGAAGCTGGGCGGTGCGGGCAAGGGCTCCGAGGGCAGCCTGTAGCCCTGCCTGGCTGCATTTCCTCCATTGCTCGGCGTTCCCCCGCGGGGAGCGGCAGCCGGGAACGCTTCGGAAGGAATAATTCCAGCCCGCGTCGGCATGGCCTCTCCGCCCGCCTAGAGAAGGCCGATGTTGCGGCCCCACTCGGCAAGATTTTCCAAGACGCCGCAGAGGTTTTTTTCGCCTTCAAACTCTCCCGTCCCGGGGTCGATGCCGAAAAAGGCGACATCGGCATGGCCGGCGGCTTCCAGGTCTCCCTTGCCGTCCCCGAAGAAAATGCATTCGCGCGGGTCGAGTTCATACTCGCGGAGCAACCGCGCGAGCGATTCGGTTTTCGGCCAGTCGCCCCCGCCTCGAATGACGTCCAGGAACTTGTCCAGACCGTTTGCGGCAAGCACTTCACGCAGTTCGGCCTCCGGGGTGTTGGATAGGGCAATCCGCGATCGCCCCCGCCTGCCCAGTGCCTCCAGGACTTCCCTGCAGCCTGGAATGAGCGGGGCTTCGGACATTGCCCCATGGGCCAGCGCCTTGACCTTTTCCCACCTCGAGTCGAACTCGCCCTCCTCAAAGGGCTTCCCGATAATGCGTTCCTGAACCATCCGGATTTTGGTGCCGCGATCGACCCCGGTAAGCTGCAGGTAGAGCTTCACTATCCTTTCCCGCATTTCACCTTCCGCGTCGAACGCCCGGCTCATTGCAAGGGCATTGGCGCGATTGGAATCGATGAGGACGCCGTTAACGTCGAAGATACAGGTGGTGATCTTTTCGAAATCGATATCACAAATCATTCGGAGAGCTTCCTCGCTTCCCGTGGCCTTTAAATGTAGGCAAACCAGAAATTCTGCACCTTTTTGAAGTTCGCTTTGACGGCCTCGCTGCCCTGGAGTACATCTCCATGCCCCGGCAGGAGAAGCTCGATGTCCAGAGACTCCAGACCTTTGATGCTCTTCTTGAGGCTTTCTCCGTTTCCTCCCGGCAGATCGGTTCTGCCGAGGCCGTCCCGGAACAGCACGTCGCCCGAAAAGAGCGCCTTCTCCCTGCCCCAGTAGACCGAAACCGATCCGGGCGAATGTCCGGGAGTCTGGATTACCTCCAGGTCCACGCCCTTCACATCGAGATTTCCCTCCGAGAGGAAAAAGTCCGGTTGGTATGCGTCCAAGTCGAAAGCGGGACCATAATGATTCCCTATCTCCTCGATCATGCGGTAGTCTTCGAGGCTTACGCAAAACATCGACCGCTGCGTCTTGAAATGCTTTACAGCCTCGAAATGGTCGGGATGGCCGTGAGTGACCAGGACGAGGTCGATATCCGAGAGCTCGATGCCGAGCGCCTTCAGCTGGACCGCAACGTTTTCGAAAAGGTGAAAATGCCCCGGGTCTATAAGAATCCGCGCAGGACCGTCGATCAGGTAGGTATTGCAGTTGTTTGCGGACATGGAGGTCCAGGGAAAGACGTAAAGACCGTCACAGATTTTCATGGTCAATCCTTCAGAGCGGTTATATGGCCAATAACGGAATCGGTTCTTTGATTATAAATTCCGCGAAGGCAGCCGAAAACGGGGTTGCCACGCGATCAAATTCAAATAATATGCGATACGGAAAACCGCCAGAACATCCGACACGAAAGGACAAAAAAATTGCAGACCTCCGCTCCGCCCGAAAAAAAGACAGCGGACATTCTCCTCCTGAACGGGCATGTGCTTACCCTTGATGCAAGGTATACCGTGTTCGACCCGGGCGCAATAGCCGTGCGCGAAGGCAGGATCGCAGCCGTGGGACCGGCATCGGAAATACAAGACAACTACGATGCTCCCGAGCGGATCGACATCTCGGGGTGCGTCGCCCTTCCGGGCCTGGTCAACGCCCATACCCACGCGGCGATGACGCTTTTCCGGGGCCTTGCCGACGACCTCCCGCTCATGGACTGGCTGCAGGGCCACATCTTTCCCGCCGAAGCGAAGCTGACCGGCGATTGGGTTTACTGGGGCACCCTGCTCGCATGCGCCGAAATGATCCTGTCCGGCACCACAGCCTTTTGCGACATGTACCTCTTCGAGCACAGGGTGGCCGACGCCGCCAGGGACGCGGGAATGCGCGCGCTGGTGGGCGAGGTTCTCTACGATTTTCCTTCCCCCTGCTACGGCCCCCCCGAAAACGGCCTCAAACACACGGAAGACCTGATCGAGAAGTGGCGGGGCGACCCGCTCGTGCGCATCGCCGTGGAACCGCACGCGCTTTACACATGCTCTCCGGAACTCCTCGGGAAGTGCGGGGACATTTCAGAACGGCACGGCGTGCCCATGGTCGTCCATCTTTCGGAAAACGAAGCCGAAGTTCAGCAGATAATCCAGAAATACGGCAAACGCCCCGTATCGCATCTCGCCTCGCTCGGGCTGCTCGGGCCGACGCTGGTGGCCGACCACTGCGTCGCCCTGGACGAAAGTGATATGGCCCTGCTCGCGGCAAACGACGTAAAGATAGCCCACAACCCGGAGAGCAACATGAAGCTTGCCTCGGGCATCGCGCCGATCCCGCGCCTGCTCGAACTTGGCCTTACGGTCGGCCTCGGGACGGACGGCTGCGCGAGCAACAACAACCTCGACATGTTCGGGGAAATGGACACCTGCGCCAAGCTCCACAAAGCGGCCACGCTCGACCCCACCGTTGTCTCCGCGCAAACGGTCCTCCAAATGGCGACTTGCGGCGGAGCGAAAGCCCTGGGATGGGACGGCCGGATCGGAAGGCTTGAACCGGGTATGCTCGCGGACGTCATTGTCGTGGATTTTGCCAAGCCACACCTCACCCCGGTCTACAACCCGGTGAGCCATCTCGTCTATGCCGCCGGGGCGGCGGACGTCCGCGACACCATCGTCGGCGGAAAAGTACTCATGAAAAACCGCATCCTGCAGACACTTGACCTCGAGGAAATATTCGCCCATGTCCGGGAATTCGCCAGCAAAGCCCGTCAATGATTCCGCCCGGCCGGTCGATTGGCTGCTCTACAATGCGGATTGGCTCCTCACCTGCGATCCTCTCATGCATCGCCACAGCCCCGGCGCGATTGCGATCGAGGCAAGCAGGATAGCAGCCGCCGGTCCTTCGGAGGAAATAAGACGAGCTTTCCGCGGCCGCAGGGAAGCCGATCTGTCCGGATGCCTCCTCATGCCGGGCCTGGTGAATACCCACACACATGCCGCCATGACCCTCTTTCGGGGCATCGCCGACGATATACCGCTCAAGCAATGGCTCGAAGGCGTCATATTCCCGCTCGAAGGCCATTTCGTCAATCCGCGCAACGTCTACACGGGGACCCTGCTCGCAACGGTGGAGATGCTGCTGGGAGGCACCACGACTTTTTGCGACGGCTACTTTTTCGAACACGAAGCAGCGCGGGCCGCCATGGACTCCGGAATGCGCGCGGTAATGGGCCAGGGAATCCTCGATTTTCCCACGCCCGATCAGCCCGACCCGGCCCGGTACCTCCGCAAATGCGAGACATTCCTCTCCGACTTTCCAGGCGACGGAAAACGAGTCCGGCCTTCGCTCTTTTGTCACGCCCCCTACACCTGCAGCCCGGAAACCCTTCGCACGGTAAAAGCTGTCTGCCGGAAACACGGCATTCTCTTCCAGACGCACCTCGCGGAGACCGCGGGCGAGGTCGACGGGATCGTCGGAATGTACGGCAGAAGGCCCGGCGAGCACCTGAGCGGGCTCGGCATACTCGATTCGCTGACCCTGTGCGCCCATTCCATCTGGCTCACCAATGAGGAGATCCTCGCCATTGCCCGAAGCGACGCATCCATTTCCCACTGTCCCGAGTCCGCCATGAAGCTGGCCTCCGGGGTCGCCGCCATATCGGATTTTCTGTCCCATGGCGCGAGGGTCGGTCTGGGAACCGACGGAAGCGCCAGCAACAACGACCTGGACATGTTCTCCGAAATGGATACGTGCGCCAAGCTGCACAAGGTCGTAAACAACGATCCGACCGCCTGTCCCGCGGAAACCGTTCTGAAAATGGCCACCCTGGGAGGAGCATGCGCAATCGGGCTGGGTGAGGAGACGGGAAGCCTCGAAGCGGGGAAAAAGGCGGATATCGTGCTCATCGATCTCAACCGCGCTCACATCACGCCCCTCTACGATCCGGTATCTCACATCGTTTACTCGGCTCTTCGTAGCGACGTGAAGGCGGTGTGGGTCGACGGCAGGCAGGTGGTCGCGCACGGAAAAGTCCTGACGGTTGATCAGAAAGATGTGCTTGCCGAAGCGAACCGCATCGGAGCGATCATCGCCAGGCGGGAATTCTAAAGGTCCGTGCCGGGAGCACCGGATGCCCCGGAGGCGGGAAAAACGATGCAATTCGGAATAATTTCAGCGGAATGCACTTGCCGAACGGTCCGATTGGATTATATTGATATCAGATCACAGCCTCATCGGTTCCTGGATGAGGACAAAAGAAGTCAATCCAGCCGGCTGCCCGCAAGGGCAACCGGCTTTCCTTTTCGGCCGTCGGAAAAATGCTCCCGCGTGCTGCTTTGAACGCGACTTTGTCTTACCTTGCATGCCAGGAAAAAACGGGAACGAGCAAGACGCCCGGAAATCTCAGAGGCGGCACAACCGTTCGAATGCCGCGAAAGGAGCAAGTCATGATGATAACCGGTTTCTCGCTGGGCCCTCTGGTGGCCCTGATCGCTGGGATCCTCATACTGATTATGCCCAGGCTTCTGAACTATATCGTTGCGATTTACCTGATTGTCACGGGAATTATCGGCCTGGGGCACTATTGAACGAGGAAGGCTGCAACCGGTTGCCCCGTCACGCGGCGGATTCGTCGACCAGCCGATCCGGCCGATACGCGGGGCAACCGCCGTCAGGAGCGAAGCCCCGGAGTTTCTCCCTGTACGGTCAATATCTCGACGTTTCTTTTTTCCAGTTCGAACAAAGCGCCTTCCAGGTCTCCCTTTTCCGCCGCAAGCCTGTCCTTGTCCAGCAATATCAGGCGGGCTACCCGGTCTCTTTCGATATCCATGAAGAGCTGGCTCCTGCTCCGGTAGAAAACGGTCTTCTCTTCATCTATGCCCTTTTGCTTCATGAATTCGCGGCATTTTTCCTTCTGCTCTTCAAGAACCCGCGTAAAATCCCCTCCGTCTTCCGGCTTAAGCTCGCGGACCCATGCCAGGAGGTAGACCGCCGTAATCTTTTCTTCCATATTTTCATCTTCTCCTGCAAATCTGTTATCTTCCAGACAATGTTTCCTCTCAGCCGAATCGAGTTTAGCAGCATGCGAGCGGCAGTGAAAAGGCCGAATTTGACTGCTGATGCGGATTTTCGATAAAACAACGGGGCATAGGTCCCGGATGCAGACGTCATGAAGAGGCGCACCCCGCCCCGCATGGAAAAGAGCGGGGGAAATGATTTCCCCCCCGCCCCCTCGGGATTTCTGTCGCGGCCTTGCGCGCACGCGCGTCAGGCCGGGCCAAAGGCCCGCCGCAAGGGCCAAAATGAGCAGCGGAGTTGCCGGCGCGCCGTCGATTCTCTAGAATTACCCCGTTGCATCGGAACCGATATTCCCGTTTCGCTTCGCTTGGAACCAAGACCACAGGAGTGTAAAATCCCATGACGGAACCGAAAGATCTCGTCTTCGAGCAGGGTCCGATTCGCCCGCCCAGCGAAGCGGGGAGCCTGCTGATTCGTTTCACCAGGAACTGCCCCTGGAACAAGTGCTCGTTTTGCCCCGTATACAAAAAACGCGAGTTCAGCCGCAGGTCTCTCGAAGAGATCAAAGCCGATATCGACACGGTGGCCCTGATCGTGGAGGACCTGCGGAACCTGTCCGTCGAGTCCGGATACGACGGGCGGATCGTGCGGGACGTACTGAACAGGGTTTTCACCTCCTCCCGGTACAACGGCCATTGCCGCCACGTAGCCTACTGGCTCTACAACGGACGCGGCAGCGTGTTTATTCAGGACGCGAACAGCCTCCTTCTGCCTTCGGAGACGCTGGTTGAAGCTCTGCTCTACCTGCGCGAAAAGGTTCCCGGAATCGGCCGGATCACGTCCTATGCAAGGAGCAGCACGCTTGCGAAAAAGACCGTCGCGGAACTCTCGCAGATCCGGCGTGCCGGGCTCGACCGCATTCACATAGGCATGGAGAGCGGGTCGGATCGCGTCCTGGCGTTTATCAGGAAAGGGGTTAGCGCGGAAAAGCAGATCGAGGCGGGACGCAGAGTCGTCGAAGCGGGCATGGAGCTTTCCGAATACTTCATGCCGGGACTGGGCGGCAGGGACCTCTCGGAGGACCACGCCAGGGAATCCGCGCGCGTGCTGAACGCCATAAATCCCCATTTCATCAGGCTGAGGACCCTGCGCGTTCCACCCAGGGCGCCTCTTTACCAGGACGTGCAGGCCGGCCGTTTCACAAAACTCTCCGATGACGAAACCGTCGGCGAAATCCGGCTCTTCATCGCCGGTCTCGAAGGGATATCGAGCAGAGTGGTGTCCGACCACATCATGAACCTGCTCGAGGAAGTCGAAGGTGTCTTGCCGGAGGGGAAGGAAAAGATGCTCTGCGTGATCGACCGCTATCTCGGGCTCCCTCCGGAGGAGAAGCTCCTCTTCCGGCTCGGCCGCCGCGGAGGCGGCATGAGGACGCTTGATGAGCTGAACGATCCGGTGACGCGGCAGCGGTTGCAAACCGCAATGCATGATTTGACTGCCCAAACGGGTGGGGACATCGAGAGGGTCATAACGGAACTGGCCGATCAGTACATCTGATACCAAATTGCGTTCAGGTTGATGCCTCTGGGACACCAAAGAGCGGGGGAATGATTCCCCCGCCCCCCGTAGCGCCAGAATGAGCCGCATAGCGGCGTGGGGGTGTGAGGGGCTCACAATCCCGCCCCGGTCAGCTTATAGGTAAAGGAGTACCCGTTTTCCGCGGCTTTCTGTTCGAACTGCCTGCGAATCGCCGCATAGTCGAAGCTGTATTTATAGTCCTTGCCGAAAAGGGAGGACTGTTCCTCGATCGTACCCTCCCGGCCCCCCGAAAGCGTATTATACGACTCTTTCTTGAATCCGAAGCCGGGGCTCATGTCGCTGTCCCCCGACGACAGGCCGAAGCCGGATTCCTTGAGCATTTCCGTGAATCTCACCTCCCGGTTTGCTTCGTCGATCCGGAATTTGGCGATGTAGGTAAGCTTTTTTTTGGACAGGAAGGCCTTCCTTTCAGCGATGACCTTTTCGAATGAGAAAATGCCTTTTTTCTCCTGGAGCTCGGACTGGGAACCGGAAACGACTGCCTGCAGATCTTCGAGAATACTCATGGGGTTTCCTCCATACGTGAGTTATCGCCGGTAGTTTTTCGGTCATGGGATGTGTCAATCAATACCATAAACGGGCGTAAAAAGCCTCTTTGTTGGAACCAAATTCCACAGCCGCCCAACTCCTCCGGGCATTTCCCGCCCGTTCGTCAATTGCGGTCGATTCGTCCGGACAGGGTTTCGCACGAGGTCTTCTCGCTCTACTTATGTTTTCAAAACGGCGCGATATTTGATACAAGTGGGTCTGCACCGGGTCTTTTCATGCCGGCCGGGTCCCCGGGGATCGTTCGGAACGCACTTTCGGAAAGAAAGAGCGGAGCGTGAAACTGCTGATGTTCTACTCACCCGAGTTCTGGGTCCGCCCCCACGAAAAAGTGGTGCGGGAGGCGCCGGAGAGCCCGCCGGAGGCTACATTTCGGAAAGCGGTTGTTATCTTCTATCATGCGGAGGAAGACGATGCCGGCAGGCAGGGCAGCGTAATCGCCAAGTGGGTTAAAAACGCGAAATGGCTTGCCGGGAAGTTCGATTCCAGAACAGTGGTCCTTCACTCGTTCAACCATCTCTCGCCCAGCAAGGCCTCCGCTGAAAGCGCGGCGCTGATGCGCGATGAAGTCCGGACGCGGCTCGAGAGGGTCGGATTCGAAGTCTTCGAGACCCCCTTCGGATGGCAGAACGAATGGAAGCTGCATGTTGCCGGGGATTCGCTTGCCAAAGTCTTCAAGGAGATCTGAGGGGGAATCATGGAGCGCTTTCTGATTGCGATCGACTGCCTGCCCGGCTGCCTCAAGACCCTGGACTATATTTCCCGCCTGCTGAAGGAAGCCGAGTGCTGCGATTTCAAGATATTTCATATTCTGCCGACTGCTTCTCCCGATAAGCTGAGGATGGAGGAGGTCAAGAGGATCGAACGCGTACACGCGACGCGGGCCGATCTTGCGGGATATTTCTGGAAGGATGAAGATGAACGGAACATGAACGAGTATTTTTCCCGGGCCAGGGAGTCTCTTGCGAGCCGGGGAATTGCCGAAGACAGGATCTCGTGCCATTTCGGAGTGGAATCCGGCGACCTCGCCGATATCATTTTGGCTAAGGCATCGGAGCTCGAGTGCACGACTGTCGTGCTCGGCAGGAGACGACAGGGGCGCGTGAAGGAATTCCTGCTTGGCAGCGTTTCCCACACGCTTCTGAAGCTGGTTCGCGGGGCGGCTGTCTGGGTGATCGAAATCTAAGGACGAGAAACAAAGGAGAATGCAGTGGAAACCAAGCTCTTCACCAACATCGGGTTTTGTACTGATTTTTCCGAAAACGCCGACCAGGCATTCCTCATGGCCAAGGGGCTCGCGCTCCAGTGCGGGGCGGTTCTCAACATCATGCACGTGATGGTCTCCTTCTCGCTCTCCCCGCCGGTGCACGCCACCTACATGCCCGTGGAATACGATCCGGAATTCGTCGAAGAAATCACTCAGTCCGCAACCAAGGCCATACAGGAAAAATACCTCGACAACCTGCCTCCGGGATTGTCGCATCACGTGTTCCTGCTGTCGGGGTACGCTTCGACGGAAATCCTGAGAACGGCCGAAGAAAACAAAATGGACCTCCTCGTGATGGGGTCTCACGGCCTCACGGGACTCGCGCATGTTCTTTTCGGAAGCACCGCGGACAGAGTGGTCCGAAGAGCTCCCTGCTCGGTGCTCACGGTCAGGCAGCACAAATAGGGGCAGCCTCCCGGGCGCGCCCCGTTTTTCGATCGCGAGGGGCCCGGACCGGCGTATTCCCGGCCATTGTCGCCCCGAGCCCAGAACTTCCCAATGCGATTTGCGGAGGAGAATGCACCGTATGGAAGGCAGGACTGTAGCTGAGAGCAGAACCATCATGGCGCAGCAGATGAACCCGCAGGACGCGAATCCCTATGGCAATGTCCATGGCGGGGTGATCATGAAGTTGATCGACACGGCCGGCGGGGTCGTCGCAATGCGCCATTCGCGCTCCAATGCCGTAACGGCTTCCGTCGACCGGCTTGATTTTCACAGTCCCGTTTTCATTGGGGATCTCTTGACGTTTAAGGCAAGCCTCAACATGACGGGACGGACTTCGATGGAGATCGGTGTCCGGGTTGAGAGCGAAAATCCCCGAACCGGAGAAGTGAGGAAGACCGCCTCGGCCTATCTCACTTACGTCGCCATCGGCGAAAGCGGAAAACCCGTGGAGATCCCGCCGCTGATTCCGGAGACCGCCGAGGATATGCGGCGCAATTGCGAGGCAAAAGCCCGGAGAGAATCCCGCCTCCGGACGAAAACCCCGGGGGCCTGCCCTCGCTGATCACAGACATCTGATGGTGCAGCGGAATGGAATCAAAAGCTTCTGCAGCAAAACAGCGGCTTGTTGCCATGGTAGTATCGGTTTCCGTGAGCACGCTGCTCATGGGAGTGAAGTTCTATACCTACTGGCTGACCGGTTCGGCGGCCATTCTCTCCGACGCTCTCGAATCCATAATCAATGTGGTTGCGAGCGGGTTTGCCCTCTACAGCGTCATGTTCGCCGCCAAACCGCCCGACCTTTCGCATCCATACGGACACGGCAAAGCGGAGTACTTCTCGGCCGGTTTCGAGGGAGCGTTGATCATCCTTGCCGCAGGCGCGATCGTCTGGGAAGCGCTTCCCAGGATCTTGCAGCCCCAACCCGTTCCCCGCCTGGATGCGGGCCTGCTTCTTCTGCTCGGGACATGCGCGGTCAACGGCGCGCTCGGCATCTGGCTCGTGCGCAAGGGGCTCGCCACGAATTCCGCGGCTGTGAGCGCGGACGGGAAACACATCATATCCGACGTCTATACGTCCGCAGGTGTGATCGCCGGACTCGTGCTCGTCCGCCAGACGGGTTGGTTGCAACTCGACGGCGCAATCGCGTGTCTTGTCGCACTCAATATTCTTGTCATAGGCGTGCGGCTCGTTCGAGAATCATCATCGCGCCTGATGGATGCCTCGGATCCCGAACTGCTCGATCAGATCACTGCGGTAATCTCGAAAAACCGGAGACCGCAATGGATTGACGTTCACCGGATGCGGGCATGGCGCTCGGGAGAACGCATTCATGCCGATTTTCATCTGATCCTCCCGCGCAGTCTGAGCCTGGAGGCGGCCCACAAAGAGGTTACGGAAGTCGAGCGGATTCTCCAATCGCAAGTGCCCGGGATGGGAGATGCCCTCGTCCATGCCGAACCCTGTATCATGCCCGAATTCCCCATTTGCGGCTACGCCCCCTGCGCGGGTCGAAAGGAACCGGCACTCCGGCAGCCCCTATGGTACCGTGACGCCGTTGTTTCGCCCGCGGGCGACCCGGGAGGGAAAGTGGCCGGGGGGCTGAAGAAACAGAAATCGGGGCGAAGATTTTCACGCGTCGATGAATAATGATGGCGGTTCACCCTATCCCTTCAGGAGCACCGATGCGGATCATTCTGATTGGACAGGCGCCGTTTGGCGCAAAGACTCTCGAGTCCCTGCTCAATGCCGGTGAGAACGTTGTCGCGGTGTACGCTCCGCAGGACAGGCCCGGCGGCAGGCCGGACCCGTTGAAAGAAGCCGCCCTGGCAAAAGGGCTGCCCCTGTTCCAACCCCGGAGCTTCCGGGACGACGCGGTGTACGCGAATTTCAAGGAACTCAAACCGGACCTCGCGGTCCTTGCCTTCGTTACCGATATAGTCCCGAACCGCTACTTCACGGCGGCAACGGCCGGGGCCATCTGCTTTCATCCTTCGATTCTCCCCAGGCATCGCGGCGCAAGCGCGATCAACTGGGCTATCATCATGGGCGATACGCGAACGGGGCTCAGCATCTTCTGGCCGGACGCCGGTATCGATACCGGCCCTGTCCTTCTGCAAAAAGAAGTGGAAATCGGCTCCGACGATACCGCGGGATCCCTTTACTTCGAACGCATTTTTCCGCTGGGCGTGGAAGCCCTTACCGAGTCGGTTCGTCTTGTCAGGGAAGGAGCCGCCCCCAGAATCCCCCAGGGCGATGCGGGCGCGACCTACGAGCCGCCCTGTGACGACAGGGCCGCCGCGATCGACTGGGAAATACCCGGCCGCAAGGTTTACGATCTCATCCGGGGCTGCGATCCCCAGCCGGGAGCCTACGCCCGGCATCGGGGCGAAACGGTGCGCCTCTACGGAGCGTCTTTTGCTCCGGGCGAAGCCGGCCTCGGTTACGGAACCGTTTCGGAAGTGACCCGGGGCGGTATTCGGATTGCCGTGGACGGGGGAGCGCTTCTCATCGGCAAGGTGCGCTCCGGCGCGGCGGGCAAAACGGATGCATCCGCGTGGGCCGCTTCCTGCGGCATACGCGAAGGCGACCGGTTTGAATGAATCGGCCGGGAACGGCGGAGGATATCCTGCCCCGTTTGCCCGGCGGTTGCTGCAGGGCCGCCGATGGGATATACTTCAGACCCGATGAGTTTGGATTCCACATTCACGAGACATGCTCGCGATTTTTGCCGTCAACCGTTTCCGCGTCTCACATGGAGAGTGAAATGTACTTCCCCGTCTATCGGCCGAGAAGATTCAGACGCACCGAGAACATGCGAAGGATGGTCCGCGAGACCCGCCTGAGCGTCGATCAACTCGTGTATCCGCTTTTCGTCATGCCCGGCAGGGGCGTGCGGAACCCCGTGGCTTCAATGCCCGGCGTTTTTCAGTTTTCCGTCGACCGGCTCATGGAAGAGATGCGCGGCGTCGTTGAGCTTCAGATTCCCGGAGTGCTCCTTTTCGGCCTTCCCGAAGAAAAAGACGAGCTCGGGAGCCAGGCGCACGCCGAAAACGGTCCCGTTCAGGAAGCGGTCCGCGCCATAAAGCAGAGCTATCCCGAGCTTACCGTCATCACCGACGTTTGCCTGTGCGAATACACGAGCCACGGCCATTGCGGCCTGCTTCGGGGAACCGAGGTGGACAACGACTCGACGCTCGATATTCTTGCCGAAGTCGCGCTGTCCCATGCAAAGGCGGGGGCCGATATCATCGCTCCGTCCGACATGATGGACGGGCGCGTGCAGGCGATTCGCGACGCACTCGATGAAAACGGCTTCGAGAACGCGGCAATCCTCGCCTACTCGGCCAAGTACTGCTCCGGCTTCTACGGCCCGTTCCGCGATGCGGCCGACTCCGCGCCGCAATTTGGAGACAGGCGCGCCTACCAGATGGACGCCTGCAACTCCGAGGAGGCGATAAGAGAGGTGGCGCTCGACATAGAGGAAGGCGCCGACATGGTCATGGTCAAGCCCGCCCTCGCCTACCTGGACATCATCCGCCGGGTCAAGGACGAATTCGACCGTCCCGTTGCCGCCTACAACGTGAGCGGCGAATATGCAATGGTCAAGGCGGCCGCCGCAAACGGGTGGATCGACGAAGAGCGCATCATGATGGAAATCCTTACATCGATCGCCCGCGCCGGCGCCGACGTCATATTGACCTATTTCGCCAAGGACGCCGCCCGGCTCCTTCGAGGTAAAAGTTAAGAAATGCAAAGTCATCCCCACAAGATGGGACACCCTCACTGCGCCGGAACCGGTTCCAAGCTCGAAGCCAATCTCCGTCTGGTTGCCTGGGAGCTTACCCGTTCCTGCAATCTGGCCTGCGTCCACTGCCGCGCGGCGGCGCAGGATCGCCCCTATGAAGGGGAACTCACAACCGCCGAATGCATGCGGGTGATGGATGAAATCGCGCAAGTCGCACGCCCGATCGTAATCCTTACCGGCGGCGAACCGCTTCTGCGCCCCGACGTTTTCGAACTCGCCAGGTACGGAAACGCCAAGAATTTCCGCATGACAATGGCCACGAACGGCACGCTGCTCACTCCGGAAATCGTCCGGGAAATACTCGACTCGGGCATCCAGCGCATCAGCATAAGCCTGGACGGCGCCGCGGCCGGGTCCCACGACGCCTTCAGGATGGTTCCGGGTGCTTTCGAGGGGGCTTTGCGCGGCATTGAAATGGCCCGGAGCGCGGGGCTTGCGTTCCAGATCAACACCACGATCACGCATGCCAATATCGAAGAATTTCCCAGGATACACGAACTTGTCGTATCCCTCGGAGCGGCGGCTCACCACATTTTCATGCTCGTTCCGATGGGCAGGGGAAAAGAACTGGAGGAAGGCGCAATCGGCGCCGAGCAGTACGAAAAGACCCTGCACTGGTTCTACGAGCAGAAAGGCAAAGTTCCCCTGCAGCTAAAAGCCACCTGCGCTCCGCACTACTATCGGATCATGCGGCAGAGGGCGCGGGAGGAAGGCAGGCAGATCGATTTCGAGACCTTCGGCCTGGACGCCGTAACGCGCGGCTGCCTGGGCGGTACGAGCTTCGTTTTCATATCCCACCTCGGGCGGATGCAGCCCTGCGGATATCTCGAAGTGGATGCGGGAAACGTGCGGCAGCGCTCCTTCAGGGAAATATGGGAGACCTCCCCCGTGTTTCAGGACCTGAGAGACCTGAAGAAATACGAGGGCAAGTGCGGCCGCTGCGAATACATCAGATCATGCGGCGGTTGCCGCGCGAGGGCTTACGAAAGCACGGGCAGCTACCTTGCGGAGGAACCGCTCTGCCTCTACCGGCCGCCCTCCATGCGGGGATCATGCTGAGCCCAGAATTTGCGGGACACTGAAGGACGTGGGGTTTTCGGATTGAACACACTGACTCATATCAAAAGCGCACACGAACCGGGCCGGACAAAAGTCGGCAGCGCCTTCTTGCAGGGCGCGGCCATTCTCGTGATTTCCCTTGCAATATCTCTTTGCGTCAACGCCTTGCGAAAAGACGGCCTGCCCCTCAAGGGGGACTGGTCCCCGAAAGCGCAGCTCTCGGGACTCCAGTCCGCGGAGGAACCGGTCGTGACGCTCGACGAAGCCCGAGCTTTGTTCCTCACCAACGGGGCCGTGTTTATCGATGCGAGGCCCGCCGAAGTCTATCTTTCGGGGCACATCAAGGGAGCGCTCAATCTCCCCTCGCAGGAGTTCGAGGAGCATTTCTCCGAAGTCATGGCCCCGGTGCCTCCCGACTCTTTGATCATCACCTACTGTGACGGAGAGAGCTGCACTCTGAGCAAAGACCTCGCCATGGAGCTTTCCGCCAGAGGCTACGGACACACGAGGGTGCTCGTAAACGGCTGGTCCGTCTGGCTGGACTCCAACCTGCCTTCGGAAACGGGAGGAAAGTAGAACAGGGGGGGACCGACCGCATATTGCGCGTAATGTCGTCCCGCCCGGCTGGTTCTCCCGATTCCGCCGTCATCAGCGCCGAGGCTCTTCGGGATTGTTCTTGAGAAAAGGCAGGGGTGTTCCCTTCCTGTATACGAGGGCCTGGCACGAAGCGATGAGCGCACCGGAACCATCCCGGACCTTGATGTCGTAGGAAGCCGTCTTCCTGGTCTGGTATGTCTCCTTCGCTTCGGAGCTGAGAACGCTTCCGGGGCGCGGCGGAGCAACGAAAGTGACACTCATGTTCAATGCAACGGCAAGAGTCCCATGAGAGTTTGCCGCCACTTCAAAAGACTGGTCGATAAGCGCGAATAGAGCCCCCCCATGCGCGCAGCCCCACATATTCTCCATGTCGGGCGTAAACGTCATCTCCACCTTCGAATAACCCGCTCCGATATCGCACAGCTTCAGCCCGAATTTTCTGGCGAAAGGTTCCTCCTGCATCCGGGAGTAAAATGCCTGCTTCAATGCATCATCCATGATAGCCCGACCGATCCTTGCGTCTTTAGAGAGTTTTTTCCGGCTGACAATTCCCGGAATCCGTCCTTGCGAACCATTTTGTTTCATGAAGAGGCGCAACCAAGACTCTACGATTTCGAACGTAAAACCGGGCGAAAATAGCGCATGGAAATCGCAAGGGAAATAGCGGCAATGGAAATCTTGCCGCCGCTTTCCTGCCGACAACTTCACAATTATCACTCTTCCAGCGTATAAAAAAGAATGAACTTTCGTTCCCGGCGATATGACTTGACGGTCGAATTCGATCTTATCCAATTCAAAACCGAATCTGAAGTGAAAGCGATTGAAAACCTACAGTAAGTGCTGAGAAACTGACCTTCAGAATTGCTTTTTGCTTGCAAAACTTCCCGTTTTATATTCATATATAGACCTCTCAGTCAATAATTATCTTTGTTATCGTTCTTTCATTGGCATCCATAGAGTCTGGAATGATTCCCCGGAGACATATGGCTGATTCGTAATGGGGAAACCCGGCCTGAATGGATCATAATCTTATTTCTATTTTGCAGTATCTTCTCTGAAAGGGGCTGGAAAGTTATGGCAAGGAAACTTCTGGAAATTGCCGCCTCCATTGTGAAAGCACAGGCCTCAGTTGGCAAGATTTCACCGGAGGAAATCGAGCAGACGCTCATGAAAACATTTCTCGTTCTGCAGCGCATGCAATACGCCGAACAAAACGGGGTCACGCTTGAAGCCGAAGAAGAACCCGCTGCAACCGCGCTCCCGGAAAAGCAGGAATCGGCCGATCCGAAAGACTCCATTCGTGAGAACAAGATAATATGTCTTGAGTGCGGCGTCGAAATGAAACAGCTGACGAAGAAACATCTCGGCTCGCACGGTCTGACGCCTCGTGATTATAAAAGGAAGTGGGGCTTTGCGATGCGGCAGTCGCTTTCGGCCAAGTCTCTTTCCAGGGCAAGAAGCAGGGCGGCCAAAAAGCGAGGGCTTCCCGAAAACCTGGTCAGATTTCAAGAGGAAAGGAAGCGCAAGAATCCGGAGAAGCCTTCGGCCAACTAGGCCTGGGGGGGAAAGTCTATAAAGAGGTGGTATGTTCACAGCCCTGGAACTCCTCGATCTCGCGGTCCAGGTGGAGATCAACGGTGAAAAGTTTTACCGGCAGGCACTTGGACGGGTGGAGAACGTTGAAATAAAAGCGATGCTCGCATGGCTGGCCGAAGAGGAAGCCAGGCACAGGCAGGCCTTTGAAACCGTTCGGGAGCAATACCGCAAGGCAAAGCGCTCCGAAGCCATTCCCATGTTGCATGAACCCGTCCTCAAAGCCGCAATGGGCCGCCATGCGTTCTCTCTGGATGATCTCCGGATCGATTCGATCCGGAATGAAGATGAATTGATCAGGTCCGCTATCGTTTTCGAGGAAGACTCCATCCAATTCTTCGCCTTCATTTCCTCGTTTGTTTCCGATAAGCGGGCTTTGTCCGCCATTGAGGAAATACGCAAAGAGGAATCGCATCATATCGATTTGCTCTCGAAAATGATTCAACGCCCTGACCGGCGCTTTTCTAAGGAGTGGAAAATGGATAAACCGGTGGAAAATTTCTGGACCATCAGGCTGAACAGTCTCAAAGAGACACTGGAAGGAAACAATTTCGCCGTCTACATTGCCGAGAATGCCACGGCCGCAAGGAAGATCGTCCGCGAGGAGATCGTGCCCAAGATCGGAGCCAGGAGCGTATCCTGGGGCGGTTCCATGACCGTGGTCGAAACCGGCGTGTATGAAGACATGAAGGCTCTGCCCGGAATGGAGATAATCGACACCTATGAAAAGGGAGTCGCCCCCGCCGATATGATCGAGCGGCGCCGGCACTCGCTTCTCGTCGACCTTTTCATCACGGGGACAAACGCCGTGACCGAAATCGGACAACTCGTGAACCTTGACATGACAGGCAACCGGGTCGCGGGTATCACATTCGGCCCGAGAAACGTCATCATTCTGGCCGGAAGGAACAAGATCGTACCCGATCTGGAAGACGCCATGCTGCGGATCAAGAACTTCGCGGCTCCCGCCAACGTCATGCGCCTTGACAAGAAGACTCCGTGTCTCAAGACCTCCATATGCGAGGATTGCCGTGGTCCCGACCGCATATGCAACACGTGGACGATTACGGAAAAATCCTTCCCGAAGGGGAGGATCAGAGTTGTCCTGATAAACGAAGACCTGGGGCTCTAGCCCGTCGGCGCTTTGGATCCGGCGCTCGGGAGTGGCTCTATTTTAGAGGAACGGCTCTCAGGACATACCGATAATTATTTCATTAGAGATCTCTACGAATTGGGGAGGCCCTTGGGCTACCCGCCACGCGGCTTCCCCATTGGTTTTTCTTCTCTTGGGCAGTCCGGCCTCGCTCTCCGGTTCGATCCCGAAATTGAGCCGCACCCGGTGATTTGGTCTTTAATCTGCTTGCAAATTGACTGAATTATGACTAATTAGGCAGTTTAATCCGGGGATCTACCGGTTCAGGGGCTAAACGCATTAGAGCAACCGTTCCCGATGGAGAAGTATGAAATCATTTTCGCGCAAAAGTGGTATCGCGGCCCAAACCGCGGAAGTCGAGGAGGCTTGGGGCAATCTTGCAGGAGATGCGGGCGAGGCAGTGGCCGTTGAGGGGGAAGCGCCGCTACGGTCGGAACCTCAATCCCGGCCGGCGCAGGCCAGGCGCGCCAGCATCCGCAGTTCCTGGACTCGGCAGATCGAGGAGACCATTCGGAAATCCTGTGACTATTTCTACAAGGTGCAATATCCGGATGGATTCTGGTGGGCCGAACTCGAATCGAACGTGACCATCACCAGCGAATATGTCATGCTGATGCGCCTTCTCGGCATTGCCATTCCCGAGAAGCAAAAGAGCATCATCAATTATCTGCATGCGCAACAGAACGAAAACGGCTCCTGGGGCCTTTACCTCGGCGACGGGGGCGACATCAGCACGACGGTTGAGGCTTACTTCGCCCTGAAAATGATGGGAGAAGACCAGGGGGCCGCGCCCATGGCCAAAGCGCGGGAATACATTATCGAAAGGGGCGGCATTGAAGCCTGTCGCGGCTTCACAAAGATGTTTCTGGCGCTTTTCGATCAGTACGACTGGGACAAAGTGCCTTCGATGCCGGTTGAGCTCATCTTGCTGCCTTCCAGCCTGTATTTCAATATCTATGAATTCTCGAGCTGGGCCAGGGGCACTGCGGTTCCTCTTTCGATCGTGCTTTCGATTCGGCCCAAAATGACCATCCCGGAACAATTCCGGGTTCCCGAGCTCTATGCCCCGGTTACCGAGAAAAGGTTTGCATCCGGCATTCACAAGCTTTTCTTTCTCTTTGATCGCGTCGCAAAAAAGATCGAGAGAAAGCCAATAATGTCTCTTCGCCGCAAAGCGATCGAGCAGGCCAAGAACTGGATCCTCGCGCATCAGGAAAAGAGCGGAGACTGGGCGGGCATTCAGCCCCCGATGCTCTGGTCTCTTCTGGCCCTGCACTACCTGGGCTACCCGTTGACTCACGATGTCATGGTCCGCGGCCTCAAGGCGTTGAACGATTTCTGCATTGAGGACGGAATCGGCCTACGCATGCAGTCCTGCGTTTCGCCGGTCTGGGATACCGCGTTGACCGCTCTTGCGATGCTCGAAGCGGGCGTTCCTCCCCAGGATCCCGTACTCGACAAATCCGCGCAGTGGCTTATGTCGCAACAGATCCTGACCGGAGGCGACTGGCAGGTGAAGAATTCCTGCCGACCCGGAGGGTGGGCCTTCGAGTTTTCCAACTCCCACTATCCCGATGTGGACGATTCCGCGGTTGTCCTGAACGCGCTCAAGCGTTTTCCCTGCGAAAGGTGCCCCGGTCTGGAATCGACGATGCTGCGCGGTCTTGAATGGTGCATCAGTATGCAGAGCACCAATGGCGGATGGGCGGCTTTCGACCGTGATAACGGAATGGAAATCCTGAACAGGATTCCTTTCGCCGATCAGGAAGCAATGATAGATCCCCCCACCGCCGACGTGACGGGGCGCATGCTCGAAGCCATGGGCAATTTCGGCTACGACCGGGAACATCCCGTGGCGCAGAAAGCCATCAGGTTCGTCAAAGGGCTTCAGGAAGAAGACGGCAGCTGGTGGGGCCGCTGGGGCGTCAATTATATCTACGGCACATGGTCCGTGCTGCGGGGGCTTGCCTCGATTGGTGAGGACATCGATTCCCGTTATATCCAGCAGGCGCTCAACTGGCTGAAATACGTTCAGAATCCGGATGGCGGCTGGGGCGAGACCTGCGATTCCTACAAGTATCCGGAACTGCGCGGCCAGGGACCGAGCACGGCGTCCCAGACTGCATGGGCCATTATGGGGCTACTGGCCGGCGGAGAAGAAAACTCGCAGGAAGTGAGCAAGGGGATCCAGTACCTGGTGAGAACGCAGCAAGCCGACGGAACGTGGGATGAAATCTGGTTTACCGGAACAGGGTTTCCGAAACACTTCTATATCCGGTACCACAATTACCGGAACTGCTTCCCTCTCATGGCCCTTGGGCAGTATCTCCAAAAGCTCAGGGAAAAGACCGCAACGAGGGAGTAGCCGGGGAGCGCGGGCGGGAAGGCATCCGGTTTCCTCTCTTTGCCGATAGCGCGACATTCCATTTTCTCTTTGAAGCCGATACGGGCGGGGGAATGATTTTCTCCGCCCGTTTTTTTTGAAGACCCGCGCCCGCTGCAAGTATAAAGCCCTTACCGCCGCGCCGAATAAAGTCGCAGAATTTCCTAATATCCTTCTGGATAATTTGGCATCTTCTGAGATATGATTGCATATTTCAAGGCGGGATCCATTGCCGTGCGACTCCTCAGCGGAGTTGCATTCAAGTTTATGCCCCGACGAATCCGGGAACCCGGTTTTCGCGCTCCATGCGAGCGCTCATCACATTTTCGTGTGAAAGTTGGAGAAATGGACAAGACCACGCAACAGATCATCATCAGCGGCCTCGGAGGCCAGGGGGTCCTCTTTGTGACGCGGCTTCTCGCCGAAGCCGCCATCGGGAAAGGTCTCTCGGTACTGATATCGGAAACCCACGGCATGGCGCAAAGGGGCGGCAATGTCATCAGCCACCTCAAGGTCGGCCCGGAAGCCGGACGGGGCGCTCTCATAAGCCCCCTTATCCGCCCGGGGCGCGCGGATGTCCTCCTCGCCCTTCATCCCGAGGCGATGCTCGTGCACGGTCATTTTCTGCGTCCCGAGGGCACGCCATTCGGTGAGGGCGGCGGCGCATCCCCCGGCCCGTACACCGTTGATGCCTGCTCCATCGCCGCATCCCTCGGCTCGCCGGTCTCCGCGAACCTGGTTCTGCTCGGGTTCGCCGCCGCATCCGGCAAACTGTTCTGCGGCCCGGAACAGATCGAAGGCGTCCTCAAGGGTTTCAGCGGGAAACGGGCCGAGATTTCACTCAAAGCCTTCCGGGCCGGTTGCGAGGCAGCCGGCGCGACATCGGCGAACTAGCGGCGCCCGACGGCAATGTCCTGGAGCCTGATCCCGCACCTGCTTGTGGCCGGAATCACCAACGGCAGCATCTACGCGCTCATTGCCCTCGGGTATTGCCTTATCCATAACGCGACCGGACTCGTCAATTTCGCCCAGGGCGAGTTTGTCATGCTGGGAGCGATGATCGTCGTCTCCCTTCACAACGGGTTGCACATTCCTCTTCCCGTCGCTTTTGCGCTCGCGGTCGGACTGGTCGCCGCGACGGGCATCCTCTTGGAACGGGGCCCCATCCGGCATTCGAGAAACAGGGATATCCTCACGCTCGTCATGATCACCATCGGGGCATCGATTGCCTTCCGGGGCGCAAGCATGATGGTGTGGGGAAAAAGCGCTCACATCCTGCCCTCGCTTGGCGGGGATTCCCCCCTTATCCTTTTCAACGCCGCCATTTTGCCGCAGTCGCTCTGGATTCTCGGATTCTCGATCCTTGTGCTCGGCATGCTCTACTTTTTCTTTCACATGACACTGGTGGGCAAGGCCATGCGCGCGGTGTCGGATAACCGGCTGGGAGCGACTCTGATCGGCATATCCCCCGGAAAGCTCGTGGCGCTGGCGTTTGCCATGAGCGGGGCGCTCGGAGCGCTCGCGGGGATACTGATTACCCCCATAACGAGCATGAGCTACGATGCAGGGGTGATGCTCGGCCTCAAGGGGTTTTCCGCCGCCATACTGGGTGGTTACGGAAGCGTTCCGGGCGCGGTGGTTGGAGGCGTCCTTCTCGGGGTTCTCGAATCCCTCGGCTCGGGGCTGATTTCATCGGCCTACAAAGACGCCATAGCGTTTCTCCTGCTGCTGGCGATTCTTTTTGTCAGGCCGGCCGGGCTTTTCGGAAAACTGCACGTCAAGCGGCTGTGATGGAAAACCGGAACCCGGGTGATCCGGGATTTGCCCGGAAACGGCTTTCGCCGGCACCGATTGACTAGGTAAGCAGGTAATCGCATGATCGCGCTGGGGCGGGATAAATTTCTCGGGATATCGCGGGTGGCCTTCCTGCCTTCCGGCTGGAAAGCGCTGCTGCTCTTTTCCGCGGCGATATTCCTGCTGCCGATTCTCTTCAGGAACGACTACTTTTTCCTCTTTTTCAACATCCTGGCCCTGAACGGGATCGTAGTCCTCGGCCTGAACCTCCTGATCGGTTCGACCGGGCAGGTTTCGCTCGGCCATGCGGCCTTCTACGGCCTTGGGGCGTACATCTCAGCGGTCGCGAGCACCACGTACCAGTTGCCCCTTTTCGTTTCCCTCTGCCTGGCAATCGTTCTCGTGGCCATTGCGGCGTTCCTTCTCGCCCTTCCCACATTGAGGCTCGAGGGCAACTATCTCGTGATGGCCACCCTCGGCTTCAACATTATCGTCAGCATTGTCTTCGGGCAACTGGAGAGCGTTACGGGCGGCCCGTCCGGATTTCCCGGAATCCCCAAGATCAGTTTCGCCTGGTGGAGCCTGTCCACGGACCGGGAATTCTACTACTTCATCTGGAGCTGCTTTCTCGTGATTTTCGCTCTGACCCTCAACCTCACGGGTTCGCGGGTCGGGCGGGCATTGATGGCAATCCATGAAAAGGAACTCACCGCTCAGACCCTGGCCGTTCCCACCTACCGCTACAAGGTGGCGACCTTTGTGCTGAGCGCCGTTTACGCGGGCTTTGCCGGATTTTGCTACGCGCATTACATTACCTTCATCAGCCCCAAGACCTTCGATATCTTCTACTCCGTGCAGATCGTCACCATGGTTGTCGTCGGCGGCATGGGAAGCCTCTGGGGAGGCCTTGCCGGGACCGCCCTGCTGAGTTCCCTGCCCGAGCTTCTGCACCAGTTGGAAGACCTCCAGGTCCTGCTCTACGGCCTGATTTTGATGGCTGTTCTGGTGCTCTGCCCCAAGGGGCTTTTCCCGACTATTTCGGCGGCGGCGGCGCCTCACCTCGACAGACTATCGAGGCTTTTCCGGCGCGACTCCGTTTCCGTCGAACCGGCCCGCGCAAGACGGGAGCCGGACCCTGCGCGCGCTGGCCTCCTTAAGCGAAAACCTCAAGAGAGTTCGGGAGGCGTCCCGGTCCTCACCGTGGAAAACCTC
>JAJFVB010000099.1 GCA_021372055.1 Desulfobacteraceae bacterium | reverse complement strand
ACAGGTGGCCGTCGTTCCAGAAGCCAACGTGGGACTATATGCGACAAGTCGGCGCGGAAAACGCTCTCGAAAAATCCCCTGAGCGGCTCATCGGGATTGATCGCGATCCGGCAGCGGTGCGAATAGCCGGGGAGAATGGGGAAAAAGCCGGGGTTGGCGGCGATATCACGTGGAACGAAGGAGATTTTTTCGAGTTCAGCCCCGAGGCGGAGAAGCTTTACCCGGGGCTGCTTGTTTTGAATCCGCCCTACGGAAAAAGGCTGGAAGGCGGCGGCAGATCCTTCTACGAGAAACTGGGGTCGCATCTGCGCAAAAACTACCGTGGATGGCAATTCGCCGTGCTGGCGGCATCTCATTCCGATGCCTCCGCCATGCGGGCGGGGCCGACCCGCATGTGGCCCGTCCGGCACGGCGGCCTGCATATCACGGTCGCATTCGGCAGGGTCCCGGCTTGAGGACCGGCTATTTGGAAGGGCTCATGAATCCGGGTCCCACGGGCTCATTTATGTGACGGGCAAGGATCTCCTCGATCTTTTGAAGATCTTTCCGCGCGATTTCAAATCCGCTCGCACCCGCATTGTCCTCGGCATGGCGGACAGTCCTTGCGCCCGACAACACGCACGTGACTCCCGGTTGCTGCACCGCCCACTGGAGCGCGAACTGGGCGGTTGTCCTGCCATAGGACGCGGCCAATGCCTTTATTTCGTTCGCGGCGGCGACGTATTTTTTGAACCTGTCCGGCTTGAACTTCGGATCCTGACGCCGCAGGTCTCCCTTGGGAAACTGCTCCTTGCCCGTGAACTTTCCGGTCAGAAGACCGCGACAAAGTCCGCCGTAAGCCAGGGTTGCAATGCCGTGCTCTTTGCAGAACGGGAGGATGTCCCTTTCGGCCTCGCGTTCGAACAGGTTGTAGGGGGGCTGCATGGAGTGGATCTGCGTTGTCTTGAGACATTCTTCGATTTGATCGCGGCTGAAGTTGCTAAGTCCGAAGTAGCGTATCTTTCCCTGTTGCTGAAGCTTCAGCAAGGCGGACAGAGAGTCCTCGAAGGGAACTTCGGGATCCGGCCAGTGAATCTGGTAGAGGTCGATTCGATCGATTCCCAGTCTTTTCAGGCTTCCGTCCGCCTCCTCAAAAATCCTTTCGGGGCTCGAATTGCGGCGGATACGCTTCTGCGGGTCCCATTGAAGGCCGCATTTGGTGGCTACGACGATCTGCTCGCGCCCCCATTCGCGCAGGGCGCGGCCCACGATTTCCTCCGCTTTCCCGAATCCGTAAACGGGCGCCGTGTCGATGAAGTTGGTGCCGAGTTCAAAGGATTTCAAAATAGCCTGTTTTGCTTCGTTCTCGTCCGATCCTCCCCACGCCCATCCTCCGGTAACCCAGGTTCCGAGCGCGAGGCGCGATACGGTCAAATCCGTAGTGCCGAACCGAATCATTTCTCCCATTGTGGTCTCCTGAACGCAGGCGCGCGACGGCGTCTACTCACCGCTGATGCGGGAATGTTCTATTTTCATGCACTTGTCCATGACAACCTTGAGTCCGGCGGCCCGTGCCTTTGCCTCGGCTTCTTCATGCTTGAGACCAAGCTGCATCCAGATCGTCTCGGCCCCTATTTCTATGGCTTCATCGACAATGCCGGGAATTGCGGAGATGTTTCGAAAGATATCGACTACATCGACGTGACCGGGAAGGGACTTAAGGTCCGGGTAGCATTTCCCTCCGAGGACTTCCTCACAGGTGGGGTTTACGGCCCAAATCGTGTATCCGCGCTCTTTGAGGTAGCGGGCGACCCTGTTGCTGGGTGAATCTTCCTTCGGGGAAAGCCCTACAACGGCTATCGTTTTCGAGCTGTTCAGGATTTCCTTGATCTCTTCGTCGTTTGTCGTCGCGATTGCGTCGGTCATGTTTTCCTCCTTCACGGGAAATCGGCAGTGATTAGAGAATCATTAGTGTGGTCGCGGACTTTGTCAAGTAACATGTTAGCGCCACGTCCGCCCGCGAAAAGGAAAACGCCGGGCCAAGGGACCCGGCGTTGCGATACGCCCCGCACTCGGAGCACGAGGCGGTATGCTTTGGGGCGAGAGATGATCTCGCGCCGCGATACGCTGTTTTAGTGAGCGCAGGAGGCAATCTGCGCGAAGAAGTCGTTGCCCTTGTCATCCACGAGGATGAACGCGGGGAAGTCTTCGACTTCGATCTTCCAGATGGCTTCCATGCCAAGCTCGGGATATTCCAGGCACTCGACTTTTTTGATGTTGTCCTGGGCGAGGATGGCAGCCGCGCCGCCGATGGAGCCGAGGTAAAAACCGCCCCACTTCTTGCACGCATCCGTGACCTGCTTCGAACGGTTGCCCTTGGCGATCATGATAAGCGAGCCGCCGTTGGACTGGAACAAATCGACATAGGAATCCATGCGTCCGGCCGTGGTCGGTCCGAAGGATCCTGAGGCCTGGCCCTTGGGCGTTTTCGCCGGCCCGGCGTAGTAAATCGGGTGATCCTTCAGATACTGGGGCAGACCTTCGCCCTTGTCTATGCGTTCTTTGAGCTTCGCGTGGGCGATGTCGCGGCCCACAATGATGGTGCCGGTCAGCGCGAGCTGAGTCTTGATCGGGTGCTTGCTCAGTTCGGCGAGGATTTCCTTCATGGGCTTGTTCAGGTCGATTTTGACCACGCCGTGCTGGTGCTTTCCGCGATACTTTTCAGGGATATATTTTCCGGGATTGACCTCAAGCTCTTCGAGCCAGATGCCTTCCTTGTTTATCTTCGCCTTGATGTTGCGGTCGGCCGAGCAGGAGACGCCCATGGCCACGGGGCAGGAAGCGCCGTGACGCGGCAGCCTGACGATGCGCACGTCGAGCGCGAAATGCTTGCCGCCGTACTGGGCGCCGTAGCCGGACTTCTGTGCGGCTTTCAGGACCTTTTCTTCGAGTTCGACGTCGCGAAAAGCCTGTCCGCCGTCATTTCCCGTGGTCGGGAGATTGTCGAAGTAGGCCGTGCTCGCGAGCTTGACCGCCTTGAGGCAGGCTTCGGCGGAGGTCCCGCCGATTGCGAAAGCGACGTGATAGGGAGGACATGCCGCCGTTCCCAGAGTCATCATCTTGTCGACAAGAAATTTCTCGAGGCTCGCCGGATTGAGCAGGGCCTTGGTTTCCTGGTACAGGACGTTCTTATTGGCCGAACCGCCGCCCTTTGCGATGAAGAGGAACTTGTATTCCATGCCCTCCGTGGCGTAGAGGTCGATCTGGGCAGGAAGGTTGCACCCGGAATTTTTCTCCTCGTACATCGTGAGCGGAATCGTCTGGGAGTAGCGCAGATTCTCTTCCGTGTAGGTCTTGTAGACGCCCTTGGAGAGGAATTCTTCGTCTTTTGCGCCGGTCCAGACCTGCTGGCCTTTTTTGCCTACGATGGTGGCCGTTCCCGTATCCTGGCAGAGCGGCAGGACGAACTTCGAGGCAACTTCGGCGTTCTGAAGCAGCGCCACGCAGACACCGCGGTCGTTGGGCGAAGATTCGGGGTCTTCAAGGATTTCGGACCATTTCTTGAGTTGCTTCGGGCGGAGCAGGAAAGATACATCCCGCATCGCCTGATTAGCGAGGAATTCAAGTCCTTCGGGCTCGATCTTCAGAATTTCTTTGCCATCGAATTTTGCGACGGAAACATAGCCTTTTGCGAGCAGTTTGTACTTGGTGTCGTCTTTCCCCAGGGGAAAGGGGTCCTGGTAACTGAACTCGGGCATCTCCAACTCCTTTGCAGCAGCATTCAGTTCGACAAGAGCGCGGCTAAAATTGAAAAGTTTCACATGCGTCAAAAACCTATCATATTGCAAAAAAATATTTTGTCGAGAACTGAGTTTACCACGAGAAGCGTTTTGGATCAATTCCCGGCGCAGCTTTGAAGCGCGGCAGCCGCGATGGAAAGATGGCGCGCCTGGAAGTGGAGAAAAACGGAAAAAACAGCTGGGGCTTAATCATCACCGCCGATCCGCTCCGGCGCCGGCGGGATTGTTCAAGATGGCCCGCCGCCATTTCGCACAATACGGCGGGAAAACGGAGCATTAGAATGTCCTGTTCCGGGTTGGGAAACGCAGGCTTTTTGAGGACGCCAAAATCGTGCCGGCGGGTACTGCATACGGGAAAATATGCGCACAGTACCCGGACCGGTCATGGCGTTGACAACGCCTCCATGGTTCCGGCATGGAGCAGGGTTTTCCGGCAAAGCCGCGGCCGTTTTGACATCGCGTTACGGCACCACGGCGCTAACCGCTTTGCGGACCCTTCCTTTTGCATAAGGAGGCCCGCAGGGCGCAACTCGTTCGGTTTGCCGCGAGAACCCGGGAAACTTCCCCGAGGGATTCCGCGATCAACACGGGCGCGCCCCGAGGAGCCCACTCAAAGAGGTGCATGGCCGGAAAAACGGGCAGATTGATGCATCCGTGCGAGCAGTATCCCTTCGTTATGTCCCCGGCATGAATCCAGACATGTTCGTAGACCCTCAGGGCCCACGGCATCGGAGCGGGTTCGCCATAGGCATTCGGATAGCTCCGGGACACATGTGTCGGGTCTTTTTCGAGAACCGAATAGATGCCCGCGTTTGTCGATGTCTCCTGTTTTCCTATGCAGATGTAAGTGTTGCCGACCAACCTGCCGTGTTCGTACCATCCTATGTGAGGCGAGTTCTTAACAATGAGTATGAACTTGGGTAAATCGGAAACCTCGGGGAGTCTCCGGGGCATGGGAGTCCAGTTCCTGAAAGCGGCAAAATCGTAGGGTACTCTTAGAGGAACCCCGTTTCTGACATCTTCATGGATATAGTCGAAGTCCCTGCCGTTGAGGTTGGCCAGAATGCGCAATGTGACACTTGGACTCAGGGACGGATCCCTTTTTGCTATCGCTTCGAGTTCCGACTCGGTAACTGCTCGAACGCTCCAGTCGGCTTCGGTATCGGGAACGGCAAAGTTGAAAGAAAACAGTTCCTTTAAGCTGGTCTCGTCTGCCCGGCTCACGCCCGAAATCCCGAAACATGCGAGCACCGCGACGACAGCAAACGTAATATGAAATGAAGCAGGCCCGTGCATGGCGATTCTCCAGGTAATATGGAAACAAACGGTACAACTGCCGATTATGATCTTTCCCAGTGCCATTGAATATAAGCATCGGCTGATCCATATGGCATACGGAAGACAATGACAGGCTGGGTGCGGCGCGGAACGGAAAGGCCGGTCCCGTTTGGGACCGGCCCTGGCGCAAAATTCCGGTCATCCGGATTTGGAGCGTCAATCCACAGGCGGCCTTCTTCCTCTGCCTGCAAACATCGATATGAGAAAGAACGCGAGGAACAGGACGAACAGTACCTGTGCAATCCACGTTGCCGTCCCTGCAACCCCGGCGAACCCGAATATTCCGGCAATAATAGCCACAATGAGAAACCACACGGCCCAAGAAAGAAACATATCAGCCTCCTTTTCTCACCGTATCGGTATCTTTGATTGGATCCGATCTGAGAATTCAGACTAGCTACTAAACGATAAGCATTCGCCAATCTTGGTCAATCAAGAGGCGGGATGACCATTCGCCCCCTGTTCGGGGGACTTGCCGTAGTAGAAGGAGTACAGTCTCTTTTCATCCATTCCAAGAGCGGAAAGCAAAATGATGGTCTGGTTTTGGAGGCAGGCCGCAAGAACGCCCTTATCGATATAGCGCCTGGATGAGGAGAGAACGGATTCGCGGAGCATATCGAGACGGCCCCGCAGTCTGCATTTCCTGACCAGACTCAGATCCTCCAGCAGGTACTTGTTCCGGAATCCCCCGAGGCTTTCGAATACGGATTTCCGACAAAAGAGACCCTGGTCGCCGTAGGGGAGCCCGAAAAGGGTTGTCCTGAGGTTGGCCAACCCGGCAACAAGCCGGAGCGGAAAGGGGCTCGGAGCAAACGAGAGACGAAAACAACCCAGCGATGTTTTGAAGTCCCCGCAGGCCCGACGGATGAGAAAGGGAAAATTGGGCGGCGGGAATGTGTCGTCGTGAAGGAAAAACAGCACGTCCGCCGAGGCGAGCATCGCCGCCGAGTTTTGCTGGATCCCCCGTCCCGTGGGGCCAAGGAGGTGGTGTACGCCCGTTGAGAGCGAGTTCCACCGGTACGAACGGGAGCCGCCCTGGGATACGATTATCTCATCCCCCGGCCAGAGTCTTTTTTCGAGATACTCGATCAGGGGAGCGAGCGCTTCGGGAGATTTCATCGTCGGAACGATCGTGCCGAGCGATGCGCGCAGGGAGAAATCCCGATGAAAAACGGCGAGATCTTCGACCCGGTCGACATCCTTTCGCTGGTGCCCGAAACGGATGTCCAGCCCGCTGGAAGACAATGCCCGGGCTGTTCTGCGGCAGATATCCCCGGAACCCCAGTGTTCATACCGGAAAGGAAGAGGGCAGGGACGGTCGAGCCCCACCAGATAGAACCCGCCATCCGATGCCGGTCCAAGGACGGCTCCGCCGCCGGTCTTCTCGAATGCCTCGGTAAGATCGTTCGCGTCGAGATCGGCTATATCGGTGCCGATGAGTACAACTTTCCGGGCGCCTTGGGCGAAAGCGCTCAGAATGGCGTCGTGCATGCGCGCGCCCAGGTGTTCCCCCTGCTGCGGGAGGAATTGCCAGGGACCGGGGAACCGCTCGCGGAGCAGTTCGACCGGATCTTCCGGGGTATGAAAGAGCAGAATCCGCGTCTTCGGGCTTGTCCGGAGATACTCAAGTGCGACGCCGAGGGTTCTGCGCACGAGCTTTTCGTAGATCCTGGCGGCTTCTTCGGCACCTATGGCGCTGGCGAGGCGGCTTTTTACCTTCCCGGGCCGGGGGTAGCGCAAGAAAATGAGAAGGAAATCGTGCGACTCAGTCATGATCGGCCGGATTTTCCCGGGCATGGGCGCGACTTGAGAGTTTCCGGAAAGCAAGAGAACAAAGGCCTTTCATCGTATGCATCGGAGCGGATAGCCCGCGCGGGACCTTAGCCGCCGTGCAGGAAAATGAACCAGGATGCGCCCCCGTCATTGGACAATGACAATGCCCGCAAGAGTCCCTTTGGGAATGTCGGCGGGTTGAGCCCCGCTTCCTATCGGATAAATGTCCCAGTCCGCCTGGGCGACCATCCGGTAGACGTCGATTCCAACAGCCTCCATCGACGGCCTTGACAGAAGTGAGAACCTGCAGCGTTCTCCTCTTAGCGCCTGGCAGTCTTTTTGCTGCCCGCAGTAGGTGTGGCGGCATGACCCGGCGGCAAAGCCAACCGCAAGATAATGGCCGTCGTAGAAGGCCGCTGATTCGACTTCCGATACGATCTTGTAGAGCTGCTGGTATGCGGCGACACGTTCCTTTATCGTTTCCTTATCGCGGACGATGACCTCCGGGGGCACGTTCATGATAAAGAAAACCGCGAACCTGTATTTTTTGAGAAGCTCCCTCAGTTCGGCCGGCTTCAGGGTATGCGGCGGACATTGGGCTCCCGCGCCGTATCCGAAGCACCTCGGAACTTGGCACTTGAGGATAACGCGCTCGTCCACGGGAATGTCCTCGACGCGAACGATCTTTGCCCTGGATGCCCCCAGGTCGATGGCCTTTGTGCGGTATCTTTCGAGATCCTCGCGCAGAAGCGAATCGTACATATCGGGTGTGATCTTCCTTGCCATGCGAATTCCCCTTTCTGTCCGGATGCCGGGAGTTTGCCGCTTCGCAGTAGTCTGCACAGGATTCGGAAGAAGTCAAGGATTGAGGCCGTCCGGGACGGCTGTAACAGTACGGATGCTCCAATTGGAAGTTTATAATATTTTTGCATGCCTGAGAGAAGATTCGACGTTCCATTGGATAAGTTGGCGTAGAGTTTGACCTATTCTTTTCATATCGAAATAAGGCGATGGAAGTAATTTTCCGCGAATGCGAGCCGCTATTGTCCAAGGATGAATAATTCTTATCTTTCAATTGTCCCACTTTAGTGAATTTCACGGCTCGGAGTGTCCGTGCTCCGAACGGGGAGGAGGGTCCCATGAGCGATCTGATAATCAGTGTTTATGGCGATGTGGCGGAGGCGGAATCCGTACGCCGGCACCTTGTGAATGTGAACGATAGGTCCTCGCTTGGTTTGGAGGAAGCAGTAATAATGGAGAAGAACCCGCAGCGTGAGATCAGTTTCCGGCATACGCCGAGATCATCGATCTGGGGGGCCGTGAGTGGTGCGTTCATAGGTCTGCTGTTCGGTGTCCTCATTTTGAATCCGGTATTCGCCCTGGTCGGTCTTTTCATCGGACTGATAGTTGGCGGGGTTGCGGGCAGCATTCCCGTGGGAATTGACCTCGATCTTGCAAACAGTCAGGCGGAGAGCATGCAGCCGAACAGTTCCGCCCTCTACGTGATGAGCTCGGAACCGCGCAAGGTCGTGGATGAGATAGGCTGGTTCACGGCTCGTGCGCTGGAGACAAAGGTGTGTACGCATCAGGAAGACGCCTGGCAGTGCGAAGCCTGGGTGGCTTCGAAATACCACCCCGGAGCCGGAATCCTGCCCGGTAACGCCTGATCCGTCTGCCGGATGACTCCTGGAAATACGCAAAAACCCCACTCGAGGTGGGGTTTTTGCGTGAGGGCGATATGCGATGCCCGGTCTGATCCGTTATCCGGGAAAGCTTCAATCCTGCGCGGGTCTTTCCTGACTTGCGCAGGCGGCTTCTCGGCACTGGCCAAGCTGTTCCTCCGCCTTCCTGCGCCCCTCGACCGCCTTGGCGAGCTGGTCCCGCAACTCGTTGAGTTCTTCGGTCCGTAGCGTCACCTGCAGCTTGAGATGATCGCGGTACTTGCTCAGTTTCTCCAGGGCCCGTTTGCGCTGGGTTACGTCGCGGAAGGTGATGACGGCCCCGACGATCTGGCCTTTTTCGATGATGGGAGTGCTGGAGTATGCCACGGAGTAGCTGCTTCCGTCCTTTCTCCAGAAAACCTCGTCTCTTTCGCGGTGGATCACGCCCGTGCTCAGGCTCTTGTGTATGGGCGATTCGTGCAGCGGATAGCGCGAGCCGTCCGGACGCGAGTGGTGGACAAGGCCGTGAAAATCCTTGCCGACCAGTTCGAAGACGCCGTAGCCGGTGGTCTCCGCGGCCGAGGGATTCACGAATGTGACTCTGCCGAGCACATCCAGCCCGACGATTCCTTCACCGGCCGCATTCAGTATGAGCTGATTCTGACGGCTGAGGCGCCTCACTTCGTCTTCGGCCTCCGTGCGGATCGATATCTCCTGGGAAAGCTGCTCGTTGGACGCCTTGAGCTCGGCGAGCACTTTTTTGATCTCGCTCAAATCCCTGGCCACGCATACGCTCCCGAGCGTCCTGTCGGTGTCGTCCTTGAGCAGGCTGATGGAGATTTCGAAGGGGACGACGGTTCCGTCTTTTCTCTTCATCTGCATGGCCCATTTTCTCGCGGACCCTTCCTTGCGCAGATGAAGCCTCATTCTCTGGAGTTCTTCCATGTCCGCATACAGGTCGAAGCTTGATTTTCCGAGTAATTCCTCGAAGGTGTAGCCGTAGAGTTCGGCTGCCATTTTGTTCCATTTGATGAACTTGCCGTACTTGTCGACAATTCCGATTGCATCAGGGGAGTTTTCGAAGATGTTTTCGAGGTAGACGTTGGCTTTCTTGAGTTCCTGTTCTGTCTCTTTAAGCTGGGCGATGCTGATCTGATCCATAAGATTCCAAGCTCCACAGTGAGGTAACGGCCCAGTGCCAACAAAAGCATAACTGCCGGTTGCTATCGACCCCGACTGCGCCGCGCGGGAAAGCGGAGCAATGTCGTCAATACGGAATGAGAGTCCCACTGTAAGGTATCTCTTGAATATCTGCAAGAAGATGTCGAAAACAAGCCGGATCTAGGAATCCATCCAGTACTTGTTCGCGATGAAGGAAGTAACTGCCTGCATTACGAGAACGAGCACAACGCAGCCGAGCCATCCGGTCTTGTGCCAGAAAAATCCAGGCGCGATCGAGCCCATGCATCCACCGAGATAGTACAGGGAAACATAAAGACCGGCGGCTGATGAGAGTGCCTCCCCGGCGGCTTTTCCGATATGGCTTGAAGAGGCGGACTGGCAGACGAAAACTCCGGAGGAAGCGATTGCCAGTCCGGCGATAATTACGGAAAGATTCTGCACCAGGGTCAGAAGCATGCCGGAGGCAATCATCAGGGATGCGCACATGAGAGTGCGCCGGTAGCCGATACGGTCCAGAACCGCGCCCGCGACGGGGGTTATCACAGCGCCTATGAGGTAGACGGCGAAAATCGATCCGAGTGCGGCCGGTCCGAGATAAAACGGTTTGTCGGCCAGGTAGAAGTTCACGTAGGTAAAAGCCGCAACGAGGCAGAAGAGCACGTTGAAACCGACGGCATAGGTCGCAAGGAGCCTCGGGTTATGAATATGCTTGCGCAGGGATCGCAGGGAATCCGCAGCGCCCTTTTTTCGGACGAAACGCGTCGAGCGGGGTAGAAGGGCCCATGTCGCCACGGCAGCGGCGAAAGTGGCGAAGCCGAGCACGACGAAAGCGGTCCGCCAGTCGTAGTGAGCGGAAATGATGCCCGCGAAGAATCGGCCTGCAAAACCGCCGACAACGGTGCCGGTGACGTAGGTCGACATCGGTATGCCGACCGCGTGAGTCGGGAACTCTTCGTTTATGTAGGCAATGGCTACGGGAATGATTCCCGGGATGAAAAAACCCTGAATGAAACGCCAGGCGATAAACTGCCACAGGCCCTGCGACATCGCGGCCAGGGCTGTTGGAATGGCGAGGCAGATCATTGCGGTGACTATCACGCGCTTGCGTCCGAGAGTGTCGGCGATGACGCCGAGAATAGGCGCGGCCAGGGCAACGGCCAGAATCGGCCCGCTCACGGTGAGGCTCACCATGAGTTCGGATGCCCGGAACGTCTGCCGGAATTCGGGCAGAAGAGGCTGCGTGATGTACAGGTTGACGAAGGTTCCGAATCCGGTGATGAACAGGGCCAGAAGAACTGCAGGCCGGTTTTCGGTATAGGTGCTTGCCGGTGCGACGCACCGAATGGTGGATGTTCTGCCAAACAATTCGAAATTTCCCGCCGATAAGAGCATTTGCAGTTGCCGCCACCAAGACGCGGCAACCATGAATCAAGGAAAGAATCTTACTACTCGGGATTCCCCTTGACTAGACGTAATTTAAATCGGACGAAAACGATTCGCACTGAACGGGGAAATTTTGCGTTCAAGACGTACCAAGGAATGCTTTTGAGAAGCGCGGGGAGCTGCGCCCCCCACACCCCCACGCTGCTACGCCGCTCATTTGCGGGGGCGGGCGGAATTTACGAAATATTTTCTTAAAGTGCGAAAGCCAAAGCGCCGATTAAGCGATTACTGGTGTATGCTTCTTCTCACTTATACCAAGGGGGCGCCGCGAGCCCATGCGCGGCGCCCCCTATCATTTTCACGAATCGATCATTTCGGGCTTTGCCGGGATGCTTCTCTTGCCCGGCCGTCTCAGCCGTTCACTCAACCCCTGAATGATGACGAAAAATACGGGCACGAAGAGCACCATCAGCATGGTGGCCGCCAGCATCCCGCCGAACACGGCAGTGCCCAGCGCCTGCCTGCTCCCGGCTCCGGCCCCCGATGCGACTACGAGCGGCAGGACACCGAGAATGAAGGTGGCCGCGGTCATGACGATCGGGCGAAAGCGGAGCAGGGAAGCTTCCAGGGCGGCTTCGGTGATGCCTATGCCTCCCTCCCTCTGGACTTTGGCGAATTCGACGATCAGGATGGCGGTCTTACAGATCATTCCTATAAGCAGGACGATGCCGATCTCGGTGTAGAGGTTCACGTCCATGGCGCGAACGGCAAGGGCGGCCACGGTTCCGAGGAGTCCCAGGGGAACGACCAGGATAACGCTCATCGGAATGGACCAGCTTTCGTACTGGGCGCAGAGCACGAGGTAGACGAAGATGACCGCAAGGACAAAAATCCCCGTGGCCTGCCCGGCGGTAACCTTCTCCTGGTAGGCGATTCCGGTCCATTCGACACCCATTGAGATGGGCAGCCGCGAGTTGGCCATCCTTTCCATGATGGCGAGGCTTTCACCCGAGCTGTAGCCGGGAGCGGGTTCGCCGTTGATGGAGGCGGAAGGATAGGTGTTATATCGGTTTATCACCTGCGGGCCCAGGGTCTTTTTGACGTTTACAAGCGATGCCAGGGGAACCATTTCCCCCTTGTTGTTCCGCACCTCGATCTGCCGGATGTCATCGATCTTCTTCCGGTAAGGGGCATCCGCCTGAATCTTTACCTGGTATGTCCTGCCGAATTTATTGAAATCGTTTATATAGAGCGAACCGAGATAGGCCTGCAGCGAATCGAAAATGTTCGAGAGGGGAACATCGAGCGACTTCGCCTGGGTGCGATCCACGTCCGCGAGGAGTTGGGGCACGTTGGCTCGAAACATGGAGAAAACGTTGCGCAACCCGGCCTGTCCGTTGGAATCCTGGACCATTTCCTGAACCACCTGAGCGAGCATGGACAGTCCCATGTCGCCCTTGTCCTGAACCTGCAGCTGAAAGCCGCCGACCTCGCCGAGTCCTAATATGGAAGGAGGTGGAAACACGCTCACGCTGGCGTCTTCAATGGAAGTGGCAACCTCCATGATCTGCCCGAGCATCTGCTCATATCCGAGTCCCCGCTTTTCGCGTTCGCCCCAGGGATGAAACATGACCCAGGATGCGGCTGCGTTGGACGCCGCGCTGCCGTCGAGAAGCGAATAGCCGGATACGATGAAATAGGATTCGACCCCGGGAATCTTGTTGAGCTTCTGTGAGATTCTGTCCATCAGCGCGTTGGTTCTCTGAAGCGATGCCGAATCCGGAAGCTGGATGCTCATCATCGCATACCCCTGATCTTCGGGGGGCAGGAAACCCGTCGGCAGCGATACGAAGCCGAAGTAGGCCGTCCCGGCAAGAATCCCGAACAGCGGCACCATGAAAACTGCGCGGCGCACCATGACCTGGAGTATGGCAACATAGCCCGCGCGCCCCTTTTCATAGGTCCAGTTGAAGGCGCGGAGCACGAAATTGCGTCTTTTTCCGGTGCCGGGCCGAAGCACGATGGCGCATAGCGCGGGGCTCATGGTCAGCGCGTTAAGCGCGCTGAAAACCGTGGCGGTGGCGATCGTAAGCGCGAACTGGCGATAGAGAGGACCGCTGATGCCTCCGAGGAACGCGGTAGGGACAAAGACCGCCATGAGCACGAGGGTCGTTGCGATAATCGGCCCCGTGACTTCGCCCATTGCCTTGATCGTGGCTGCCTTCGGACTGGATCCGGCCTCCTCGATGTGCCGGGAGGCGTTTTCCACGACGACGATGGCATCGTCGACGACAATGCCGATTGCGAGGACGATGGCAAAAAGGGAGATCATGTTGAGGCTGATGCCAAGGAATCCCATTACGGCAAAAGTCCCGATCAGGCAGACCGGGATGGTTACGGCAGGGATTAGCGAAGCGCGCCAGTCCTGCAGAAAAAGGAATATAACGAGGAGCACGAGAGCGGAGGCGATGAGCAGGGTTTCCAGGACCTCCGAGATCGAGGAGCTGATAAACCGGGTCGTATTGAAGGGAACATGGTACTCAAGACCTTGTGGAAAGGACTTGCTGAGTTCCTTCATCTTCTCCTCGACTCTTGCCGAGACCTGAAGGGCGTTGGCCCCCGGTAGCTGGAAGACGGCGATGCTGGCGCTTTGCTTGCCGTTGTAGCTTGATGTCATGTCATAGGTTTCGGCGCCCAGTTCGATTC
>JAJFVB010000069.1 GCA_021372055.1 Desulfobacteraceae bacterium | reverse complement strand
GGAGGATCTTTTCGACGAGGACTTTTTTCAGGAAAAGATCCGGCCGAATTTCGAACTGGCCCTTTCCGGCCGGACCGTGCATTTTCAAACGTCCTACAACTTTGCCGCGATGGGCCGCAGAATCATGGATATCTCCTATTTCCCGGTATTTGACGAAACCGGATCGGCAAGAGGAATCGTCCTCAATGCTCGAGACATCACCGAGACCCGCAAGCTGGAAGATCAGCTGGTGCATTCCCAAAAGATCGAGTCCATCGGGACCCTGGCCGGCGGGGTGGCTCATGAGATCAATAACCCGATCAACGGCATCATGAACTATGCGCAACTGATCCTCGACCGTCTGGGCGAGGACGACCCTTCGGGGCAATTTGCGCAGGAAATCCTGCATGAGACCCGGCGCATTGCCGGGATCGTGCGCAACCTGCTCACCTTCGCGCGGCATGAAAAACAGGCCCACAGCCAGGCGCAAATAACGGATGTCATCTCTTCGGTGCTCACGCTGATTCAAACGGTCATGCGCCATGATCAAATTGAGATCGAACTTGCGATCCCCCAAGAGCTGCCCGGAATCAAATGCCGCAGTCAGCAGATACAGCAGGTGCTCATGAACCTGATGACGAATGCGCGCGACGCGCTAAACGACAGGTACCCGGGCTACAGCCCGGAAAAGAAACTGAGGCTCGTTTCCGAGGTAATCAGCAAAGGGGACCGGCAATACATCCGAACCACGGTGGAGGATTTCGGGAACGGAATCCCTCCGGAAATCCGCGACCGCATCTTCGATCCCTTTTTTACGACAAAGCCCAAGGAGGCTGGAACGGGGCTTGGGCTCTCCATCAGCTACGGCATCGTCAAGGATCACGGCGGAGAGTTGAGCGTGGAAAGCGAGCCGGGCCGTTACACCCGCTTTCATATGGACCTTCCCGTGGATAACGGGTGGTCACTCCCGGAAATGTGAGGAGAAGCCCATGGGAAACATTCTGGTTGTCGATGACGAGCGCAGCATTCGCATTACGGTCAAGGCCTTCCTGGAGGAAGACGGCCATGTCGTGGAGACTGCCGAAGAAGCGGATGCGGCCATGGCCGTTCTCCGGAAAACGCCGATTGACGTCGTTCTCACCGATATAATCCTGCCTCGGGTATCGGGCGTCGATTTGCTCAGGCAAATCCGTGAAACCGATTCCCGCATCCCGGTCATCATGATGACCGGGGAGCCGGCGCTGGAAACGGCCGCGGCATCCCTGCGCCACGGAGCTTTCGATTATCTGCAAAAGCCGGTCGGCAAAAACGATATCCTCAAGGCCGTCCGCAACGCTCTACACGTCAAACTGCTCGGCGATGAAAAACTCCGTCTCGAAGAACAGAACCGGGAATACGTGAACAAACTTGAGCAACTGGTCGAGGCCCGCACCCGCGCCCTCGCGGAAAGCGAAGCGGCGCTCCGAATACGCGCCGAAGAATTGGCGGTCCTGAACCGCCTGGCCCAGAAGGTGAATCAGAGCATGACGGTGGAAGGTTCCATCCACTGCGGTCTGTTTGAAATCACCCGTGTCATGGCTCCCGATTTCGCCGCATTGTTCCTGTGTTCCGGGGGCAGCCTCGTGCTCAAGGGGTTCATGCCGGAGCAGGCCGAGCCGGTTCACAGTGCGCAAGCCCTCGGAGCTTTTCTCTCCGGACTGGCGGTAAAGCAGGACAGGGCCGTCTATTCCTCCGATATCGGAACGGACCCCAGGTGCGCCGGCAAAGAATGCGAGGACGCTCAATATTGCTCATTTGCGGCTCTGCCGCTCCGGGTTGATTCCGGAATCCTCGGCGTTTTGTGGCTTGCATCCGCGCAGCGTAGAGACTTCCACGAACGCGCGCCTTTCCTCGAAGCACTCGCGAACGAGATGTGCATCGGAGTCAACAAGAGCCTGCTCTACGAGAGGGAACAGCAGAATGCGCTGGAACTCAAGGCGAGCCTGTCGCGCATCGAGGAGAGCGAGGCCGAGCGGCTCCTCCTCTTGCAGCATCTGCAGAGGTCCCAGCGGTTGGAAGCCATAGGGACTCTTGCCAGCGGCATCGCTCACGATTTCAATAACATCCTTGCCGTGATGATCGGTTGTACCGAACTGGCCCTGATGAGAATCCCCAAGCCCACCAAGATATCGGAAAACCTCGAGATGGTCATGTCCGCGGGCCAGAGGGCCAAAGATCTCATAAAGCAGATTCTCGCCTTCAGCAAGCAGAGCGATGAAGAACGCAAACCCATGCAGATCTCCCATGCCGTGAAAGATGTCCTCAAATTTGTCAGGGCATCCCTCCCGGCCACCATTGAAATTCGCGAAGACATCGAACCCGAGAGCGGAAACATTTTGGGAGATCCGGTACAGATCCATCAGATCCTGATGAACCTGTGCACGAACGCCCATCACGCAATGAGCGGGAAGGGCGGGACCCTGGAGGTGAAGCTGGCTTCGGTCGACCTGAAGCACTGTGACGTTGCGGTGCCCGAACTCAAGCCCGGCCCCTACATCAGGCTTTCGGTCCGGGATACCGGTTGCGGGATGGACGAAACCACCAAGGCAAAGATTTTCGATCCCTATTTCACAACAAAGGAAAAAGGAGTGGGAACGGGTCTGGGGCTGGCTGTCGTCCACGGTCTCGTTCAAAACCAGGGCGGGGCCATCACCGTTGAAAGCGAACCCTGGAAAGGTTCCCGTTTCAGTCTATACTTCCCGGTCATCCAGAAGGAAGTGATCGCGGAAAGCGAAAGTCCCGGCGATCTGCCCACCGGCCGCGAGCACATCCTGCTCGTCGACGATGAACACGTTCTGCTCGACATGTGCAAGGGCATGCTGGAGTTTCTCGGCTATACGGTCGAGGCCAGGACAAACAGCATGGACGCGCTCGAGCTTTTCCAAGGCCGCCCCGACAGGTTCGACCTCGTGATCACCGACATGACAATGCCCCACATGACGGGAGACAAACTCGCCCAGAGACTCATCCGGATTCGAGAAGACATCCCCGTTATCCTGGTCACCGGATACAGCGAATTGATCTTCGAAAAGCAGGACAAGAACATCAGGGCGTGCATCATGAAACCCGTTCTCATGTCCAAAATGGCGCACGTCATCCGAAACGTACTCGACAGCAAGAATGAGCGTTCAAGATGATACCAAGCTTTCAGACCGTGGGGAGCCTGCTCCCCACACCCCACACGCAGCTGCGCTGCTCATTTCGGCGCTTGCGGCGGGCCGTTGGCCAGGCCGCAAGCGCCGAACCTGATGGAGGCGGGAGAAATCGCTGTCCCCGCTCTTTCCCATTAGTTCCAGCTTGAGCCTATTCAGGCCAGGTGCAACCAAGGCTTCAATATCATGCAACTTTTTCGTCGTTGACATTATCTTTGATGTATGTTCGACTGCTCAAAAGTTCTTGGTCTCAAGAGCATATTCGACACGGGTTCAACTGAATGTCTGGGATAGACTGATCAGCTTCCACTGAAAACTGTATCGATTAGATACACTCACTTAGTTTAGAGAATTATAGACATGATATAATTGCTTTGCTTCACCAATCACGCTGCATGGAAACAGAGATAGTCTTTTCTGTATTCTCCAGGCAATGGCTTACCTGCCGTATAGCAGCGCTCGCATACTCCACCCTTGCTATAGAGTTTTATGCTGTCGGTTCTGCCGGATTCTTAAGATCCATCGTTTTAATTGTACCATTATGTATGACCGCATGTTTCGTGATGCCGTACGGTTGATGGCGGACTGCAGCAAATTGCAGGGACTCCCGGCGGGGACGATTGAGAAAATCGTTAAGCCGGTTCACCCCGACAAGGCAAGTCAGCCTGGACCCGGTAGCGTTGTTATTCACTCAACCATGTTTGAAGGAGGGAGAATCATGCGGAGTTGGAGTGTTTTGTCCCAGAGGTGGCTTTTTCTCGCCGTGGCAAGTCTGCTCGTCCTTTGTGCTTCTTACGCCCGGGGAGCTACGATCACCGTTCCCGACCAGTACGCGACCGTGCAGGCGGGCATCGACGCCGCATCCAACGGGGACACGGTCGTAGTGCGTGACGGCACTTATGCTCTTACCGCCCCCGTGACATTTGACGGCAAAGCCATCACGGTCAGATCGGCAAACGGTGCCGCAAATTGTATTCTGGACGGGCAGAAGCAGACCAGGGTGCTCATCTTCAACAGTTACGAGGGCAGAGACTCGGTCCTCTCCGGCTTCACGATCCAGAACGGTTACGCCGACATGGGTGGAGGGATCTACATTGACAGCTCCTCCCCAACCATCGAAGAGTGTGTGATCCGGGGCAACCAAGCCGCCGACGATTCCCGCGACATCAACGTCTACGGTGGAGGAATCTACTGCGCATCGGCTTCACCAAGCATCGCAAACTGCACAATAAGCAATAACAAGGCCCTCGCGCCATGGGATGCCGCCGCCTATGGCGGCGGCATGTATTACAGCGCCTCATCACCAGAAATACAGGCGTGCAGCGTTACAGGCAATACCGCAACTGGTTCCGATTGGTATGAGGCCGGGCAAGGTGGGGGTATCTACTTTTTGGGAGGCTCACCAACCGTCACGGACTCCATGATCGATTCGAATATTGCTAGTGGGGGAGAGTACGGTTCCGCCCATGGCGGCGGTATTTACGCTAAATCGTCTTCGCCGAGTTTCGACAGATGCTCCATCAGCAACAATTCCGCCAGCAATGCCGATAAGGCCGGGGGCGGGGCCTACTTTCTCCAGTCCTTCCCGAGCATTCTAAACAGTGTTGTAAGCGCCAATGCGGCCAATGACGGCGCAGCGATATTCTTCCGCGAGTCATCCGCCGCGGTGACGAACTGCACGATAGTTAGGAACACCGCGACCTCCGGAAGCGGCGGTATCCATCTGGCGGAGTCATCCCCCGCCATCGTCAACTCCATTCTCTGGAGCAATACTCCCACTGAAATATATAAGGCGGACAGCACTAGCGATCCCACGGTATCCTTCTCCGATGTCTCGGGGGGCTATGACGGTACCGGCAATATCGACGAGGAACCATATTTCGTGAGCCTTGCCAACAAGGATTTTCATCTGCAATCGACCTCCCCCTGCATCGATAGCGGCGATACCACCATACCCGACCTGACGGAAACGGACCGGGACGGCAACGCGCGCGTCGTGAACCATGTCGTGGACATCGGGGCATACGAATACCAGGAGCCGACCGCGTACGGCGCCATCAAGGCGACTTTGAGCCCCGCAACGGCGGTTACGGCCGGAGCCATGTGGAACGTGGACGAAGGGACATGGCAGGCAAGCGGGGCAACGGTCGCCAACCTGGCCGCCGGAACCCATACGGTTTGCTTTCAGACCATTTCGGGCTGGACACCCCCCGCATGCCAGAGCGTGACCGTGAAAGAGGGCCTGACCACACCCGTGAAAGGGACCTACACGCAGGAGGTCGGCAAGCTTAAGATAACTTTGCAGCCTTCCAAGGTGCGAGGCGCCGGAGGGCGATGGCAGGTGGACGGCGGGAGCTGGATGTCAAGCGGCGCGACAGTCGCCAAATTGAGCGTTGGCACTCACACGGTCTGTTTCAAGGACGTTTCAGGCTGGACGACTCCCGGCTGCATGACCGTTACCGTGAAAGACGGCGAGACCACCTCGGCCACGGCCACCTACATTCAGCAGATGGGATCTCTCAAGGTGACAATCGACCCGGCGGGGGCTGTGAGCGCCGGTGCGAAGTGGAAAGTGGACTCGGGCGCGTGGCAGGAAAGCGGGACCACTCTTTCCAATATCGCCGCAGGAACACACAAGATCAGCTTCAAAAGCGTCACGGGCTGGACGACGCCCGCAACTCAGATCGTGACCGTTTCAAAGGACGCGACCAGGGAGGCCACAGGCACATATGTCATACAACTCGGGTCCCTCAAGGTAACGATATCCCCGGAGGATGCGGTTGATGACGGAGCGCAATGGAACGTCGACGGAGGGGCATGGCAGGCAAGCGGGGTAACGATGACCGGCCTGACCGCAGGGAAGCACACCGTGGCGTTCAAGAGCGCTTCAGGCTGGAAGACACCGGCGAACAAGACGGTGACAATTTCTAAAAACAAGGTCACAACGGCCTCGGGCACCTATCGCAGGTAAGCGGATGACCGAGCGCTCGGCGCCACGGCCGCGGCCGTGGCGCCAGAATGAGCCGCGTAGCGGCGTGGGGGTGCGGGGGACGCAGCTCCCCCACGCTTTTCAAAAGCGTTCTTCGGTACATTCTTGAACGCAAATGCGCTGAACTCGCCGACCCGTCTCAAGCTGTTCGGGATCTTACGCCGCCCCCACAAAGCCGGCATGAACCAAACAGC
>JAJFVB010000232.1 GCA_021372055.1 Desulfobacteraceae bacterium | reverse complement strand
CTTACCTGGCTAAGAGCCAGTACCGTAAAGCGATCGAGGATTTCGCGACGTATCTCCTCAAGGAGGAGAACCCGGAGAGAATCTCCGACGCCTGTTACAACATAGCCAACGCCTATGTGGAACTCGGCGAATACAACGCGGCGATAGATCGGCTGAACCTGGCCATCGTAAAGAATCCGCTCAACTTCGAGACCTGGGTTCTGCGCGGCCTCGTCTACAAGAGCAAGTTGGATTACGGTCCGGCATTGAGGGACCTTCAGCGGGGATTTTCCATCAGCGGGAACACTTCGATTCTTGCAAGCAACTCGATTGCCTGGATTCTTGCCACCTGCCCGAACCCGGATTTCAGAAACGGGGCCGAAGCGCTGAAGATGGCAAGACTGGCTGTCGAACAGGACGGGTCCAAGCCTTATTACCACGACACGCTGGCGGCGGCATGCGCCGAAGGCGGCCTGTTCAAGGAGGCCGTGGAGGAGCAGAAGACGGCGCTGAAGCTTCTGGCCGGAGTACCCGAGCCGCAGCGGGGGCAGATCGCGGCTCGCTATGAGAAACGGTTGAAGCTGTACGCGGAGAATAAGCCGTTCAGGGACGTCGAAGAGTAGCCTTTTGGAGCGAAAGGCAACACTGTTGGGACAAATTAAGAGCAGGCACCTAGCCTATGTCGGCCGGATCATTCCGTCCGTGTCCGAGACGTTCGTGGTCCGCGAAATCGCGGCGTTGCGCGACTTGGGCCTTCCGATCAAGGTCTTCAGCGTTCATGCGTTCAATCCCGCGATCGTTCATCCCGAAGCCCCGGATCTGAAATCCGAAGTGGAAGTCCTGACCTGTCCCTCCAACCCGATGTTCTGGCTCGCACACGTATTCTTTTTGTCCCGCTTTCCAGGACGCTATCTCCGTTGCCTGAAAGACTATGTGATGACCGCCGAGTCCTCCCGGGCGGCGCGTTTGCGCTGCTTTCAGTTCTTCCTGGTCGCACCTTTTTTCGCCCTTCGAGTCCTGCAATCCGGCATTACCCACATACACGCGCATTTCGCAAACGTTCCCACGGCCGTGGCCATGATGGCCGCGTCCCTGGCCGGAGTCACGTTTAGCTTCACAATACACTCGCGCTTCGAGATGCTCATAGACCGCGTCCTCATGCCCCAGAAACTCAGGGCCGCAGAGTTCATAGCAACCATCAGCAGGTTCAACGTCGAAAACTACCTCCTGCCCGTCTTTCAGGCCGACCCGGCCAAGATATCCATCGTCCGGTGCGGCATCGATTGCGAGAAGTATTCGGCGCCCAGGGAAACAGTCGAGGGACCGCCGATGATCCTCTCGGTCGGACGGTTATCGGATACCAAGGGATTTCCAACACTTATCAGCGCATGCCGGATCCTGCGCGAGCGGGGAGTGGTTTTCCGGTGCGTGATTGTGGGCGACGGACCGGACCGGATGGGCCTTGAAGCACAGATCAAGGCGGACGGAGTCTCCAACCAGGTCACGCTGGCTGGGGAGCTTCTATCCGATAAGGTTCTGTCTCTTCTGCGGAAAGCAAGTCTGTTCGTACTGCCCTGTCAGGTCAGCAAAAGCGCGGAAGAGGCCGGCAATCACGATGGCATACCCTATGCATTAGTCGAAGCCATGGCGATGGGAATACCTACTGTTTCCACACGTATAGGAGGTATTCCGGAACTGATTTTGAATGGACGGACGGGGCTGCTTCTTGAGCCCGAAGACCCCCTGGGGCTCGCGGACGCAATGGCGTCCGTGATCGGGGACCCTGATCTGGCGGCCAGACTGTCCTCGGGCGGCAGGGACATGGTGCTTCGGGAGTTCAATGTTCGACGGAGCGCGCGGCAACTCTTCGAGTTGTTTACGAAGGACGGGGACCGACATGTGCGGGATTTGCGGAATATTCTATAGAAACGGCCGGCCGGCCGATTTCAGCCAGCTCGACCGGATGACCATGGTGATGGCCCACAGGGGTCCCGACGACTACGGCTACTTTCTCGGGGAAAACGTGGGGCTCGGATTTCGCCGCCTCAGCATCATCGACCTCGAAGGGGGAAGGCAGCCGATGCCCAACGAGGACGGCAGCGTGCAGGTTGTCTTCAACGGCGAGATATACAACTACCGGGATCTTCGCGCCGAGCTGAAGTTCATGGGCCATGATTTCAAAACTTCCTCCGACACGGAAGTCCTCGTACACGGCTACGAGTCCTGGGGCGAAGACGTCGTGACGCATCTCAACGGCATGTTCGGCTTCGCGGTCTGGGATTCGAGGAACCGCAAGCTCATGCTGGCAAGAGACAGGCTCGGCATCAAGCCCCTCTTTTACCTCCTTCGGGACGACGTTCTCGCGTTCGCCTCCGAAATCAAGAGCCTTCTCCTGGTGCCCGGCGAGCAGCCGGAAGTAAACGAACGCGCCGTTTTCGACTACTTTTCGCACCTCTACATCCCCGCGCCCAACACGATCTACCAGGATATATTCAAGCTCCGGCCCGGAGAAATTTTGGTCGCGCAGGGGCGGGACATCAGACGGCGCAAGTACTGGCACCCGCTTAACATGGGGCTTATCGACAGGCCCCTGAACGATCTTTGCGACGAACTGCGGGAGCGCATTGTTGAATCCACCCGGATGCAGCTCGTCTCCGACGTTCCGCTCGGGATATTCCTCTCCGGCGGAGTGGACTCGAGCGCGATTGCGGCGGCGGCCGCACACGCCGGCGCATCGGAGATCCCCACCTTCAGCGTCGGGTTCGACGTCGCCAAGTACGACGAACTACCCTATGCAAGGGAGGTATCCCGGCATCTCAGGGGAACGAACCACAGCTTCACGCTTTCGGCGGCCCCGATGGAACTCCTGTCGCGGCTTATCTGGCATCTCGACGAACCCATGGCCGATGCCACGATCCTTCCGACCTACCTTCTGTCCCGCTTCACGAGAGAAAAGGTAAAGGTGGTCCTCAGCGGCGAGGGCGGCGACGAACTTTTCGGGGGCTACACCCATTACCAGGGAATGCGAATAAACCAGTGGCTGCAGGCGATTCCCGCGCCTCTGCGCCGGACGCAGGCGAGCCTCATTGGAAAGCTGCCCAATTTCGGATCGTCGCAGTTCGGCTATTTCCGCCACCGCATGGAACGGATTCTCAACAGCTCGCTCTTTTCGCCGTACGACGACTACTGCAACAAGGTTTCGATATTCTCCCGGGACGGCCTGGACCAGCTCTTTTCACCCGAGTTCAGGCAGAGGACCGCGGACTTTCCCTATCTTGAGGCCCTGCACGCGGTGCCGCCCTCGGCCCCGAAGCTCGATCCCATCTCGCAGGCGAGCCTTGCCGACCTGACGGTGTACCTCCCCGAGGTCATGCTCAACCGGGCAGACCGCATGAGCATGGCGTGCTCTCTCGAAATCAGGGTCCCGCTGCTCAACCACACGCTCGTTGAGTTCGCCTTCGCGCTTCCGCTGAATCTCAAGCTCAAGGGACTGCAAACGAAATACCTCCTCAAGGAATCGCTCAAGCCCTGGCTGCCCGAGTCCATCCTGCACCGGAAGAAGAGAGGATTCAATCCGCCGCTCGAATTCTGGCTGCAAAGGAAGATAGAAGCGTATGTGAAGCAGTACGGCATCATCGGCATCCTTCAGGACAGCGGATATTTCAATATCGGCCACATCGAGAAAATGATCTCGGATCATATCCGAAGCCGCTACGACTACTCCCGGCAGATCTGGGCCCTGCTTGTCTTCGCCATATGGTGGAAACATGTCCGGGGCCGCGGAGAGGAGCCTCTGCTATGAAGAAAAGACTGGTCGTAATCAGCCCGTCGCGGGACGAGAGCAACTATATCCGCATCACGCTTGAGTCCATGATCGCCCAGACCCGCCCGCCCGATCGGTGGATAATCGTCGACGACGGCAGCAGGGACGGAACCGGCGATATTGTCCGTGAGTACGCGTCGAAGTACCCCTGGATCGAACTCGCGCGCCGGGAGCGTTCGGGCGCGCGGCAACTCGGGCCGGGAGTGGTCAGCGCATTCCGGTTCGGATTGAGCGCGGTCGAAGGCGACCCCTACGACGTCATTGCCAAGATGGACTGCGACATCGAGTTCGCTCCAACGACCCTCGAGACGATCATGGCGCGCTTCGAGGACAGCTGCGTTGGAATGGCGAGCGGCATAGGATATCTCAAGATCGGTTCCTCGATGATCCCGGAGCGCTATCCCCGGTATCATTGCCCCGGGATGGCCAAGTTCTACCGCCGCGCCTGTTTCGAGCAGATCGGCGGCCCTCAGCCCCTCTACGGATGGGACATCCTCGACGAAACGGATGCGCGGCGGCACGGCTGGACAACGCTCTCCGACCCGGGCGCGGTATTCATCCATCATCGCGTGCAAAGCTCCACGCTCGGGAATTTTCGCGGGCGGATCACCTGGGGCCAGGGAGCCTACGCCGTCGGAACTCACCCCCTGTTCGCCGTCATCCGGGGCTTTTACCGCATGCTGGAGCCTCCCTGGATAATCGGGGGCATGGCCTTCCTCTACGGCTTTTTCTCAAGCTATTTGAATGCCGGCATCAACAGGACGCGGGACCCGGAGCTGATCCGGCACATCCGCGGGGAGCAGATATACAGGCTTTTCCACGCAAACAGGCTGCCGCAGGCCGGAGGTGGCCCGTGTTCGAGAAAGTAGACATACTCCGCCTGCCGATAGCCGCGTGCACGATGTCGGACCTGCTGAACGGGTTCGAGTCCCTGATCGCCGCTCCCGGATGCGCGACCGCCTATGCGGCAAACGCTCACACTCTCAATCTCACCTACGAATCGGCCCCGTTTTACCAGGCGCTCCGGTCCGCCGACATTCTCTACGCCGACGGGAAATCCCTTCTGCTCGCCGCGCGGATTCTGGGCAAGAACCTTCCTCAGAAGCTCACCACGACCGATGTATGGCCGCACGCTTGCGAGCTGGCCTCACGCAGGGGATACAGCTTTTTCCTCCTCGGCGGAGAACCCGGCCTTGCGGAAAGGGCGAAGGAAAATGCCCTGCGCGCCCATCCCGGGCTCCGGATCGTCGGTACTCATGACGGGTACTTCCGCGGCCGCGACCGGGAAGTGATCTCACTCATAAACGAGAAGAAGCCCGACATCCTGTGGGTGGGAATGGGCGAACCGCTTCAGGCCCTCTGGGTCGAAAAGTACAGGCGGGACATCGAAGCTTCCCTTGTCGTGACCTGCGGTGGTATGTTCAAGATCGTCTCCGGAGAACTGCGCCGCCTTCCGAGCAAGTGGCGCGAGGCCGGCTTCGAATGGCTCTACAGGATGGTCCAGGAGCCCCGCACCGCCTCCCGCTACCTGATCGGGCTGCCGGTTTTCGGGACGAGGATCCTGGCTCAGAGGTTCGGATTTCATTTCGCAAGACCACAGAATACTTAGGCTCCTATAACAGGACGCTATGCGAATCTCCTATTTCAACTACCACTGGGAAGTCGACGGCGGCGCCGTCGGGTCGGTGGCTCAGATCCGCTCGATCGCGGCAGCGCTTGAGTCCCTGGGCCACACCGTGGACCTTCGGTTCCGGAACCCGAGAACAGCCGCCTCGCAAGGGAAATCGGAGCCCTCCGAGGGGTTGAAGCGGTTTCCACTCCTGCGCCGCTACGGCCATGTCCCGAAGCTTATCCTGCGAAATCGCCGCTTCATAGCCGAGGAAGGCAGGCTGCTCGATGATTTCAGGCCGGACGTGGTGCTCTGCGTGAGTTCCTACTGCAATTTTTCCGCCCTCTATGCGGCCCGCAAGAGACGCATCCCTTACGTCGCATTCGTCGACGGCCCGCTCGATTACGAGTACTCGCTGTTTTTCAGGCAGTATTGCCGCTATTCCCCATTGGCCAGATGGCTTGAAGGTGCCGTCCTTCGAAACGCGGATCGCGTCATTTGCGTATCCGAGGTCCTCAAAGGTTTCCTGGTCCCCTTCGGGCTCGATGCGAGCAAGATCCACGCGGTCCCCAACGGCATAGACCCAGAAGCCTTCAAACCGTGCGCTCCCGACCCGGACATTCTCGCCCGGTACAACCTCTCAGGCCGGGTCGTGATCGGGTACGTCGGCTCATTCCAGTATTTCTCGGACCTGGGCGCCTTCATCGAAACGGCGCGAAGACTCTGCGTCAACATTCCCGACCTGAGATTCCTCTTCGTCGGAGCCGGCAGGATCGGAGACGAACTGCGCGCCATGTCCGAGGCGGCAGGTCTTGGCGAACGCATGATCTTCACGGGCATGGTCCCGCACGCGGACGTTCCCCGGTATATCGGCGCGATGGACGTCCTGATCAGCCCCTATCGGGACGATTACCTTTTCTACGGTTCTTCCATGAAACTTCTCGAGTACATGGCCGGGGGCAAGCCCGTCGTCATAACCGCGCTCGGGCAGATAAAGGAAGTCGTTCACGACGGCTGCAACGGGATGCTCTACGAACCCGGAGACTACGGGACTTTCTTCGGGAAGATCGAGACACTGGCGCTGGACGGTGAGCTCCGGACCGCCATGGGAGCCAGGGCTCGGGAAACCGTGCTGAAGGACTGGACCTGGGAGAGGCAGGCAAGACGCATTGCATCCGTTGTCCAGGAGGCGATCGACGCGAGAAAGTAATCGAGCGCGAGAAAAGACCGCGCTCTTCAGGGTTCCCTCAAGAGGTCAACCGATATGAACCAGGCCCGGCGACACAATCCCCCGAATACGACGGAATTCCGCAAGGGAACGCTTGCGGCCCTTTGCGCGCTTCTTTGCGTGCTGCTCGTCTCATCCCCTTCCTTCGGACAAAACGACGCCGCCACCATCACGGTCGATGCCGGCGCGCCTTCCGGAAGGCTCAATCCGCAGCTCTTCGGCCAGAATGTCCTTATAACCAACGGGTTCTGGAGTACAAGGTCCGGCGGCATCGACGCGGCCGCCGTTCCGCTGCTGAAAAATCTCTCGCCGACCGTCCTCAGGTTTCCCGGAGGAAGCGTGTCCGATCAGTACATCTGGGAGGACGGCGTGGGAGTCCGCGCGGCAAAACCCATCGAAGGAACAGGCGGGGCCATCGTCCTCGATGAAGCGCCCAATTGGCAGGGGGTCCGAAAGGTGCGGCTTCTGGCGCCCGGCCACGGCATGTACGGGGACGTGATCGCCGTTCAGGGCATCCGGGGCAACAATCTCTCGGGTGTTTGGGGGAGCACGGCAACATGGCCCGCCGGAACGGTCCTTCGACCCGAGGGACGAATCGGGCTGCCCGATTGGATGGTGCACACCTACGGAATACTCGAACACATGCAGGTCGCTTCATTTCTCGGAGCTTCGGCGATCATAACCGTCAACTACGGAACCGGAGTGGACAGGTCGGGCGCAGTTTCGACCGGCGTTTCCCTTTCCCAGAAGACGAAGCGCGCCGCAGCATTCGTGGCGCTCTGCAACGGCAACCCGTCGGACACGCGCCCACTGGGAAAGGATGACGAAGGCAACGACTGGCAGACCGTCGGCTACTGGGCGGGCAAACGGGCAAGCCGAGGGCATCCGCAACCCTTTGGCGTGTCGTTGTGGGAAGTCGGAAACGAAGTCTTCGACCAAAACGAAAAAGGCTACACTCCCGTGAGAAAGTACGCGCAGGAGTTCGTCCTTTTCGCCAGGGCGATGAAAGCGGTCGACCCCTCGATCAAGGTCGGCGCCGTGGGGGTCAGCTCACCCCAGGGCAAAGGGGATGCGGACAGCAGCGATCCCTGGAACCCGACGCTTCTCCAGACCGCGATAAACGACATGGATTTTTTCATCATCCACTCCTACTACCCGGCCGCGACCCGGAAAAAAGCGGACTACTCCAGCCGCGAATGGTTCGGAGCCGTGATGGCCTCAGCCGAACAGACGATGACCGAACTCAGGGGAGTCCGGTCGATGCTCGACGCAAGGCCTCCAAAAGGAAAATCCATGCCGCTGGCATTGACCGAGTACGGAATCTGGCCCATCGATTCCACGAGCGGAGCCGATTTCTCCAACATTGCCCGGGCGACATACGACATGGACCTCATGGCGGGGCTCATCAAAGAGAGCGGTTCGCTCGGCCTCAACCTCGTAACGGCATGGAATCTTTTCGGGAGCAACACGACAGCGCACATCCGCCACGACTGGAAAACCGGCTCACGCCTGCTCCGGCCGCAGTACCATGCGTACAAGACGGCCCGGGATTCCCTGCAGCCGCTGGTTGTACCCTCGCAGGTTACGTGTCCGTCGTTTTCGACGGCACAGGTCGGGAACCTGCTGCAGCGGGCAAACATTCCCCTGGTCAACGCGGTCGCGACCCTGTCCGAAGACCGCCGGAAGCTCACCGTGATGATCGTCAACAGGTCTCTTTCCAAGCCGCTCCCGTGTGCGATCCGGATCTCGGGATTCGCGCCGCAGTCCCTGGTTCTCCAGACGCTCGCGGGTCCGGAACCGGGCGCCAACAACGAAACGAACGGAAAAACGGTCGTGCCGGAGAGCCGCAGTTTCACGGAGCCGACCTTCAATCTGAGCCTGCCTCCTCATTCGATAACGTTTGCGGAGTATCGCGGCAAGTAGGTTTCCAAGTGGTCGTCAACATTGCGAAACGGTGGCATTTTTGGTAAATAGCAGACTTTCCCTATTCTATCGAGGTGGTATGAGATTCGCCGAACGGTTCAGGAGCGTCTCCAGGGAGCAGACGAAGGATTTCGGCCAGGTGCTCTGCCTCGCATTTCTTCTCGGGGCCTATTTCACCGGGCGGAGATGGGTTCTGCAGGCCGCGATACTGCTGCTCCTGATCAACCTTGTCTGCCCCGCGGTCTACCGGATTTTCGCAAGGGTGTGGTTTGGTTTATCCATACTTCTCGGCCTGGTAATGTCCAGGGTGATTCTGACCCTGGTTTTCGTTTTCCTCGTCACTCCCGTCGGCATTGTGAGAAGGCTTGCGGGTTTCGACAGCCTGAGTCTGAAAAAGTGGAAAAACGGCAGTTCCTCCGTATTCAAGGTCCGTGACCATGCCTTCGGTCCGGAGGACCTGAACAGACCCTTCTAAGGATACAAAATGGATCTCGTTAAGGACCTCTGGGGATTTATGAGGGTGAGGAAGAAATTCTGGCTTCTGCCCGTTATCATCACGCTTCTCTTTCTGGGCCTGATCATCGTGCTTTCCGGAGGCTCCGCGATAGCGCCTTTCATCTATGCCCTGTTTTAGCGCCGGGCGGGCGGCAGAACCTCCAACCCGGCAGACTGGGGCATCACATGTCGCAATACATACTGGGAATTTCGGCCTACTACCACGATAGCGCCGCCGCCATCCTGGCCGACGGCAAGATCCTCGCCGCGGCCCACGAGGAGAGATTCAGCCGGAAGAAACACGATGCTTCGTTTCCCGCGCGTGCGGTCGAATACGTTCTCGGGGAAGCTTCCGTCTCATCGCTGGACCAATTGCAGGCGGTAGCCTTTTACGACAAGCCTTTCCTCAAGTTCGAAAGGCTGCTTGAGACCTATCACGCCTTCGCTCCTAGAGGACTGCAGAGTTTCATCGCAGCCATGCCTCTGTGGATCAAGGAAAAGCTCTTCATGCGCCGTCTCATCAGAGACGAACTCGCAAAGATTTTGCCCGGAAAACCGGAACTGCTCTTCCCGGAGCACCACCTGTCCCATGCGGCGAGCGCCTTTTTCCCCTCGCCCTTCGAAGAAGCGGCCATCCTCACCGTCGACGGTGTCGGCGAGTGGGCCACAACCACGATCGGGCACGGCAAGGACAAGGGGATCAAAATACTCCGGCAGCTGGATTTCCCGCATTCGGTCGGGCTTCTCTACTCGGCGGTCACCTATTACTGCGGGTTCAAGGTAAACAGCGGCGAATACAAGCTCATGGGGCTCGCCCCCTACGGCAGCGAGCGGGATCCCCAGACAGCGGAGTTCAAGCGAAAGATTCTGGACACCCTCGTGGACTTGCGGGAAGACGGTTCCATTCTTCTCAACATGGACTACTTCGATTTTGCCACGGGCCTGCGGATGTGCAACGAACCCCTGTGGCTGGACCTGTTCGGCATTCCCAAAAGGAAACCCGAATCCGAACCCGCCCGCGAGTACATGAACATGGCCCTCGCCTTCCAGGAAGTGACGGAGCAGATCGTCCTCGGGCTGGCGAAGACCGCCAGGGAACTCACCGGCTGCTCCAGGCTGGTCCTCGCCGGAGGCGTTTCGCTAAACTGCGTGGCAAACGGGAAACTGCTCCGGTCCGGCCTGTTTGAAGACATCTGGATCCAACCCGCATCGGGGGATGCCGGGGGGGCGCTGGGCGCGGCCCTGTCGGCCTGGCACATCTGGAACGGCGCCGAGCGAAGCGTGGATAGCGGCCGCGACGCCATGCAGGGGGCGTATCTCGGCCCGGAGTTCGGCATTGACGATGTCCGGAGGATCGCCCGTAAATACGATGCTCCCTTCAGGGAGTATTCCAATTTCGATCTCCTGTGCAAAGACACGGCGGACCTTCTCTCAGGCGGAAACGTCGTCGGATGGTTCCAGGGGAGGATGGAATACGGCCCGCGGGCGCTCGGCAACCGCAGCATCCTCGGGGACCCGAGAAACCCCGAGATGCAGAAGAAGCTGAACCTGAAAATCAAATACCGGGAGGGGTTCCGCCCCTTTGCCCCATCGGTTCTCGAAGAGCGCATCGGCGACTACTTCGACATCGACCGGCCATCGCCCTATATGCTCCTGGTCGCTCCGGTCCGCGAGGCGAGGAGGTCGGCCCTGCCGGAAGGCTACGAGAATCTGAGCATGTGGGACAGGCTCTATCATCTCCGTTCGGATATCCCCGCGGTGACCCACGTCGACTTTTCCGCCAGAATCCAGAGCGTCAACGCGGACACCAACCCGAGGTACTGGAAGCTTATCGAAACGTTTCGCGAAAAGACCGGGTACGGCGTTATCGTGAATACCAGTTTCAACGTGCGGGGTGAGCCGATCGTCTGCACGCCGGAACAGGCATATCAGTGCTTTATGAGAACGGAAATGGACTATCTGGTGATCGGGGACTGCCTTTTCGCCAAGGAGGCTCAGCCCGCCTGGACCAGGACGGACAACTGGCAGGATGAGTTCGGACTGGATTGACGGCGGACACGCTCCCGGGCTTCTCTACGATGAAGCGGTGACAAACAATGGCAAAACGGGAAACGCTGAAAAAGACCCTTCTGCTGCTCTTTTCGCTGTTTCTCGCGGTCGTCCTCTCGGAAGCTGCCCTGAGGCTGATCTATCCCAAATCGGATATTTTCCCGGCGGAACCCGAAAAAGATCCCGTCCTCGGCCACAAAATCCTGCCCTATCAATCCGGTCATGACGCGAATGGATTCCGGAACGACAGCGTCGTCGGCCGCTACCCGGTCGTCTGCATCGGAGACTCCTTCATATACGGAAACAACGTCCCGCGCAGAAAAGCCATACCGCAACTGCTCGGCAGCATGCTCGGCGTTCCCGTCTACAACATGGGAATGG
>JAJFVB010000047.1 GCA_021372055.1 Desulfobacteraceae bacterium | reverse complement strand
CACGGACGGCGGACCGAAGCCCCGTGCCGGATTGACTCCACTCAAAAAAATATCCTGGAATGTCCAGAAGGTATAAAGATCGTACAATTCCTCGACAAGATGCGCAAGCGAGATCGGCCGTTGTCGGACCGAAGACGTGGGCATGGAGCAGATGGGGATCGAACAGAGTCATGCCGGTTTATTATTAAGGCTTACAAAGTAGCACATCAAGACAGTACAGCTTACAAATCAAAAATGACTCAAGCTTGGCGACATTCGCACCGAAGAAAGAGAGTGCCGGTTAATTGGGTTGATCAAACGATCATGAGCCTCCGATAGAAGACAATCTTATCTGAGAGGCGAAATTTGGCAATTGTCAACATTCCCCTTTTGGCCATGGGCAGTTTGGTTCTGACTTGAGAAATCCCTCCGTTTCACGCAAAAGGGGGGCAACACATTTCATTAGCACCTATCGAGATTCTGGAGGTTGTAGTGAGACTTAGCCTGAGGAGCCGATTTCTTATCCCCACTATGATTCTGGTCGCTTTCGGCATGGTGATTTCCGCCCTGCTCTGCGGCATGATGGCCAAAGGTGCGCTCGAGGAGAGTGCAGACTCGCAACTCAGGCAGGCGCTCGATCTGACAAGCAGCAGAATCACAGTATACCTGAAGGACCGCAAAGGCGAGGTGCTGGCCTGGAGCCAGGCAAAGCAATGTGTCGATGCTCTTCATGCTGTCGATGCGAAAAGCCCGGAAAGGGTTGCGGCATCCGATTACCTCGTTCGTTGCCAAAAACAATCTGATTACTTCGAAAACATCGGCCTTGCGGATATCCAGGGCAACGTGATTGCCGCCTACGTTGCCAGCGCGGTGGGCAAAGTCAACGTCAAGGATCGCGAATATTTCAAAGAATCCAGCAAAGGCAATCTGTTCGTCAGTGAAGTGGTGGCAAGCAGGACCACGGGCAATGCCGGCTTTATGATCGCCGCTCCCGTAAAAGACGGCGAAAATATCGTCGGAGTTCTATACGGGACAATCAAAATGAATGCTTTCAATGAAACCTTCATCGATCCCGTGAAAGTAGGCAATGAGGGGCAGACATTTATATTCCAGCGCAATGGCGTGTTTATTGCCCATCCGGATAAGTCGTTAATCCTCAAGCACAATGCCGCAGACAGAGACTACGGCCAGAAGATGATGACTCAAAAAGAAGGGCTGATCCATTATTCCGATCAGGGAAAGAAATGGATGACGGCCTTCACGACGAACAAGGAACTCAACTGGACGCTTTGCATCGCTGCATGCATGGATGAAATCCTTGCGCCCATAAAGAGGCTCTACTATGTCGATGCGTACTGTGTAGCCGCCATAATACTTGTAGCGGCCCTGATCATCGCCCTGATTTCCCAGTCGACGGTCCGTCCCATCAGGGCCATATCGATCTCTCTCCGAGAGGAAGCGGATCAGGTTGCCTCTACGTCGTACCAGCTTTCAACTTCGAGCCAGCAAGTCGCGGAAGGGACTTCGGAGCAGGCGGCGTCCATTGATGAAACATCTTCGGCGCTTGAAAAGATGGCCGGCATGACAAAACAGAATGCCGAGCACGCCGCACAGGCCAGGAAATTGATGGTTGAAACCTCCCAGGTGGTCTCTGCGGCCAATCTTTCCATGGAACACCTCACTGCTTCAATGCATGAAATATCAAAAGCATCGGAAGAGACTTCGAAGATCATCAAGACCATTGATGAAATTGCGTTCCAGACAAACCTGCTGTCTCTCAATGCTGCCGTTGAAGCGGCAAGGGCGGGGGAAGCCGGCTTAGGATTTGCCGTAGTCTCCAATGAAGTCAGAAACCTTGCAATGCGATCCGCGGAGGCCGCAAAGAGTACGGCCAATCTGATCGAGAGTACGGTCAATCGGATCAAAGAGGGAGCGGCCGTGGCCGAGGAGACGAGTTCGGAGTTTCATCAAGTTGCAGGAAAAATTACGGAAATGGATGGGTTGATAAGCGAGATAACAACTGCATCAAACGAACAGGCCCGGGGAATCGATCAGATCAACAGAGCAATAGAGGAAGTGGACAAAGTGGTCCAGCAAAACGCCGCAAACGCCGAAGAATCAGCCTCCGCTTCCGAGAATATGAACGCACAGGCAGAACAAATGAAGGAATTTGTCCAGAACCTCACGATGATTGTATGATACGAATTTGCGTTCAAGAATGTACCAAAGAACGCTTTTGAAAAGCGTGGGGAGCTCGCCCTCCACACCCCCACGCCGCTGCGCAGCTCATTTTGGCGCTACGGCTGCGGCCGTTGGCGCCAAGCGCTTTAGGTAAACAAGCAATAAAAAACGCCAGCCCGATTTCTCCAAGCTGGCGCCCTTTCAGTATTTTCCAGAGGGTGAGTGAGCGGGCTCGAACCGCCAACCTCTGGGGCCACAACCTAAAAAAAGGGCATCGGAGGGATATCCAGGGATATTTCAGAAGTGCAGAAAACTCTTACCCCAAGCCACTTTAGGCATACTGGACCACATAGGGATAATGCGGGCTATTTTCGGGGATCAACTTGCGGAGACATTGAGAAAACTTCTCAAAACCAGAAAAGAAGAGGCTCTGAGGAATGGGAGCGGTGAGGTTACCGGCATCATTTTCCATAGCAACGGGAACTACATCGAGCAGAACCACATCAGGAAGGTATTCAAGCGGCTCCTTACCAAGGCTGGTCTGAGGGAAATTCGTGTCCATGACATCAGACACACCACGGCAAGCCTACTTTTGAGCGATGGAGCCAGTCCGGTTTACGTAAAAGAGCAACTCGGTCACACTTCGATTCAAATGACAGTCGATATCTACGGACACTTGATTCCGAGCAGCAATCGGGGAGCGATAAACAAGCTCGATACGCGCCAATCCGCACCCCAGACGCAACCAGCCCAAAAACAAATGGCGTAAACTTAGAGTCTACGCCATTCTACAGGCAAATGGTGCCGAAGCGGGGACTCGAACCCCGACAGGCGTACGCCCACTAGACCCTGAATCTTGTGAAAATCCTTTTCCTCATTTTTCATAGTTTGAGATATCGCTTGACAAAATAACTACTTAGTGCCATTCTGCCGCTGATGTCTTAAGACCTGTTTTGCCTTATTTTCTTTTTTCCGTGCACACTATATGCACACCAGCCGGGGGCAGATAATGGCGATCCAGATTTTTTGTACCAACTGCAAAACCAGCAATGGCATGGACGCGGGGAAGTGCTCCAAATGCGGCGCGGTATTTGGCCGAAGCAAAAAGTATCGTGTGGTAGTTTCTGTGAAGGGACGGAGAGCGACCCGTGTCGTCGATAACCTCAGCATCGCCCGCGAAGTGGAAGCCGCTCTCAAGGGCGATTTGGTACGTGACGAATTCGACATTGCCGACCATAGAGCTAAAGAGGCGATTATCCTCGGCGATGTTTGGGCGGAATACTTGAAGTGGGCGAAGTCAAACAAAAAGAAATCGTGGATGACTGATGACTTTTTCTATCGGAAGCACCTGGAGCCCCGCTTTGCAAAGAAAGCTCTTGAGGAGATCACGCCTCTCGATATTGAGCGCATGAAATCCGAAATGAAGAAGACAAAGACACCCCAGGGCAAGGCAGGATATTCCGAAGCTACCATACGCCATCAACTTGTGCTTCTCGGCCATCTTTTCCGGAAGGCCCGAGAGTGGAATATGTTCGAGGGTAAGTCTCCGACTGAAGCCGTCAAAAAGCCCAAGCTCGACAACAAGATCACTGAATTTCTGAGTGAGGACGAAATGCGGCGGCTTTCCGCCACGCTGGATTCATGGCCATGCAGGGCGTCGGCCAACTTCGTTAGGATTAGCCTTTTTACGGGACTTCGGAAGAGCGAAATATTCAAGCTCCAATGGGATTGCGTGGATTTGGAGAGAAAGACCATCACGCTTAAAAATCCTAAAGGCGGAATTACCGAGACAATACCGATTAGCAACCAGGCTGTTTCAGTGTTTGGGAGTATCCCGAAATCTTCCCGCTTTGTCATTCCGGGCGCTGACGGGGAGATGAAAAAGACCTTTCGCGATCCCTGGTACAAGATCCGGAAAGCGGCGGATTTGCCCGCAAGCTACCGGCTACATGGCCTAAGACATAACTTCGCAAGCCAACTTGTATCCAGCGGCGTGGACCTCTATACCGTTTCAAAACTGTTAACACACAAAGATGTCAGAACATCTGAGCGCTATGCCCACTTGAGCAATGAGGCTTTGAGACTGGCTGCCCAGAAGAGCGGCGAACTGCTTACCCCGAAGCCCGATCAGACGCAGCCCGAATTACATGTCGTGAAATAACACCTTCGACGAGAGGCGTGGATATGGACTACAGTACCCTGCTCAAGTCTCACATGGAGACATGCCGTGCGGCAGCAGAGGCGATCCTGCGCGTCGCCAGTGCCGAATGGGAAGGTAAGACCCGCGACGACCTATTGCGATCCCTGGATGAAAAAACGCAGGCTCTTGCCGGCGCAAATGAATTGAAACGAAAAGCTCAGCTTTTCCAAGACGTGGTTTGGCTAGAAGCGGTCACCGCCGCGTTTCTAACGAAAAGCACATTGAAGAGGATCGAAACGGCAACAACCGCGGATGAGATGGCCGCAATGTTTTTTTCTCTCGGCCACAACCTTGCCGCCATGCAAAGGCTCACTCTTCTCGGGTCCGATGAATTCCAGTCGATAATGCAGAGTATCACCGGGACAAAACACTCCCAGGAACAGTGGGCTGGCAACAACCAAAGTCTTAAAGAGGCGGTTCAGGAGGCATCGGCATATTACGAGCGTGGCGGAATTCGTCTCCATAACGAGGTTGCGAGGGATCTTGCCGGGAAATACGCTGTCAGCGAGAACAGCCTGAGAGAAGCCATCAAACCGATCGCGCGGGCATTCGGAAAAGTCCGCGGCGAGAAGAAATAGCAAACCATTGCCCGCCCATGAGGGCCTTCACCCCAGGTAAAGGCCCTCCACCCCATCTATAAATCCCCATTTTTTCAAGTATTTTGACCTTCAATGATGCGTTTTACCCATTAACGCAAATTGGAGGTTCGTATGACGAATTTAATTCGAATTTCTCAAGTGAATAAGATACCGGGTTTCCCGTTGCGGGCGTGCACCCTGTACAAATGGATTCATACCCGCAAGCACCCGGAGTTGTTCGTACGGCTGGGAGGGGCGGTTTATGTGAACCTTGATCGTTTCGACGCTGTTATTCAACGCGGGGGCACGGTTCCTGTGGCAGCGGCCAAATAGACGGAGTCGAAGCATGAGAGGACCACTACCCATGAATACCTGGATAATCAGCCCGAATGTTTCGCAGACAAACGGCGTCGCCAATCCGGCCCCGCCCGCGGCATCCTGGCGAATTTTCGTTTCCATCGATGTCGAGCACGCGGGCTTTTTCTCGGTTTACCTGACCCGGCGCGGAAGCGCCCACGGTCCGAAATTTCTTCTCGTATGGCATGTCGGAGAAGCCCGTTGGGTTGCATCCGGTGGGCTTGAGCGCGCGCGGCGGAAGGCCGGGGACGAAGTCATAGACTGGGCTGCCGATTTGGTGCGTCGGCATCTGGCAGATCAGGCTTTCAGAATCAACAGAATCGACCGTCGTGATGACGGACGGAAAGGGCGGCGCGGGTATGAAGAGCAAACCCCCTGAAACGGTCAACCCCGGCAGCGAACCGGGGAAGACGAGAAACAGCTTAAAAGATGAGTGTCTTGATAGTAAAAAACCATCGGCAAAAGGTCAAGAAATTTCAACCAGGTCCGCGCTGGAAGAGGCCCGGGCTGCCGCCAATCGGGGATGGCGTGTTTTCCCGATAACCGCGAAGGCCAAGAAGCCGCCGCTTGTGAAGGATTGGGAAAATCAAGCATCGAAAGACTCCGATCAAATAAAGTGGTGGAGCAAGCGTCACCCCGGCTGTAACTGGGGAATCGCTTGCGGTCCCTCCGGTCTTACCGTGGTCGACATCGACCCGAAAAACGGGGGGAACGAAACCTATGCGGAACTCAAGGCAAACCCGGAAACGCAATTCTCGCAGACCCGCGCCTGCATTACCCAATCCAAAGGACTCCACCTTTTCTACGCGGGAGCAACCCCGAAATCGACGACTGGACAAATCGGCCCCGGAATCGACACGAGATCGACAGGCGGATACGTTGTCCTTGCGGGCTCAAAGACCGAAAGAGGCGGTTACACCTGGAGGAATTCCGCTCCTCTTACCTCGATTCCCGCGTGGATTCGAGACCGAATCGGCGGCTCGGTTGAACGCGATGCCCGACGCGACATTCCCGCTTGCGATCTCGACACGCCCGCCAACACCATGGCCGCCATCCGCTACGCGGAGATCGCCGAGCCCTCGATAGAGAACCAGCGGGGAAACAATAACGCCTTCCAGGTTGTATGCGGAATGCGGGATCTCGGGGTTTCCGAGCCTGCGTGTCTCAAGATCCTGGCCGAAGAGTGGAACCCCCGGTGCCTGCCGCCCTGGTCTTTCGAAGAGCTGCGGCAACTCGTTGAAAATGGGTATTCCTACGCGAAAAAGCAGGCGGGAAACACCGCACCGGACACAATCGCCGAAGGATTCCAGGATTTGGGCGATACCCCGGCGGGCATAGCCGCGGAACAGGGGGGCAAAAAGGTTGTGCAAGCGACCGTCGCGGACGCGGTTATACGCTCGTTCGGGCGTGAAAACCTTATCGAAGCTCTTGGTTCCACGTGGCTGTATTGTGAAGGTCTCTGGCGAAAAGCGGACCCGCGGGAGATTAAGCAGGCCATATATCGCCATCTTCCGGCATCGAAGATCACAGCGCACGCGGCCAACAGCATCTTGGATATTCTGCGGACCAAGATATACCGACAGGGACATCAGTTTGACGCCGATCTCCGTGCGATATGCTGTTTAAACGGCGAGCTGCACTGGGATGGTCTTAACTGGGACTTTCGACCCCATCAGCGCGAGTCCTACAGAACAACGCGGCTGCCGGTTATTTATGAGCCGCGGGCGAAAGCACCGAGGTTTGAGCAGTTCTTGCGAGAAATATTCGAACCAGATCCGGATCACTTGGAAAAAGCCATACTCGTCCGCGAAGTCATCGGCTATTCGCTACTGTCCACCTGTGAGCTTGAAAAATTCATCCTGACTATCGGCAACGGCGCCAACGGGAAATCCGCTCTCCTCGATGTTGTTGCAAGCCTGGCCGGCCCGGAGCACGCCGTAAGCGTACAGCCAACGCAATTTGCAAACCGATTTCAGCTAGCCCACCTTCACGGAAAACTCGTGAATATCGTGACCGAAATCGCAGTGGGCCACGTTATGGCGGACGAGGCATTAAAAGCTCTTGTTTCGGGTGAGCTGGTTACTGCAGAACGGAAACATTGCGATCCCTTTCAATTTCGGCCTTTTGTAACTTTCTGGTTTGCGTGCAATCACATGCCCGCAACTCGTGACTTCTCCGATGCCCTCTTCCGCCGCGCAGTCATCATCAAATTCAATCGCACGTTTGCAGAGCATGAACAAGACCCCAAGCTGCGGGAAAAGCTTCGCGGAGAATTGCCGGGGATTCTGAATCTGGCCCTCGATGCGATAGCCGAGGTGCTGAAACGCGGCATTTTCACGCGGGTTGAATCGTGTGAGGACGCAAAAGCGGAATGGCGCCTGGACGCGGACCAGGTAGCGCAATTTCTTGAAGACCGATGCGCCTGCGGGGAGGGCCTTACATCGCCTTCAAGGGAGATCTACGAAGCTTACAGGGTCTGG